>CAWVUS010000228.1:0-8795 GCA_963933195.1 uncultured Planctomycetaceae bacterium
GCCAGCGTGATGTTCTGTCATCGGGCCGGGCTGAATTACGTCAGCTGCTCTCCCTACCGGGTGCCCATCGCCCGACTGGCCGCTGCCCAGGAAGCCCTCGCCTCCGAATGATCAGGACGGGGTCAATCCCACGCTGACCAGTTCGCTCTGCATCTGGCTCTCGACCTCCAGGATCGGAGCCATCAGTTGGTCGATCTCGGCTCGTTCGGCATCGGTCAACTGGCGTTGCGGGGCCCGTGGCGGACCAAACTCGGCACCGACCAGTGTCATCGCGTGTTTCAACATCGACACGTTGTAGCTGTCACCGGCCCGGGCACGGTAATCCTCGATCGGCAACAACACTTCCTGGAGCCGAAGCCCCTCGTCGTACTCCCCGGCCGCCAGTGCAGCGTGCATCGCCAGTGTGACGTGGGGAGCCAGGTTGCCCGCTCCGGTCGTGTAACCGGGTGATCCGATCAACATGTAGAATGGGGCAAATCGCTCGGCCGACCCACACAACCACTCGATCCGCCCCGCATCTGCCAGCATCGTCGTCCGAAATCCATGCATCTCGTTCACCGCGTATTTCACCCCGACCACCCGGGGATCATCGGCCAATTCCAGCAACAGGTCATCCGTCGGAATCGGCCCCTTACGATAGACCAGGGTCGGAGCCTCAACCGCGTCGATCACCTCGAGGTAATAATCCCTGGCGCCCGCGTCGCTCATGTACGGATGCACGAACGGCATAAACATGATCCCGTCGGCCCCCGCCTCCATCGATCGTTGGCCGATCTCCACAGCGTGCCCCACCTGCAGGCCAACCGGGGCGAAGATCTGGGCATCCGGGCCAGACGCCTCGCGAGTGATCCGAACCAGTTCCACCACCTCGTCAGCCGAAAGACTCTGGAATTCACTCGTGCCCGCCGCCGGCAGGTAGACCCTCATCCCCGCGGTGTACATTGACGTGATGTGTGCCGCCTGCACCGGGACGTTGATCTGGCCGTCGGCGTCATAGGCCGTCAGCGGCACCAGGTGCACGGTTCTCAGCAGGCTGCTGTCGTATTCGGAATTCATCTCTTCCCCGGCAGTCAGATGTGGACGAATGGAGGCGGCCCGGTGGACACCCGGCACTGGCATGCGTTTTAGGCAGCCTTCCCCCAGCCGGTCAAGCGAGCGACTGACGGCGACCCACCGCTCAGGATACAATGCCCGAACATGACTCGTCTCAACGACCAGATTCTCACGGCCTGCCTGCTCGAGGCCACCGCCGCCAAACCGGGAAACGTCCACCCGGCCGCGTCCTTTTCCGACATGACCTACTCCGATTTGGTCCGCTCCGCACGGGCCGTCTCCGGAATCCTGGCCGCGACCAGTCACCACGGAGTTGGACCGGCTGTTCTCGCAGCGGTCAAAGCCACTGCCAGTGTCACCTCCAGCAACACGAACCTGGGAATCATCCTGTTGCTGGCTCCCCTGGCCGCCGTGCCGACCGGAACGACTCTTCACGAGGGCATCTCCGATGTACTCGATCGCCTCGACACCCACGACACCGAATGTGTCTACGACGCGATTCGAATCGCCCGGCCGGGAGGGCTGGGAACCTCCGACGATCACGACGTCGCCGACCGGCCGGACGTGTCGCTGATGGTCGCCATGCAGTCCGCCGCCCATCGAGACGGTGTGGCCGCCGCCTATCACGACCGTTTCGAACAGGTACTCAAGTGGAGCCACACGGGATTGGCTGGAGGCGAGTCATTTGTTACCGACTGGGAACAACAAGTGGTTGGACTGGCACTGAAAATCCAGGCCGAGCGACCCGACACCTTGATCGCACGAAAATGTGGTGCCGCGACTGCCGTCGAATCCTCGCGCCGCGCCCAGGAAGTCCTCGATTCCGGCTGGCCCGACGGCGACGACAGCGAGACGGTATTGCTCAGGTTCGACGACTGGCTGCGAGCCGACCAGCATCGTCGCAACCCTGGAACGACCGCGGATCTGGTCACGGCGGCTCTCTTCGCCGCATTGCGTGAAAACCGTGTCGTCGCCCCACCATTGGACTCACTTCCCATGACTTGACAACAACTCTCCGTGCCCCCGGTGACCATCGGCTGATATGATGGAATCGTACGCGGAGTCTCGTCACGAGTTTTCTGCGGGCCTCGGAGTGTTCTCATGCACCGCAAACGACTACTCAGCCAATTTCGGTTGGCCGCCGTTTTGTTGGTCGCCCTGACCTGCGCCCCCTGTTGGGCACAATTCGGTTTCGGTGGCGGTGGCGGTGGCGGTGGCCTCGGAGGCGGTGGCGGCGGCTTCGGAGGAGGTGGCGGTGGCCTCGGAGGAGGAGGTGGAGGGTTTGCCGGGGGTGTCAAGATCGACACAGAGGGCCTGGTGGCCCCGCGATTCGTTACCAGCCGTGATCAATTGCTGGCTCGCAAGAAGGGAAAGGCCCTCGCCAAAAAACATCTCGCCGGTGATCTCAACCGGCAGAGCCCACTGCGAACCATCTCACTGGTTCGACTCGAACAGGCCTGCGCCAGCTTCGAGGGATCAAACAAGCCGGTTCCACTGGAGATCCAGTTCCTGGCCGGGCTGCAACGGATCGACTACGTGTTTGTCGACCCCAAGAACAATGACCTGCTGATTGCCGGACCGGCCGAAGGCTTTGCACCCGACGCAGATGGCCGGGTGGTTGGTGTGACCACCGGGCGACCGCCACTGAGAATCGATGACCTGATGGTCGCGTTACGCAGCTCCGGTTCACCGGGGGGACTGGGAGTCTCAATTGATCCGGTCCCTCAACGCCTGGAACAGGCGAGGCGGTACTTGCAACGCAACAGCTCGGCAACATCGACCTCTGTGATCCGCAAACGATTCAGCCAGGTGACCAGAATTCTCGGTCCCCAGACCATACGCATCTGGGGAGTCCCCCCCGACTCACATTTTGCCCAGGCGATGGTCGAGGCGGATGTTCAGATGAAATACATCGCCCTGGGCATGCAAAAACCTCAGGTCACCGGGCTCCGCAGCCATCTTTCGCTGCTCAAAACCCAGGGCAACGCAATGCAACGCTGGTGGGCCATACCGCTCTACGAGGCCATATACACCACCACGGACGAACTCGCATTCCAGTTGACCGGACAACGCGCCCAGATTCTTGCCCAGGAAGAGATTCACGGAGAGAATGGTCAACGAATCAACTCGCCCACCACCAGGTTGACAACCAGGCGGTTCGCCAAGATCTTCACCGAGAAATTCTCGCAACTGGCCGATCGTTCACCGGTATTCGCCGAATTGCAGAACTTGATCGATCTCACGATCCTGGCTGCACTGCTCCGCAAGAAACAACTGCCACAGCGAATCGGCTGGGAGATGAAGTTCTTTCTGTCTGGCCAACGGGCCAGGATTGCCAAAGGAAAAGTGCCCAAGCAGATCGGTTCCATATACAACACTCGTACTGTGCGTGGGGGCCGGATCATCCTCGCATTGGTCTCCGGCGGCGTGGTGCTCAAACCGCACCAGGCCATCGAGAGCATCCCAATAAAACTCTCCGACGACTCCCGGCTGGCTCAACGACGCCTGAAGACCTCCGACACCATCCCCGACAACAAACATCCCTGGTGGTGGGACTGATCCTCACCGCCTTTCGTTCACAACTCCGGACTGACCCCGATGACCGAATCTCCACTGCTGGACCCTTCTGACGACACACCGGCTCCGACCGGTAAGGGTCACGACTCACCGTTTATCCACGAGACGACAACCGAGACATTCGAGCAGGACGTGATGGTCCGCTCACAGGATGTCCCGATCGTGATCGACTTCTGGGCTCCGTGGTGTGACCCGTGCCGTCAACTGGCCCCGTTGCTCGAAAAGCTGGTTGCTGAAGCCGGTGGCCGCTGGCACCTGGTGAAGGTCAACATCGACGAGTGCGAGGACCTGGCGATGGCCTTCCAGGTCCAGTCCATCCCACTGCTGGTGGCGTTCATCGGTGGTCAACCGGTCGATAGCGCACCAGGCGTCCTGACCGAGGAACAACTTCGCGAGTGGTTGTCGCAATTTATTCCTTCGGAAGCTTCGGTCCTGATCGCTGACGGCGAGGAACTCGAGGCCGACGACCCTGGCCGTGCCGCGACCAAGTACCGCGAGGCCCTGTCACTGGAACCCGACAACGATGCGGTGAAACTCCGGTTGGCCCGGGTGGCGCTCACGCTCAACGACACGGCCGGTGCAGCCGCTCTCGTTGCAGAACTTGAACAACGCGGGTTTCTTGAACCCGAGGCCCAGTCGCTGAAGGACCAACTCGAAATCACCAGTTCCGCCAGTCAATCCGGAGGAGTTTCCGAAGCCAGGAAGGCCGCCGACGCCGCACCCGAAGACGGGGAACTGCAATTGAAGCTGGCCGAAGCACTCGCCGCAGAACGGCAATTCGACGAGGCGTTCACGATCTGCCTGGGCATCGTCGAACGCGATCGTGATGGCCTCGGACAAAACGCCCGGGACGCATTGGTCACCTTCTTCGGAATGCCAACAGCAGACCCCGAGGTGGTGAGCCAGGCTCGCCGACGACTGGCCACGCTGCTCTATTGATTCCGCCGACTGACCATTGTTGCGATGGGCAGCCCGGGCGTGGGAACCTTCGCAGCCAGTGGCTAAGATGGTCGCAAGCGACATGACAGTCCTCGGAGATCCCCCTGATGATCCGCCCCTGCCTCATCGCGTTGCTCACCGGAATCTTGCTGGCCGCGAGCCAGGCCGCCACGGTCCGCAGTACCGCCGTCGTCGACCTGGGTTTCAATGAAAAATCCGGTCCGGCCGTCGACACGGCCACGGGTGGCCAGGCCAACAACACGGGTCGATTGCTCGCGGGTGCCCGGCGGGTCCCCACGCCGTTTTCGACCACGACTGGTGGACGCGCCCTGCTGCTCGAGGCCGGCCGCAAACAGTTTGTCCAGGTCCCCAACAGCCCTGACATCTCCCGCGGCAAGGCCGTCTCGGTCGCCATGCTGCTGATCAATTTCCACGCAGCCAACGACGCTGGCACGCATGGACTGTTCGGCAAGAGATCCACCGACAAGGCGTCTCACTCCAACTACGGCCTCAACTTCCAGCCCAAGACAGACCTGGTCCAATTCTATGTCAACGACGGTACCGGTTTCCGGATCGTCCACTACAGCGTCAAGAGCTTGCTGGGTGTTCGCCAACGAGTCCACCTGGTTGCCACGATGGCCGTCGGTGATGCTCCCGGTGCCGACAAGGACACCGATGCCGACGACGTCCGCATACGACTTTTCATCAACGGTCAGCCAGCCACTCGAACCGGCAAGCCCGAAAAGGATCTGGCCGATGGCACCGACATCTGGCTGCTGGATCTCAAGACCGCCGCGCTGACCAACACGGCCCCCTTGACCATCGGTGCCAGCAACCCTGCCATCGAGCATTTCAGCGGGATCATCGACGAATTCCAGTTGTTCGACCGTGAACTGACCGCCGACGATGCGGCCGGGCTCTTCTCCGAAGTGGCTGGTACTGATGCCGGCAAGCGTTTTTCCCAGGACAAGCAACCGGTCGCCGGCCTGCCCGCTGCCCCACAACTCGCAACCACGTCTCTCCGAGGATTGCAGATTGGGCACACCACCCGATTGGTTCTCACCGGAAAAAATCTCGGCCCCAATCCGCTCGTGGTGGCGCCGCTCTCCGGCATCCAGTCCAAGGTGGTCGCCGGATCCAACGCGGGGAAGTTGACCGTTGACATCACTCTCGCGGAGACCGCGCCGGCCGGATTGTTTCCCATACGCGTTTCCACCGTCGGCGGTCTCAGCAATCCCCTGACAGTGGCCGTCGATCGTTTGCCACAACGTCCTGTCGACACGGCATCCAGCACCGCTCCCTCCCAGCTTCCCGTCGCCCTCTCCGGAATGATCACCGGTGCCCAGATCTCGCGAGGTCACGTGCGAGCCAAGGCCGGTCAACGACTGGTTGCCGACGTCGAGGCGCGTCGGCTGGGTTCTGGATGTGAACCGGTGGTTGAGATCAAGAACGCCCTCGGGACGCCACTGGCAATCGAATGGTCCCAGGTGCCGCTCAAGGGTGACACGCGGGCCGAGGTCACTGTACCGGCCGACGGCATCTACACGATCGAGATCCACGATCTCAGCTTCAAGGCACCTGGCAACAGCCCGTTTCGCGTCAAAATCGGTGACCTGGCCCTGGTGGATGCCGTGTTCCCACCCGCTGCAACTGCGGGAAGTGAAATTCGTGTGACGCCCGTCGGCACGGGTTTGTCCAAGATTACGACACTGGCAGTCGATCTCCGAAAAACAAATTCCCAAACCGGCGCGCTGGTGTCCACGCCCCGGTCCGCCGGCCTGCTCGGCCCCGCCCCGGTGCTGCGAGTCACCCGGGGAACCGAGGTTGTCGAACCCGAAAAACCCGGGACCGTGATCGACTCCCGGTTCTCGGACAAACTACAGGCTCCGTTGACGATCAGTGGGAGAATTTCCAAGCCTCGTGAAATCGATCGCTACGCGTTGGATGTCACTCCTGGTCAAAAGCTGAGATTCAGTGTTTTGGGACGAGCCATCGATTCCCCGATCGACGCCGAGCTGACGATCCTGTTGAACGGCAAGCCCGTGGCGACAAGCCAGGACCGGGCCGGATCACGCGACCCACAACTGGACTACACCGTTCCCGGCAAAACCACTCGCCTGGAAGTCACCGTCGGCGACCTCTACCAGCGAGCAGGCTCGCACTTCCTGTACCGGCTGCAGTCTACCCCGGTGGGACAGCCCGATTTCTCATTGGCCTTTCAAACCCCTCTGCTGAATCTGCCGCGAGTCGGATCGGGCCTGATCAAGCTGCAGGTCAACCGGGCCGGTTACAATGGTCCGATCGCCCTGAAAACCGCCGGTGACGACCAGGTTCGCTTGCAACCTTCCACGATTCCCGCCGGCACCACGGGTGCAGTTGCAATCACCGTGACTCGATTGGCCGGAGGAGACTCCGGTTCGCTGCGATCGCTGAGCCTGGTGGGTGAATCGGTCGGCAACAAGCCACTGCTGCGTCGCAACGCCCGCGTGCCAAACCAGTCGATCCCGGGCCACGAGGACCTACTGCCCGTCGGGCTGACCCGTCCTAGTGGAGCCAAACTAAAAGTCGTCTCGCTCCCCACGGCAATTTTCCGTGGCCTGCCCGGTCACATCATCGTCGCCGCTCACGGCATGGCACCACAGAATAGAAGTGGCCAGGCCGTCCGCATCGCGTCTCTCTCCAATGAACCCCTCCGTCCGATCGATCCCAAGAACCGGGGAAAAGGCAACCGGCCCATCGCCCAGGTCATGCCCAACCAGGCAGTCACCATCGGTGGAGCGACTGCATCGGTCACGGTATCCGTTCCGGTGGATGTGCCGGCTGCCTCAATTGAGTTCGTCTTGCGAGGCGACCTGATCGCTCACCCCTACGCGACAGCTGTCCAGGGGCGAATCTTCTCGAGCCCGTTCCAACTGCCGGTCCGGAACGCCGTCGCCGTAAAACTCGACCCCAAGACCGTCACTCTCGCCAGCAACACGGTCAACCAGGTGCAGGGCACAGTGACTCGCGACCCCGGATTCAACGGCCCCGTTGAAATCGAAATCACCATCGACAAGAAGTTGGCGGGGTTTCGAGGTGGCAAGACCGTCGTCGCACCCGGCGAGACCGCCTTCACGATCCAGGTCACCGCTGGCCTGGAAAACAAGGCCCGTGTTCTGCCCGGAATCCAGCTGCTGGTTCGTGCCGCCGGTGGTGGCCCACTGCTTCCCAATCGCGGCATCCAACTCCGCAGCCAGCCCCCCAAGAAGGCCGGCAAGTAAACCGGGTCGACAATCCCATCCCGAACACTGCTACTGGGACTGCGACCGCGACCCGTCGGGGGACCCCGAGATCGGGATCCCGGTCGGCAATGGCCGCGCAGCCACCCGGAAGCCGGCTCGATGAGCCGCCGCCTGCAACCGCCGCACCTCGGAAAAACTGTCCGGATAGACCCAGAAGGTCAGTGCCGCTCCAGGATCGCTCGTACGCAAAATTGTCTGGTATCTGGACCCACTCGACAATGCGATCTCGGTTGTCTCGGACTCGAGTTCCGGTTCTGGCCGGATCGTCCACCGTGTCACTCCAATCCGGATCATCGCATGGCCATGCCGCAACTCATCGGCCAGCCGCGCTGGCCGACGTTCGACAGTGTATTCCATCACGAAACCGTCAACCGGGCCGACCTGTCCTTCGTGCTTGGGGAAACGCGACATCGAACGACCGTACCGTGACATCTGGGCACGGATCCGTTGTTTGAGTCCTTGCAGTGGGATCCGGGCCACTCGACCGTTTCGGACGTGAAAATGCTGTTCCGTACCACGGACGACACGACCAACAGGTGTCAACCTGTGACGGACCTCGATCACTTCAGGGCTGACAGGTTGCTTCAGCACCTCGAGCCTTTGACGTGCCACCTGGTCTTCGCGTCGAAGAGCCTCGAGTTGTGTGCGAACCTGAGTGTCCTCGATCGTGAGCCCTGCCACGACTTTTCGCCGGTCGATTCGCTCGCCACGAGCCTGGACAAGTTCCTTGAGTTTCGTCTCCAGATCGGCCTGTGCCTTCGAAAGCAATTGAAGTTTCACATCCAGCTGATCTTCCAAAACCTCAACGTGCTCGACCAGGCCAGTCACCTCGTCAGTCCGGTCAACAATCGACGGAACAGACGCGACCGTCTGCGGCCAGGGAGCAGGTTCCACCACGCCACCTGGAGGTGGTTTCAAAACGATTTCGTCAACCACCGGCTCAAC
>CAWVUS010000229.1:0-8785 GCA_963933195.1 uncultured Planctomycetaceae bacterium
ATGTCCACAAGATGACCCTGGACTTCATCAGTGCCGGCGACGGCAACTCCAACACAATCCTCTTTGGAGAAAACCTCCAGGCAGGAAACTGGGCCTGGCAACCGGGCGCATCGGGACACACCGTGACGGACTGCCGACAGGGCGGTTCGCTGTTTGGTGTACTCGTGGCATCGGGGGTCAACCTCAACCCGAACGCGGTTCCCGGCAAGTTGACCCTGGGAAGCAGCACGAGCTTTTCCAACGGTGCTGTCATCGCTGGACGACTCAACAAGAATCTGATCGCGGCGAGATACCAGACTCCTCGTCCCAGTTCCAACCACGGCGACCTGGTCAACTTTGCGTTCTGTGCCGGCAACGTGCGGTCCATCAACATGAACGTGGACCCCAGGGTGTTCGCCAGGCTCGTCACCCCCGACGGGCAACGATTTGACCAGGTGGTCCTGAGCGACGAATAAAAGGGGCCGTGATCACCAGGGCAACCGCTCCCCGCTGGCTTTCGCCGGCGGGGGGCTGAAGACCGGCCACCAGGAGGGACTACTTGCCCGTCCAGTAGTCAAATACCAGCACGTCGGCCACCCGTGGCCTGACCAGCTTGCCAAACTTCTGGTGCGCCGGATGCGGCAGATAGGTGTCGCGTCCCGACTCGTCACGGAACGTCACGACAAAACCGTGAGTGAATCCCTTCTGCTTATTCTCGACGCTGACGTCGATCCCGTGTTCAAAGCCCACGATCACGTCGATCTGCTGGGGCAGTCGTGCAAAGGCCCGGACGACCTCCTGCACCTGCGCCCCGGTCACCTCGGGCTTGAACTTGAACAGTACCACGTGCCGCAGGCGGCGCGACCCACTACCTCCGACACCGAGCGCCTCGAGCATTCGTGCCGCCACAAAACGATTCCCGGCGGCATTCAGGTGCACGCCATCACTGGTCAGCACTCCTTTGGCGACCTCCAGGGGATTGTGACGCCCCAGGTAGTCGCGGAACTCGCGGTTGAGGTCCAACAACTGGACACCCGTCTTTGCGGCCACGCCGCGAGAAATCCCCGCGTACTCCGACAGCATCTTGTCCAGCGAATTGGTTCCGGCCGGTTTTTCGCCAATCACGCTCGGCGTGCACAGCACGACCCGCGAGCCGGACTTCTCGATCCGATCGATCAATCGTCTCAGCCCCGCTTCGTAATCCTCCTTCGACGTGCCCTTTCCATTCTGAGAGTGCCAGACATCGTTGATGCCGATGTAGATCACGACCACCTGTGGCTTGTGCGCCAGCACGTCACGATCGAGCCGCTTCTCGAGATCGGGAACCTTGTGCCCACTGATCCCGGCTCCGATCACCTCGAGTTCCAGTTTCGCGTGACGCGCCTTGAGCACCTCGCGAACCACCTGGATGTACCCTCCCGGCCGGTCCCCGGCCTGGGTGATCGAATCGCCCAGGAACACGATCCGATCGCCTTTCTTCAACGCCCCGTCGGCCGCCAGCACCGGGTTCACCACCAGGGCCACGACGGCCAGCACGGCAGCAATCGAGAGAAACGAGGGAACGGTTTCACGAACAAGAACGGGGCAGGGCAGCGACATCACGAAGTCCATTCTGGTTGAAGAGTCACAAACGATCACCGGCGTCTCTACTGTCCCAGCAGCCACGGCACGGCCTTGAGCACCGCGGCACTCTCGCTGCCGGTTTGCGACACAACGTACTTGGGTCGTTTCATTGCGGCGTAGGTCGCCTGGACGCGTTCGGGCACCTGGCCCTTTTCACCGGCCAAAAACAGCGGCAGCGGTGCGGCCAGCGAGAGCATCCCCGGCAGGTCACCGTACTTGACAGCCCCGGGCAAAAATCCGGGATCACGATAGTTCCCGACGTTGACGAACCGGAAACCGCCGGTCGCCACCACGGCCTTGTCGACCAGGTCCTGAACCAGGACCCGCGCCGTGGCCACCAGCGGGCCAGCGCCGCCGGTTCCCACCAGTGCCACCGATCCGGCCTTGTCCTCCTCGTGACCCTTCACGAACGCCAGCAGTGTCAGGATGTCGTGAACCCGGCTGGCAAACACCGAGTGGTTGTACCCGAAGGTGTAGGCGGCAAACTCGCGGTTGCTGCCCACCTTGGGCGTGACGGTCAACGGCTTCCCATCGGCCTGGAACTCGCCCTGGTACAACAGGTCGGCTCCCAGGACCGCGGCACCTCCGTCGAGCAGTTTCTGGATGGCGGGGATCGGACGTCCGTCGGCACCGTACAAACCCGCCTTGCCGCGGCCGTCGACCCAGACAACTGCCATCCCGTTGTAAGCGGCCTTGCTGGGGAAGAAGGACACCACCGGCAACGCCTCGCCGTGTGGCTTCAGTCTCAGGATGTCAGCGAATTCCAGGTAGTCACCCCGGTCGTGCTTGATGACCTTGGTGCGGTCGATCTGGTTGGCACGCGGCAACCCACGGCCAATGATCGTCTTGATCGCACCACCGACGATACCCTGGTAGAGCGTCATGTCCTCGCGCTGGCGGGGAACCAGCGAAGCCAACTGGGCCTGGGACTGCTTGGACAGAAAACCAGTCACGGTCTTCTCGTGCGTCTCACCACCGGGAGGGGCCGGGTGATCCTTGTCCCAGACGGTGTATTCCTCGGCCGTCAGTGGCTCGTAATCGGTCTCGACAACCGGCTCGTCCAGGCCCAGCCCCAGGTGGCGGTTGAACAGGTTGTACATGATTCCGCGACTGACGTAGTTGTAGTTGTGCGGGAAGCGGACCAGGGAACGACACAGCACGTGGTCACGCTTGCCGTAGAGCCCGTAGAGTTGTCTCAACTCGGGATAGCCCTTGGTCATCATTTCCTTGGTCCAGTCGTTGGCAGCCGTCATGCCCTGTGGCTTGGGAGCAAACAGCGCGGCCAGTTCGACATTGCCGGTGCCGATTCTCAGCAGGCAACAGTTCTCGCACGTGCACCCACCCTGCATCGATGTCGAGACCATCCCGTTGGGAAACGCGACAACCGGACGGGGGTCGATGGCACACAACAGGATCGTCTGGGTTCCCCCTCCGCTACCACCGGTCACGCCGATCCGCTTGGGATCCACATCGGGCAGGCCGGCCAGGAAATCCAGGCAACGGATCGAATTCCAGGTCTGCAGTCCCATGATGCTCTGGAGACGCAGTTCCGCCTGGGTGCTGATGAAGCCCCAGCCCCGGGGACTGTTCATGTGCGGCCGCTGCTTCTGCAACCGATGGGCCACCCCCATGCCAATCTGCTGGGCATCGGCGTAGCCCTCCATGTCGAAGATGAAGGTCACACAGCCCATCCGCGCCAGGGTGGCGCAACGCGCCAGCTTGGGAAACCGGCCCGACTTGCGGAACTTCTCGCCGCCACTCTTGATCAACGCGTCCATCGCACCGACGCCGTAATCCTGCAACCGACCACCGTGGCCATGAGGACACAGAACGGCCGGGTGTTTTCCACCGGACGTCTTGCCGGCCGGCCGGAACAGCAAGCCCGTGACAAAGTGACCCGGAACACTCTCGAAATACACCCTCTCGACGGTGAAACCCGGACGGGTCACCTTGCCGAAAATGACCGGCTTCATCGGCGTCCGCTGTGGCATCGGCCACAGGCCCGTCGAGACCAGGATCCGCTGCTTCAGTTCCCGCTTGCGGACTTCCCACTCCTTGCGAGTCGCCGGCACCTCGAAGGGGAAATAGCCGTTGAGATCTTTCTGGGGAGCCAGGCGTGAGTCATCGGGGCGCTGGCCGTCGGGAAACACCCGGGGAGTCGCAGCCGTGACGGTTGAGGAGGCCATCAGGCAAAGGGTTGCCATGAGTGACAACAGGGTGGGGCGAGTGAGCATCGGAGTGTCTCCTGGTGCGGGCGTCAGCCGGTCAGGGTAACCATGGGGGATTCGAGTCGCTACTTGACGCTCCACTTCTCGTCAAAGAAGTCGGCGTCGACAATCTTGCCGGGCCACACGGTTCCCGGAGGCGTCGACAGGTCGACAATCGCCCAGTCGGGCAGCATCGGCACCTGTCTGGCGTTGTTGAGATAGGCGTACTCGCGGTAGGTGAAACTGCTGTTGAGAACCACGTACCGCCTGGGGTTCAACGGGTTCGGATAAATCATCACCGGCATGTGTCCACCGTCGGCAAACGACTTCTCTCCGACTGACACCTTGCCGTCGCTCCACGAGACCGGCAGACCATCGACCAGCCTGGCGAGCAACTTGTTGCTCTGGGGATCTCCCCACAGCACCAGGTTCGCCCCGGCGATGTCCTTGTCGGTCACCTGCGTGTCGTCCTTGATCCGTGCGTAACCACGGAACTGTTTTCGCCAGTGGATGCGGGCACGCTGGAGTTCCGACTCGACCCACTGTCCGGTTTTTTCGTGCATCGGTTTGCCTGTCGGACGGACAAACAGGAACGAGTCCATGAACGCGTCATCGATCGGCCCCTGGAGATTGTGTCGTTTTCTCAGCTTGCCACCGCGACCACCAACACGACCTCCCACCCGCCAGCCATCCTGTTGCCGGGTGAGCTTGCAGTTCCACGAGCGATCCGAGAGTGGTCCCGGGGCCTCGATCGAGGCGCCATCGATCACCACCGTCACCGGGCTGCGAACGTCAAATGGAGCGTAACCCGGCGAGAACGAGAGCTTCAGGCCAGTGACATTTTTGGTGACCAGTTTCAACTGGCTGCGACCGGTGACATCAGCGGTGACCCGTGCCGCCTTCCAGTGCTCACCCATTCCCTCGACCGTGACCCAGTGACACCGGTTGTATTTCAGGGTCCACGTGGTCATCACGAGGTGCCGTGGGTTCGTGTCGCGTCCGGCCCGTGCAATGCTCGCCAACCGGCGATCGATTTCCTTTTTGGAATCCGGGTGAATGGCGTGCTTGGTCCCCGGCCCGATCACGTGGACCAGGTCGATCCCCTCGGCCTCCAGCGCCTGTTCCATGATGTCGGCCGCCTGCTTCTGTGTGTCCAGTTCGCCGCTGTAGGCCACCGTGGGGCACTGGGCCAGGTTGACCGCCCAGTCGGTGCAGTCGTACCAGTGCCAGAGCCGTTTCTCGAACCAGGTCGGGTTGAGCGTCTCTTTCTGAAAGAACTTCAGGAACTCGGGCGTCTCGGAGAACCCGGCACCCGGGTTGGCCGCAAACCAGCGATCGGCATAGTGCACGGCGAATTGCCAGCAGGCGGCTCCGCCCATCGAGAAACCTCGAACCGAGATCCGCCGACCATCGACCCGGTAGCGACCCCGGACGTCACCCAGTGCCTCGAGCACATCCACCTCGCCGGCGAACTTGAACGCGTTCGAGTATCGTCCGTAGGGGTGCAGCACGATCGTGTTGGCCGGCGTGTAGGCCCCGGCATTGCGTGCCCGCTGGTGGATGAAGTTCACCTCGCTGAGCGTTTCTCCACGGCCGTGAAACCAGATGTCCAATCGGTGTCGTCGTGGCGCCGTGAAATCGTAGGACTCGGGAATCACCAGCCCGTAGGGCTGGACCGTGTGATCGATCTTGGACACGTAACCCCGAACGACCAACCCGGTCTGGCTGGTCCAGGGAGCCTGGCCGGCGATCAACTGGTCGGCCCGTTTCCCACCGATGGCGAGCAGTTCGTGGGCCTTCTTGACATCGGCAGCCGAAAAGAATTCGTTGTATGTCAGCGCGTCGTGGACAGCCCGGTAGTAGATCTCGACATCCGGAATCAACGCGCGGATGGCGGGGTTCTTCGATGCGGACGCCTTGAGAATCCTGGCCCGAAGATCTTTCAGCTTGGCCGGCAATTCCAGGAAGCCGCTGCCGGCGGGCTTGACCCCGGGTCGGGGTACCGGCCGTACCGATTTCGGATCATTGTCGCGAGGACCATCGGCCAGGGCAGTCGAAACCGCCAGCAGAAACACGATGGCGAAAAAGCGGGGCAACCGTCTCATGAGCTCTCGTCTCCAGGCGTTTGGGCAGCAGCCCAGACTAACCGGCAGCACCCGGCAGGGCAAAGTCCCCGGGGTCGACCCGCTACAGGATCAAACACCTCTGGCCTCGTGCGGCGAAGCTCAACTACGATCCCGTCCGTCGCAGTCGCATACCGGCCAGCCTGGAACTCCTCCATGTCCGCGCCTCCCCGTATCCCGGAAGTCCTGAGAATTCTGGTCACGCTGGCCTCGTTCGTGGTGATCGTGGCCGGCATGTCGATCGCCCGGTCGATCCTGGTCCCCGTGCTGTTCGCAGCCTTCCTGGCAATCATCTGTGGACCAGCCATGGGCTGGCTGGTCCGGCGGCGGGTCCCTCGTCCCCTCGCCCTGTTGTTGGTGTTCCTGGCCATGGGAGCAATCGGGGCCACGGTCGTCCTGATGATCGGACAATCGGTCTACAGTTTTCGAGACAATCTCGAGACCTTCAAGGAACCGCTGCAGCGGAAGGTGGCGACCGTCACCGAGACACTGACCCGTGCGGGAATCGAGGTGCCCACCAAGGTGCAAGCCGACAGCCTCAACACCGATCACGCCGTCGACTACCTCGGCCAACTTCTTGGCGGGCTGACCGATCTCTTCGGCAAGAGTCTGTTTGTCCTGTTCTGTTTCGTGTTCATCGTGCTCGAAGCCTCGGGCTTTCCAGCCAAGGTGGCGGCGATGCCCGGAGACACCTCGGCTCGACAGGCCCGGTGGGACACGGTCATCACCGAAACCCGTCGCTACGTGGCCTTCAAGACCATCTTCAGCCTGCTGACGGGACTCGTCATCGGAGGACTCCTGTACTGGCTCAAGGTCCCCTACGCACCACTCTGGGCTCTGCTGGCCTTCCTGTTCAATTTCATCCCCAACATCGGCTCGTTCATTGCCGCCGTGCCGGCCATCACCGTCACCTTCATCACCCAGGACGGCTCGACCTTCTCCTGGGTCGTTCTGATCTACGTCGTTGTCAACCTGGTGGTGGGCAACATCATCGAGCCACGGATCATGGGCAAGGGGCTGGGACTCTCGGCACTGGTCGTGTTCCTGTCGTTGGTCTTCTGGGGATTTGTGCTGGGGCCAATGGGAATGTTGTTGAGCGTTCCGCTGACAATGATCGTCAAGATCGTACTCTCGGCCTCTGACGAGACACGCTGGTTGTCGATTCTCCTGAGTGACGAGGCCCCCAGGACAACATGATTGCCCCTGGTTACTCCAACCAATCCGCAACGACACCCGCCCGGAAAGACGATAGAATAAGTGGTGGTTGATGGATCGTGACGGTGTTCCCGTCACCGCTCCGGAGACCTCGATGGAAATCGACCCCACAGGGATCACCGCCATGTCGACGCACGACCTCCGATGCGGATGCTCGAGCCACGGACTCTCTCGTCGCCACCTGCTCCAGGCCGGTTCGGCCGGACTCGCGAGCCTGGGCGCGGCCGGATTGGTCACACCGGACGCCGTACAGGCAGCCAGGGCGTCAAAGGCCAAGCGGGTCATTTTCGTGTTCCTGACCGGGGGAATTTCGCACCACGACACGTTCGACATGAAGCCGGGCGCTCCGGCAAAAGTCCGGGGCACTTTCGATCCAGTCTCAACGGATGTCGCCGGACTGCAGATCTCCGAACACCTGCCGTTGTTCACCCAGCGGATGAAGCACTACGCGATGGTCCGCTCGATGGGCACCGCCAGCAATGGCCACGAGCAGGCCTGCCACATGATGCTGACCGGGCGACTCGACTTCCCGGTCGGCTTCAGCACCGCCAAGGTGCCCAGTCCCAACGAGTGGCCGTCAATGCTCTCGGTTGTGACCTATGCCAAGCGCAACGAGCAACGCAATCTGCCGCCGGCGGCGGTGTTGCCCGAACCGAGTGTCAACGAGGCGGCGCGAATGCGACCCGGTCAGTTCGCCGGCCGACTGGGTTCGAACTACGAGGCCTGGCATGTCAATGTCGCCGCACAATGCCCGCTGGGCAACGGGGCGTGTCCCGACTGCTTCCGGTTCGAAAATGACGAGTTCGACCACGCGGCCGAGAACATTTTCAACACCCCGGTGCTGACGCTTCCCAAGGGCGGCCAGGGACGCCTGAAGGAACGCATCGGCCTGTTGAGAACCGTCGAACAACAACGACAGTTCCTCCAGGAACGCAGTGCCACCCGCAAGCTCGATCAGAACCGTCTCCAGGCCTTCACCGTGCTGGGCGATCCCAAGACCAGCCAGGCTTTCGACGTCGAGAACGCGGACCCGAAGACCCTGGCCCGTTACGGCAAGAACAAGTTTGGTCTCTCGGCCCTGATGGGTTTCCGGCTGATCGACGCCGGGGTCGACTTCGTCCAGATCAACCTGGGCAAGAACTCGTCGTGGGACACGCACCGTCGCAACTTCGTCAATCTCGAGCGAAACCTGCTGCCGCCCCTGGATCTTTCGATGAGTGCCCTGCTCGACGATCTCAACGACAGCGGGCTGATCGACGAGACACTGTTCATCATCAGCGGCGAGTTCGGTCGTACTCCCAACATCAACAAGAACGCCGGTCGTGATCACTGGGGCCCGGTCTTCACCGCGTTGTTCGCTGGCGGAGGCGTACAGGGTGGACAGGTGATCGGATCCTCGGATGACCTGGGCGCCTACGCGACCAGCCAGCGATACATGCCCGAGAACTTCTCGGCAACCATCTACGAGGCCCTGGGAATTCCCCGGGATTCTCACTGGGTCGACTTCGACGGCCGCCCGCACGAGATCTATCGCGGACAGCCGATGTCCGTGTTGTACGGCTAGGTCGCAACCGCGGAAGTCGTCACTTCACCGTGACATCCGCCCGGACTCGCTTCACATCGCCGAGACCGCGAATC
>CAWVUS010000230.1:0-8785 GCA_963933195.1 uncultured Planctomycetaceae bacterium
CGGCGGGCATGCGCGTCAATCCGGTAGGTTGCCGCGAAGAACTCAAGGTATTCGATCACTGTCATATCGTCGTAGACACCAAAGAAATCGGGCATGAACCCAACCATCCGCCGTATCTCGGCCGGATCGGTGTAAATCGACTTGCCGCAGACGTAGGCCTCGCCATGAGTCGGATTCAGCAACGTGGCGATCATCCGCATCGTCGTCGTCTTGCCCGAGCCGTTGGGGCCAATGAAGCCAAATACGTCACCCTCAGACAGGTCCAGGTCGATGTTGTTCACAGCAACCAGGTCACCATACTGCTTGGTCAGTTTTCGAGTGGTGATCACGGTAATCCTCTCGTGTCTGTCTCGGGCCAAGAACACCGCATCACTTCGGCGATTCCTGGTCGGGATCGAAAAACTTCTGTGTCGGTCGGATGCGGCGACTCTTTACCGGCAACACGATCCGAAGGTAGGTCAGTTGACGGCCCCCCGCCGCCCTCGCCTTCTCGCCATCAATCAGCAGTTCGGTTCCCGCATCCGTCGCTTGGCCATCATCGGCCGACAACTTCAATCGCCCAACCAACACGGCCCGATCGAGCCGGATGAGTTCTGACAGATCCAGAGCCTCCAGATCCCGATTCTTCAGCCCTGTGAAACCACTACCACCAGCGGCGCGGTGAAACGTCAACGTCTCGAACCAGTCGAGCGGATTTCGCCCCAGGGGCTTGTATTGCCCGGCCACGGCCACGACCTCTGTTCCGTCTCCCTGCCTGCGAGCCACCGTGTGAACTGTCGTGCGGGTCAGATAACGCTTCAAAGACTCGTCACGGACCCCGTCACCATCCAGCCTCAAGGGTGTTCCCGACGGCCACGTCCCGCTCCGGCCAGCAGCCATCCGCGGCATGTAGACACGATTGCCGAACACCACCAGCCAGTCATCGATCGTCCCGGGCAGCGAGTGAGTCAATTCCCCGGACAATTGTCCGACACCACTACTCTCCAACTCTGCCTCCAACCGAGTGTCACGACACACGTGTCGCCACACCGCCGAGAGAGTCCGTGTCGATGACACAGCCACCGGCAAGTCGACGATCGACGACTCATTGCCTCCACTTCTCACGTGGTAATCCGCTTCGTCGAGCCCTCTCTGCCCCGCCCGGTGCATTCCGCCAAACGTCGCCTCCGGCACACCGCTCCACGACACCCAGCAATCCGTCTCGTCCTGTGTCGACGTACCGGTCTTCAGCCAATCAGCCGGCCGGACTTCGACTTGCAGCCTTTGACTCTGCCCGGAATAAATCGTAGCCCAACTCCGTCCCTCGACGTGTCCGGTCACTGCGTCCAGGTCGAGGATGTCGAGTTGATTGACCAGTACTTCACGGCCTTTGACGGTACCACCACTCCACACCGCCAGTCCGACCGTGGCCAGGATGATCAACGGCAGCGTCACCCAGGTCGCGCGAGGCCGTTTCAACAGGTGCCGCACCAACACAAAATCGACCGGCCCCACCAGCAACAGCACCCCGATCACCAGCAGGAACACCTGCCAAATCCCCGGGCGGCTCACCTGCTGAAAATCATCCTGGACACCGTGCAATTGAGTCTTCAGGTCCGTGACACCCGAATACGACAGGGCTCCCTGGCCGCGCGTCGATCGTGATTCGGCCGCGATGGTGGCCGGCTCGATCGCCCCGACCCCTTCGACCAGTCGTTCGATCAACCGCGGCAGGTCCACCCATCGGGCCAGAGGCCGACGATCGATGTCGACCGCGACCATCGTGACCCGCCCAAAACCAAAAGCCGACACTCCAATCAATGGACCGCTGAGAGACGCCACCGACGTGCGACCGTCCCTCAACTTGAGAATCGCCCCCCCCACGCGGCCCTGGAACGGAATCCGATTACCGGCCAACGCGAGAGTTTCCAATCCCCTGAGGTCACTGTCGCTCAACTGCCGGTCTTTTTCCGCCCGGACGGGAACCCATTTCGCCAAGGGACTTCGAACCCACTCGGCGCGCTGGGCCCCAACCGAGACCACGAGGTGACCACCGGCCGCAACCCACCGGGACAACACCTGGCTGTCTGCGTCGTCAATCACATAGCCATCTCCGGCGGCCATTATGATCGCGTCAACGGCATCGAGATCAACAACGTGGTCGATTCGCCGGGACGTTCCCGACCACGGAATCGCCCGCTCGGCCAATTCGACACGCCGCCCCCCGTCCCGTTCCACACCCGTCACATCCATCCCCGCGGCCTGCCCCCAGGACATCCACAACTTCTCGGACTGGCTCAACACCACCGGGGCCCCTTCGACGATGACCTCGATCTCCGCCCCCTTCTCGCCTGTCTCCATCGGTTTGGACTCACCACGGATGAATCGACCCGACAGGGCCCAACCGGTGGACAAACCGTGGAATGAGACGGGTTGAGACAACTCACCGGTCACCTCGAAACGGGCCATCACCGGCCGCCTGGACGGCTCGACAACTTCCGACGCCGGATCAATCAACTCGCCGACCGATCCGGTCGTCTCACGCAAACCCTCCACGGAGCCACCCGGGACGACCAGGCCGTGCGCGGCGTGGGAGTCACCATTGATAAACACCACCGACTGTCCCGGCCGCACCGGAATCTCGACCCGGTCCACTCCACTGGAAACTTCCGTCTCGCCAATCCTCATCCGCCAGTTGAATGGTCGGCGGGGTGCTGTTGTCATCGAAACCGTGCGACGGTCGGCCACCACACCATCTTTCTCGATCGACACACCCAGGTCACCTCCGAGCCGTCCAGGCTGAAACCAGCCGACTACCCGAGCACGACTACCCGGGGCGATCTGAACCGCGGGCGAAACAAAAGCGGCCGTACGTTCAGAGGGATCCGATGCCGTCAACACGAGCCGCAGTGATCCGGTTGACCGGCCGCAGTCGACATCCACACGGACGGGCGCCCACTTGCCGACCTTGGCCCATCCTCCCAGGCCAATCGCAACGGATCGAATCACAGGACGATCGTCTGCAGTCACCAATGGGCCAGTGGCCAGCAGGCACGCTGCCAGCAACACACACGCTGGGACGCGTCGCCGGTCCAACCAGTTCCAACCACGGGGCTCTTGAATCACACCGGCTCTCGGTCGGATCTGGGACACTCTTGCGGCAGGATGCCGGGTCGAGTCCGATCATAGGCAATCCATCGACACGCCGGAAACCCCCGACGGCCGGATTTCTGGCTGCCTTGACGTGGGACAACGACACCCTTTATCCCCGGTACTCGCAACAAATACTTACCGACACCCTCATCCTCCACAAACGCACCGCCATGATCGTTTCTGCCGAGTCCACCGTCCGCTGGTGCTCCACTCTCGCCGGCACCTCCGACAACATCCCGTCACTGGAAGACTGTCTCGAGAGTATTCCCAATCTCGACGCACTCAACACCCTCCCGTCGGGAACTCGCGTTCTCGTTCGAGGTGATACGGATGTGGTGGTTCAGGACGACGGATCGATCCAGGACGATGTCCGGATCCGTTCGCTGGTTGATACGCTGACCCATGGTGGCCGCAGGGGTTGGGTGCAACTGGTTTACGGACACCGGGGGCGAGACCCCAAGATGTCCCTGGAACCGATTGCACGTCACCTGGACACCCTGTTGCCACCCGAGGTTCGCGGCAATCAACCCGTTACATTTGTCCCGGAGTGGCTCGATGACCAGACCGGCCAGGTCCTCGCAACAGCCGCGGACGAAGTGGCCAGTTTGCCAGATGGGGCCATTGCCGTCCTCGAAAACACCCGCCGCTACTCGCTCGAACGGGCGTTGTGGAAAGCCGACGATCAGACGATCGCCGACATGGCTCCACGGTTGACCAACTACGTCAACTCGGTCAGCGACCTGCTCGCCGATGTTCACGTCAACGAGGGCTTCGCCGCCTCGAACCGGGACCTCTCCAGCACACTCGTCCCACTGGGATGCCAACAGGTCGCACTGGGACGTTACGTCGACGACGAACTCACCCGGCACGTGACCCGTACCCGCCAAGCCGACCTCGTCGTTTTCAGTGGCATCAAGATCAACAAACTCGATGATCTCGAACAAATCCTCGCCCGCAAACAGGTCAAGACCGTGATCGCCGCCGGAGGACTTGCCCTGGCACTCAAGGCTGCTGCCGCTCGACACGATGGCAACGAATTCGGACTGGGACTCGCCGGAGACTCAACCCAGGCCAAGATCTACATCCCGCCCGAACGAATCGAACAGGCCGGTGCCATGTACCGGCAGGGACTGGAAGCCGGAGTCGAATTCGTGCTGCCCGTCGATTTCATCCTCGGGGATGGCACGGCCAGTCGCACCATCCCGGACGGTGAAGCGCAGTTCGATGTCGGCCCGGAAACCCGGGCCGTCCAGGTCGAGGCCGTGGGCAAGTTCCTGGACTCGCACCGGATGGAGGTCCAGGCGGGCCGTCGACCGGCCATCGCGTTTCACAACGGCGTGTTCGGGCTGTTCGAAGAAGAAGCCTTCGAGAAGGGCACCCGGGAATTCGTGGGCCAACTCAAGCGAATGACGGATGCGGGCGTCGAAGTGTATGTCGGAGGAGGCGAAGGTGGGACGGCCCTGGCACGATACGGCCAACCCGACTGGGTCACCCACTGCTTCACCGCGGGAGGCACCATCCTCAAGGCACTCGGCAACGAGCCGATCCCCTACATCAAGGCTCTGTACCTCAAATCACTTGAGGCGGAATCGGGATCGTAGGCACCGTCGTCCGCGGTCGAAGATCACCCGCCACGCACCATCTCACGACCCGCCGTCGCTTCCCTTCGCCGCGGTCAGCGTGACACCCATATCCGCAAACAACAGTTGCATGTCCTCCCAGACATCCTTCTTTGCCGACGGATTCCTCAGCAGGTACGACGGGTGATAGGTGCACAGCACCTTGGCACCTCCGTACTCGAAGAACTGCCGACGCATCCGGCCAATCGTCTCGGTCGAATCCAGCAGGTTCTTGGCGGCCACCGACCCCCAGCAGACAATGTACTCGGGCTGAACCGAGGCAATCTGACCATCAAGGAACTGGCGACAATTCCCGGCTTCCTCCGGCGACGGGTTGCGATTTCCTGGAGGGCGACACTTCAGGATATTGCAGATGTAGATCTCCTCGCGGCGCATTCCACAGGCTTCGATGATCTGGTTGAGCAATTTGCCCGCCCGACCGACAAACGGTTCGCCCAACCGATCCTCATCAGCACCCGGTGCCTCACCAACGAACAGGATCTTCGCGTCGGGATCACCAACACCAAAGACCGTCTGCGTTCTCGTCTCGGCCAATTCCTGGCACAGACGACAGCCAGCAACCGACGCAGCAATCCCTTCCAGGCCACTCGACGCATCTCCTGTAGTTCCAGTCATCGACACCTCGTTGTCTGTCGGTTGTTGAATTGGAGTCACCGAGGGACGGGCCAAGTGGGTCACGCCGGACCGCTCGAGACTCTCCAGCAATTGTCGAGCCGCTCGGGCTGACGGTAAATCGGTCATTTTGTCCCCTGGCGAAACGCCAACCACCACAATTCCCAGGCTCGCCGGTCGTAATTCGCTCCCTCGTTTCCGGTCAGTTTCTTCAAAGCTGCCAGGACTTCCGGATTCTCACGATCAACGATCACCGAGATCACCTGGGTCTCTTTTTCGGCAAATTGAGGAGGCAAGATGACAACGCCAAAAGGAAACCGCCCCATCTGCATCCCTCGCAAAATTTCCGGGGGAACACCGAATCCCTGGGCCACCGCCGGGTGCACCGGAGTTCCATCTCGCGCGAATGCAAAACTCGGATGACGACTTCCCGGCACACGAACGCGATGCACGTGCCGAGTGACCAGCGCAGCGATGAGAGGAGGTACCGCTGTCACATCTCCACACTCACCCAACAAGACCGCCGAACGACGGACAACCGCGTTTGACGTATCCCCCAGGCCGGCAACTGCAAACCGGACCACCGCAGCCAGTCGCTGCGGACCAATCGCGGCTCGTGCCGCACCACGGACACGGTAACTCCGGTCACGCAGTGCCAAGTCCACCAGCGGCCCGACCGGATCCAGGCCCGGCACACCTCCCAAAACACCCGCCAGTAACACCCGAATCGACTCGGACTTGTCACGCCCCAGAACCCGTACCAGCGGCACCACCGCCGCAGAATCCCGGACCCGCCCCAGTTCGGCTCGTGCCCGTCCTTGTTGTTTCGGATCACTTGTCTTGAGCCACTTGTGCCAGATCCGAATCTGAGAAAACCACTTGCGATAAGACGCGGCGCCAACGGATGCGGCCTCAAGATCCTCTCGCTGCTGTGGAGTGATGTAACGCCCCCGGTAACGGACAAGTCCTCGTGATGCCATGAACTCCTCACGACTCATCCATTTCCCATTTCGCAGGGTGTGTCCCAGCCCGTAATGCGCGGAACGGTGCGAGGGATCCAGCGACACGACTCGTTCCAGGTGTTTGCGTCGCTGGTCCGGCAATCGCTGGCCCCGACACCATTCCGCCAATTCCCAGTGCCCCTCCACCGTGTCATTCTCGGTTGCCACCCGGTCACTTCGCTCCTCGTATTGCTCGACCTTCAAAGACCGCCGGGCCACCAACACCACCCGTTCCCCGGCCACCTCCACTCGACTCCCGGTCAAGGTCCGTATGACAACCGTCTCACCGGGAGTCCGTGTCACCGCACCTATCAATTCCCCTCGCAATTCACCGCCGTTTTCCAACCGGATCACGTCGGCTGACACGTGAGAACCGCCGAGGATGGCCCCTGCGGTGCCCAACACACACCACACCACCCCCGAAGGAATCCCCACAATCGAATTGCCTGGAACTCTCGTCACAACCGGCCCCCTCAGCTGCCACACTCAACCAGTCGGACACAGATCCTGACGGCCGGGGCAGTCGGCGGAATTGTACCGGTCAAAGCACCCAGAGGCCAACAATTCCCATCTCCGAAGATCTCCATCGGGCTTCGGCTCGCGATACATCGAGCAACCGCCGACTGAAAGAGGATAGCCCGTGCCAGCCTCTGGTCGGCCCCCCCCTGCTGCGGATAGACTCAGGTAGAGTGTCCTCAAACTGCTCACCACGATTGACCGTCATGATTCGAAAACACTCAATTCGTTCCACCCTCCTCCTGTCACTGGTCGTTCCAATGGCGAGCCTGTCTCCGGCTCCCGTTTCGGCCCAGCAGGGTATTCGTGGAAACGCCCTGCCCTCCCACACCATGCTCAGACGCCATGGTCTCGTCCGCATGTGGTGGGGCCAGGCGGTCCTCGATCCCAGTCGTGACGTGATCGCACACATGAGTGTCGATGAAGACGTCGTGGTGATGCAGGCCAGCAGCGGCGCGGTCACCGCCTTCGACAACGAATCGGGTCGTCGACTGTGGTCAGCACAGCTGGGTCCTCGCGATGCCCCCAGCCAGCGGGCCGTGACCAACAGTGACTTCGCGTTCGTCCCGGCCGCCCGCAAGCTCTACTGTCTCAACAAGTTCTCCGGCGAATTGCTCTGGGAACTTAAGCTGCCACGAACCCCCTCGACCAGTCCTGCAGTCAGTGACGACCAGATCTTTTACGGTTCTTACGATGGCAGCATCTTTGCGTTCGACCTGCACCGCATCCGGGAATTGTATTTGAAGAACGAGCTGACCAAGTGGGGTTTTCTGGCCCGGCAGTGGCGGTTCAAAACCGGAAAGCAAATCACCACCCCACCGATCACAACCGGCCGCGTGGTCAATTTTGCCAGCCTCGACAATTCGCTGTACAGCATCACCGCCGGTTCACCCCGGCTGCAATGGCAATCCGAGACCGATTCACCCGTCTCCGCTCCGGTCACTTATCACGCTGGTTTTCTTTATATCGCGTGCGAAGACTTCAACCTCTATTGCCTCAACGCCGAAAACGGCAACTCCCGGTGGCAACCGTTTCCCTCGGGTTTCCCGATCCGTCGGACGCCACGTGTGATCGGCCAACAGGTATTCATTTTCCCGGACGCTGGCGGCTTGTTCGCACTTTCGACATTGACCGGGAAACGGACCTGGTGGCGACACGGCGTCCGAAATTTTGTCGGCTCCTCGGCCAAGCGACTCTACGGGACCGACCACGTCGGCAACGTCGTGATCCTCCGTCGCACTGATGGCGCGGTGCTGGGAACGATGCCGCTACGGCAGTTCGGAATCAAGTACGCAAATGATCGCACCGACCGACTGTTCATGGCCACCAACAACGGGATGATTGTCGCGATTCGCGAATCGGGAGCCGACCACGAATTTCCGGTCTACCACCAGAACCCGGATCTGTTGCCAATTCTTCCAGAGTTTGCTCCGGAAACACCGCAGCCGGATGCACCGGCGACACCGGCTCCAGCCATTCCCGCCCCCGCGGGTGGCAACGCCGCGGGAAACTGACAGGACACAACAGCCCCGGCGGGTTTGAATTGACTCGCCCACGTCAGTAGGATCGCGACCCGGAACGGATGGACCCGGAACGGGAGAGTCTCAATTATGAGCAATGGCTCAGCGCGGAGGGCCCTGGTCAGTGTCAGCGACAAGACCGGACTGGTCCCTTTTGTCAGTCGACTGACGGAACTCGGTTTCGAGGTCATTTCAACCGGGGGAACCCGGCGACACCTCGAGGAAGCCGGGGTCTCGGTAATCGGCATTTCCGAATACACCGGCTTCCCAGAAATCATGGGCGGACGGGTCAAGACACTGCACCCCAAGGTTCACGGTGCCATCCTGGGACGGCCCGACCAACCCGACGACGCCGCGGCTATCG
>CAWVUS010000231.1:0-8775 GCA_963933195.1 uncultured Planctomycetaceae bacterium
CTGATCCAGATCGACATGAGCGAGTACATGGAGAAGCACAACGTCAGCCGGCTGATCGGGGCTCCTCCCGGTTACGTGGGCTACGAAGAGGGTGGGCAGTTGACCGAGAAGATTCGACGGCGGCCCTATGCGGTCGTGCTGTTGGATGAAATCGAGAAGGCGCACCTGGATGTCTACAACATGCTGTTGCAGATCATGGAAGAGGGGCACCTGACCGACAGCTTCGGCCGCAAGGTCGACTTCAAGAATGTCGTGCTGATCATGACGACCAACGCCGGTGCCAACACGATCCTTGCCGAGCCCTTCGGGTTTGGCAAGAAGGATGAGGACACCAGCTACGACAAGATGAAGGAACGGCTGACCCAGGAAATCGAACGGTTCTTCAAGCCCGAGTTTCTCGGACGGCTCGACGAGGTTGTCGTGTTCCGGCAACTCACACGAGAGGATCTCAAGCAGATTGTCGATATCGAACTGGCCAAGGTGTACGAGCGGCTCGGCGAACGTGGCCTGACGCTGGATCTGACCGACGAGGCCCGTGAGTTTCTCATCGACAAAGGGGGAGACCTGGACTACGGGGCCCGGCCGCTGCGGCGGAGTGTCGAGAGTTGCATCGAGGATCCTCTCTCCGAGGAAATCCTGCGTGGAGCCTTCGAGGGGCAGAACCGGATCACCGTCAGTGTCAAAGAAGTCGGCGATCAGAAACAACTCGACTTTGAAGGGACGCTGGTCAAAGTTGAGCCCGAGGGGAAGGACGACGACGACGAGGAACTGGCGAAGGTGGGGTCGGGCGATTCAGCCGATGAGGACGGGGACGAGTAGCCCCGGGAGGACATGCTGCCCCGGACACTGGAACCGGAGGTCATGGATTCCGTCGAGGAGGCGTCCGATTACGATCGGATGGATCACTCGGGTGTCAATCGGGCCTTCGTCGAAGAGTTTCTCACGGCCTGGAACCAGGGCCGCGACAACCTGTCCGATGCCCACCTGATCGATGTTGGTACCGGGACGGCCCAGATCCCTGTCGAGTTGGCTCGACGTGACACCGGTTGTCGAGTTGTTGCGGTCGACCTGGCTGGCGAGATGCTGAAATTGGCTCGCAGCAATATTGCCGAGGCTCGGGCCGGGCAGTTCGTGGAGGTTGAACTGGTCGATGCCAAGTCCCTGCCTCACGCCGATGGCCAGTTTGATGGAGTCATCTCCAATTCGATCATTCACCATATCGCCGAGCCCGGCGTGGTGTTCCGGGAGATGCTACGGGTGCTCAAGCCCGGTGGGTTGTTGTTCGTGAGGGACTTGATGCGGCCCGACGATGGAGCAACTGTCGATCGACTGGTCGAGACCTACGCCGGTGACGAGTCACGTCACGCGCAGAAGTTGTTTCACCAGTCGTTGCATGCCGCACTGACTCTCTCGGAAACTCAACAGATGGTTGTTGCGTGTGGAGGAGATGCCCGGTGGGTCCACGCAAGTTCCGACCGTCACTGGACGATCTGTGGCCGTCGACCGAATCGCTAGATATTTCCGAAACTACGTATGCTCTTCAAAATACGCATTTTTAGTAATCGGAAGTTTCTTATCTATTTTTGTTAAGTTTCCTAATCGGAAAAGTCGATCATTTGGGTCTGGGCGGGACTAGGGTTCACATGGTTCTGCTGTCGTGGGAATCCGAGACGGGAGAGTGATTGATGGAGACGATTGGAATGACACGTCAAAGTCGAGTGGGTGGGCGACAGGTGAGCCGGGTTGAGTCCACTCTGTTGCGTTTATTCCAGGTTTCCTCAACAGGCGAATCGGCCGTCGAGGACGATCTTGAAGCCACCCTGTCGCAGTGGAACGATGCTCTGCAGGGACAACGGTCTCGCATTGCACGCCGGCTGGCATTGATCGATGCGCAACTGGGCCTGGCGGAGTCTCGACCGGTCCTGTCTGTGATCGGCTCGCGGTAAAGCGAGCCTGTTGCTGGCACACGCGGGGGACACTGGTGTAGAACACCCTGATGGTCCGCCTGATTTCTCTCGGCGTCTTGCTGGTGCTGATCATCTTCCTGGGGATTACCTTCTACCAGGTCGTGGCGCCGTTTCTATTGCCGTTGTTCCTGGCCGGCGTGGTGACAATTCTCTGTCGTCCGCTGCACGGGCGGATTCTGCGTCGTTTGCCGGATCGTCCCCGGCTGGCTTCAGGCCTGACGACCGGTTCGGTTCTGGCGATCATCCTGGTGCCGTTGCTGGTCGGGGTCCTGGTCGCGACGCTGCAACTGTACTCGGTTGCTCGCGAGGCGATTGGGAGTGCCGACTGGGATCAGCAGTTGAGCCGTTTGAGCCGGGTAGCCGCCGACTGGGGGCTGATCGAGTTGTCTGCGAACGAGGCCGAGAATTCGTTGAAGCAGGACCTGGCCGACGCGATGCGCGGCCTGGCCGATCGCAGTGCCGGGATTGCCACAAAAACCCTGGGACGTTGGGTTGGCAGTATCGTGTCGATGGCGGTCGGCGTGGCGATGTTTGGCATAGCCCTGTACTACTTCATGGCTGATGGCCCGGCTTTGCTGGCTGGCACTCGCCGGTTGATCCCGGTCAAGGACGATTACCAGCAGCGGCTTCTCGGCGAGTTCGAGACGGTCGTCCGCAGCGTGGTGACGGCCACGTTACTGGCCGCGGTGGTCCAGGGCGGGTTGACCGCGATCGCGTTGTGGATTGCCGGTGCCGTCTATGACGTGGCACTTCTGCGCCACTTCTTCCTGTTCTTCGTGCTTGCGACTCTCACCTCGCTGGTGCCCGTCACCGGGGCCTGGTTGATCTGGGCTCCAGCGGCGATCTGGCTGGGCCTGGATGGTCACACGATGGGGGCGATTGTGTTGACGGCATTCGGAGTCGGTGTCATCGGAATGCTCGACAACGTGATCCGTATCCACGTGTTGCAGACCGACACCAAGCTGCATCCACTGCTGGCTTTTGTCAGTGTGCTGGGCGGTGTGCACGCGATGGGGTTGTGGGGGGTCTTCATCGGTCCGATCGTCGCCTGTTGTCTGCACGCGTTGGTCGGAATTTTCAACGCGGAGTTGGGGCGGATGGACCTGGACGACTTGCCGGAAACTGAAACCGAGAGTGTGCCCGGTCCCGATACGAATTCCTCGGCGGATTCCAACCCGGACGAATCGCCGGGGGAGGCCGTGGTTGATTCGGACGAGGCAGGTGAACCGGTCAATGACAGCGAGTCCCCGCCGGAGAGCACCTCCGTTGACGGGTGAAATCACCTCGCGGCGTGGATATGCTGAACCGTTCAACTTGTTTCCAGATTCAGCCAGGAAGAGATGCACCGCCATGATTGCCACCGTCTCGAATCACTCCGTCCGGTCGACCGTGTCAGTTCTCGTGATGCTGTTGGCCACTGTCAGCCTCACGCTCGTTGCCACGCCGCCTTTGCCGGCAGCGGAGAAGGGTGGGTACCTGGACATCTATTTCATCGATGTTGAAGGCGGAGCGTGCACGCTGTTTGTTTCGCCGTCGGGCGAGTCGCTGGTGATCGATTCTGGTTACCCGGACAACAATGGCCGTGACCTGAAGCGAATTCTGCACGTTGTCAGGGACGTCGCTGGGCTGAAGCACATCGATCACGCGGCGGTGACTCACTGGCACCGAGACCATTACGGCAATCACGCCGCTCTCTCGACCCAGATCAAGATCAAGAACTTCTGGGACCGGGGTATTCCCGACGCCCTGTCGGAGGATGAACAGTTCGAAGCCCGGGTCGCCGATTACCGTGCGGCGTCACAGAACAAGTCGAAGGCATTGAAGGCGGGTGACAACCTGCCGTTGCAGGCGGGCAAGACGCCCTATTCGGTCCGGATCGTGACGGCCAGTCGCGAGGTGATCAAGAACACGGGCAAGCGGAATCCATTCGCGAAATTGCACGAGCCCAAGCCCGAGGACAAGTCGGACAATGCCGCGAGTCTCAGTTTCCTGCTCGAATTCGGCAAGTTCCGATTTTTGTGCTGTGGTGACCTGACGTGGAACATCGAGGCGAAGTTGATGACCCCGAACAATCCCATTGGCAAGGTCGACATGTACATGGTCACTCACCACGGGTTGCCCTCGAGCAACAACCCTGTGCTGGTGCGGGCGATCGCTCCGAGAGTGGCGGTGATGTGCAACGGCCCGACCAAGGGAGGATCCGAAAGCGTTTTGAAGACATTGGGCGAGTGCAAGTCGTTGAAGGCCCTGTACCAACTCCACCGCAACGTCAAGCTTGATCCGGCGTTGCAGACTCCCGCGAATTACATCGCCAACGGGGGAACCACCGAGGGGTGTGAGGGCGTCTGGGTTAGGGCCCGGGTGGCTCCCGGCGGCAAGAGTTACACGGTGCAGATCGGTCCCAAGGGCGTGCCCCGGCGTTTCAAGTCTCGCTAGAGTGCTCCAGACTCGTCTTGGCTCCATCGGCGTGTTGGCTAGAATGTGTTCCGGCGGTCGTGTTCCCGGAGCCAACTCGTGTTCAAACGGATCAGAGGTGCGGTGCGCAGCCGGCTGGCCTTCACGGCCGGTTGGGTGATGGGCTGGTTGGTCCGTGGCCTGTTCCGGACACAGCGTCTGACCGTCCTGGCGTTCAAGGAGGGGGGGACTCCCTACGAGCGGAAACTGACCGAGCGGTACCTGTTTTGTGGCTGGCATGAACAACTGCTGTTTGGTGGTTTCGCCGGCCGCAGCCGCTATCTCTCGGCCATGATCAGCCAGCACCGTGACGGGGCGCTGGTGGCTGGCTCGTTTTCGGCGATGGGAATGGCGATCGTGCGGGGTTCGTCCTCACGGGGCGGCACTCGCGCCTTGCGGCAGGCACTCGAGGTGACCAAGACACGGCATATGGCCATCACACCCGATGGTCCCCGGGGACCGCGTCGAATTCTCAAGGAAGGCGTCGTGTACCTGGCATCGCGGACCGGTCTTGCAGTTGTGCCGGTGGCCTGCACGTCCAATCACACGTTCCTGGTTCGCGGCAGTTGGACCGACATGATCGTGCCACTTCCCTTTGGCCGAACCTGGATGATCTATGGAGAACCGATCGTCGTGCCGCCGAAGATCGGACGAGACGAGCTGGCACAATACACCCGCGACGTCCAGCGTGCCGTTGAGGATCTCAACGAGTATGCCGTGGAGTTGACCGGGGTGGCCATGCCGGTGGTGTCCGATCCACCGGTGGACGAAAGTGACGCTCCACGATCCAACGATCACCGGGCACGCGCCGCCTAGTCATCGACGGTGATGTCGATCGTGAAGTTGTTGAAGCGTGTTTCGGGTTGAACATCCATCGACAGTGTTGTCGTTTTCAATGACCGGAATGTTTCGGGGACCTGGATTCCACCCGCCTTGGAGTCCGTGATCACGGCCACGCGATGGTGCCCGATGTGGACCCCCGGTTTCCCACCGGTTGTCAGTTCGGATTGTCCGAGCGTGTCGAGCGTTCCCGTCGAGTTCTTTTCGCCGTTGAGAGCGTTGGCACGACCCGAGAGGACCTGTCCGGATGTCAGTGGCTTGCCGTTGACGTGAATCGTGACACGGCAAGCCACCAGCCTTTGTTCGTCCTCCGACACATTGCTCAGTACCCCGATGACGACCATCGGAATCACCAGCAGCAGAATCGCGACCAGGACCAAATTCCGGCCGTGGCCGGAGGTCTGGAAATCTGCCGGTTGTGATTCGGAAGTTGGCTGGTTCATTACCGGGGAGGTCCTGATAGCGACGGACCGCTTGATGATGACAGATCGTCGATCGTGTCGCACGGGGGGAATAGCGGTTTGCAGGCTTCTTGTCAGGTAGACTACAGTCGAGCCGATCGGTTTCAGAGAGAACCAGGGAGTCAATCGGGTAATGAATGGCGAGTGGGAAAGATACAGCCGCCAGATGTTGGTGGCTGGTATTGGCGAGGAGGGTCAGCGACGTCTGTTGGCCAGTCGCGTGCTGGTCTGTGGTTGCGGTGCGCTGGGCAGTGTGCTGGCTGACAGCCTGGCCCGGGCCGGCGTGGGGCATCTGCGGATCGTCGATCGTGATTTCGTCGAGATTTCCAATCTCCAGCGACAGGTTCTCTTTGACGAGGACGACGTGGCCGGCCGGGTTCCCAAGGCGATCGCCGCCGCGGAGAAACTCTCCCGGATCAATTCCGGGATCACCCTGGAACCGATTGTCGCCGACATCGACCACACCAATATTCTCAGGTTCTTCGAGGGGATCGACCTGGTCGTCGATGGTACGGACAATTTCGAGGTGCGTTTTTTGGTCAACGACGCGGCCCTGGAAACGGGCACCCCGTGGATCTATGGCGGCTGCGTGGGGACACATGGTCAGACCATGGCGATTGTTCCCGGCGAATCGGCCTGCCTGCGGTGCTTGATCGAGGATGTGCCACCGCCGGGAGCGGCCGAGACCTGTGACACGGCGGGGGTGCTGGGGGCTGCGATCAACGTGGTGGCCTCGTTACAGACGGTCGCCGCGTTGAAAATTCTCTCGGGCCAGGCCGACCAGGTGGATCACGTGTTGACGATCGTTGACGTCTGGGACGGGACATTCCGCCGGATGGGAATGGGCGATTCGGCTGAGCGAGCCGGATGCAAGGCCTGTGGCGCAGGCGAGAGAACCTGGTTGAAAGGGGAGCGGGGCACCGAGACCACGGTCCTGTGTGGTCGGAATGCCGTGCAGGTCGCTCCACCGCCGGGCCTGTCGATCTCGCTTGATGAGTTGGCCCAGCGGTTGGAGGGGATGGGAGAGGTCACGGCCAACCCCTACCTGATGAGGCTGGTGCTGACCGACCCGGAGATCGATCTGACCGTCTTTTCCGATGGCCGGGCGATCGTCAAGGGAACCCAGGACCTGGGGGTCGCCCGATCGCTGTATGCCCGTTACGTCGGGAACTGACGCGAACCACTGGTGGTGAGACGAAATCAATGGACGGATTCGGCCTGCAACTGCCGACGATCCAGAACTGGAGCTGCCACAGTTGCAGCGAGTGCTGTACGCGGCACGTGGTTGAGATCACCGAGGAAGAGCGACAGCGTCTGCTGGACCAGGGGTGGTCCGACGAGGATGAATTCACCGAGGGGACCCCGGTGATGGTGCGAGACCTCGGGCCGTTCTGGAACCGTCGCTGGCGGCTGGGACAGAAACCGGGGGGGGCCTGCGTGTTTCTCGACGAGCAAGGCCTGTGCCGGATTCATGCCAAGTACGGTGAACCGACCAAGCCGCTGGCCTGCCGAGTTTATCCCTATGCGTTTCACCCGCAGGGGCGGCAGGTCACCGTCAGCCTGCGTTACAGTTGCCCGTCGGTCGTCGAGAACAAGGGCCAGAGGGTGGCCGACCAGGAGAAGGTGCTGCGCGAGATGGCGCGAGAAGTGGTGCCCGAGGGGATCACCAGGGCACCGTCACCGGGGCTCCGCCGGACCGGTGATCTCAAGTGGTTGCCCTTCCGACAGTTTGTTCACGGGCTGGAGAATCTCCTGGCGGAGTCCGATGTGCCGGTGGCCACCAAGCTGATCGCGGCGGTGCGTTTTACCGGCATGGTGAGCCAGGCACGGGTGAACCGGTTGACTGATGACCAACTGGTGGACTTTGTCGAGATCATCCGGGAGGCCGCTCGGGATGAGACCCAGGCGTTGGCCGAATCTGTCGACAACCAGCCGCAGGGCCTGTCGTCATCGGGGCGGTTGTTGTTTCGTATGCTGGCGGCCCAGTACGCCCGCAATGACTCGCTGTCGAACTGGCGGACCGGGCTGATGGGACGGGTCCGATTGTTGAGGGTGGGAACCCGTTTTGCCCTGGGCCGTGGCATGGTGCCACCACTCCAGGACATCGATTGTCCGGTGTCCTTTGCACAGTTGGAACAGCCCTTCGGCGGGCTGACTCCCGCGGCCGAGGAGATGTTCTCTCGCTACTTCCGGGTCAAGATCCAGGGGCTGCAGTTTTGTGGCCGGGCGTTTTTCGGCTTTGGGCTGATCGAGGGATTCCGCTCGCTGGCGCTGGTGTTTCCATCGATGCTCTGGTTGGCCAGGTTCATGGCTGCCGCCGACGGTCGCGATCGGTTGGAGACGGCCGACGTGGCCAAGGCGATCGAATTGGCCGATCACTACCACGGTTACACGCCTCAGTTCAACCGGTTTCAGTACCGGTGGCAGATCGCGATGATGGCCCACCGGGGTGACATCTGTCGGGCGATTGACTGGTACAGCCGTTGAGTCTGTGCGGCTGTCGTGTCCGGTGAATCTAGAACGCCAACTGGTACTGGATTCGGAACAGCGTTCCGGTTTGCCCGGTCTCGTAGTTGGGACTGGAACTGCCGGCCGGCACTCCATCGACCTCGGCGACATCGAGTGTCAACTTGTGCTTGTGGGTTCCATTGATGAACCAGTTGATCCCGGCCGCGTACTCCCAATTGTCGCCGAAGGCCGAGTGGACGGCATCAACTCGGCCCATGACCTCGATGGTTTTTTCGCAGAAGATTCCGGAGAACACGAGAACTTCCGCGGCAAGCTGGTTCGGATTGCGTTATTGAGCAAGCGTTACAGCCCGTACAAACCACACAGCCCGCACAACCCGCACAGTCGTTACTGTCGGCACGATTCGGTTCGATGGGTGATGGAATAAAAGGCAGCACAGGAAGAATCGGTACTGTTCAATTATTCGGAAGAAGCGGAAAAATTGGAACAATCCCTTTGGAACCCATTCGTGAACTGACGAAAAAACATGCAGAGTAGGAAAGATTACAGATACGAGATACGAGATACGAGATACGAGATACGAG
>CAWVUS010000232.1:0-8733 GCA_963933195.1 uncultured Planctomycetaceae bacterium
GCCAGAATCCGTCCTCGTCGGCCAGGATCTCGCGCAACGGTCTTCCGCTGTAGCAACTCAGGAACAGCAACAGGTCCCGGTTGGAGAGTCCCGTGTCCATGGCCGAGAAGTACAAGCCGGCGATGTCCTTGAGTTGCCAGCGGCGTGGGATGGCTCGACGCACCTGCGCCCGATGCAGATCGATCAGCGTCAGGTCGGGGGTGGTCGGCTCGTTGGCCGGCGGATCCAGCAGCAGGAAGTGGCAGAGGTAGAAGTCGCGATGGTTCAACCCTGATTCGTGAAGTCGTTTTGCGAGTTGAGCGACGGCACGGATCAACCGACGTCTGAACGACGGGCTGACCGACGTGGTTTCGAAGAGTTCTTCGAGGCTGATGGCAGGAGCCACTTCCTCGGTGACCAGGAAGGACGATCGGGATGACCACAATCCATCGGTTTCACCAAAGGCGGCAATCCGTGGAACAGGGATACCGTGTGAGTCGGCGGCTCGGATGGCTTCCCATTCGGGTCTCGCTCCGACCTGGGGCCGTCTCAGTTTCAGCAAATCCTCGATGATCGGCCACCAGCCGGTCGGCCCGTGGGTCTTGATATAGAATCCCCGGCCGCCCCGTTCGAAACGGCGCGTGCTGCGGTTACCAAACCTCCGGGCCTCGACGCCGTCGATGGACAGGAAGCCGTCGATCGTTTGTTCGCCGTCGAACAATTCGGCGACGTCGTCATGGACATCGATCACGATGCCCTCCGTTGCCGCTCGGACGACGTGGTGTGGCGATTGCTGGTGGCCCGGGAGACGATCACATCGACGGCCCGGTCGACCATGGAATAGAGATCGGCGGTGTCACGGTACTTTCGGGCCTGGGCCCGCCAGGACTCAAGACGGTCCGCGTCGAGTGCCTCGGAGAGTTGTGCGTCGAGGGTGTCCTGGACGAACGGGTAGGGGCAGACCTGGCCGGCACCGGCCCGTTCGATATGAAACGCGTAACCGCAGTTGGCCGTGACAAGCACCGGCAGGCCGCAGACCAGCGACTCGACAAGGATGTGGCCGGCGGTCTCGGTTCGGGCCGGGTGCAACAGCAGGTCGGCGGCGTGATAGAACAACGCCACGTCGTCGCGGCCACCGGTGAAGTGGACCTGTCGCTCGATGCCCAGCTTGCGAGCCAGTTTTCGATAGGAGTCCGGTTTGCCGTTGCCAACGATGATCAACTCCGTGCCGCGTCTCAGTTCCTCGGGAAGATGAGCCACCGCGGTGATCGATCGATCAACTCCCTTGGTCGAGAAACTGGACCCGACGCCCAGCACGATCGTCGCTTCGGGATCCAGTTTCAGTTCGGTGGTGATGGCCTGCCGAGCATTGTCGGTGTGAGGTCCGGGTGCGAAGCGGGTGCGATCGATGCCCGCCGGCAGCAGGTGCATTCGCGCCCGTGGCGGTGCGTAGTGTTGGGTGACTCGTTGTTGTTCGCCCTCGGTCAGCAGCAGCAACTCGGCATCGCTGGTGGGTCCGAAGACCGAACCCTCGATGTCCAGGTACGTGCGGTACCTGGGAAAATAGCGGAGCCACGATGGCTTGTCGTCTCCGAACCGAGCGGCCAGGCAGGGGTCGCCGCACCAGCAGACGTCCAGGTTGGGCATGCGGGTGAATCCGACAACGCAGTCGAATTCGTCCTGTGTCACGAATTGGCCAACCGCCTGCCCGAACCCGGCACAGCGGGCGTGATTGGTGCGGCCGCCAAAGCCAATCGTGTGGACGGTGAGTGATTCCGGCGGAGGTCCGTCCCAGTCGCCGGTCACCACGTGCACGTCGTGTCCGCGGCTGGCACAGGCGTTGGCAATCCGAAGCATGTCCCGCTGCAGTCCACCGAACTCGAAGTACCGCTGTATGGCAAACAGCAGTCGGTACGAGTCCGATTTCGCACGCGGGGCACCCGGTTCGGGGTGATGCGACATCGGTAGCACAATCTTCTGGTGTTGGACCTCGTGTCCTGCGACGTCGATGGAGCGGTCGGTTCCACCTCATCGGCGCGGAGTGTCCCACAGCCGGTCGGAACTGGCAACACCAGACAGCTGCGGTTCCCGGCGCGTTATGCGTCGGGGCCCAGCAACGGAGGCAACGCGTCACCCTCGGGGATGAAACGCATCGAAAGCGAGTTGACGCAGTGACGGGTGTTCTTGGAAGTGTGGCCTTCGCCAAGAAAGACGTGACCCAGGTGGCCATCGCAACGTCCACAGAGGATCTCGGTTCGGCGACCATCCACATCGGGTTTGCGAACCACCGCGCCGGCGATCTCGTCGTCAAAACTCGGCCATCCACATCGGCTGTCGAACTTGTCCGCGGAACGGTAAAGCGGTGCCTGGCACTGGCGACACAGGAATGTGCCGGTGTCTTTCAGGTCGTCGTATTCACCGGTGAACGGTTGCTCGGTGCCCTTGCGCAGGATGATGAACTCTTCATCCGGGGTCAGTTCGTTCAGAGGTGGCGGTGTCGGAGTGGAGTCCATGATTGTGGTCTTGAGGTTCCTGGGGGAGGTGTCAGGGTTGAGGCCAATTGAGATGGCGGTGGAGGAACCGGAAGGTTCCCTGTGCATTGATCGTGTGCGGTCCGTCAAAAAACTCGATCTCGGTTTTTTCACCGATTCCCAGTTTATCGTAATGGCGACGAAACCTCGCGTATTCGCTCGCCACCCACTCGGGCGGGGCTCCCCCGTCCAGGCGGCCCTGCTCGACCATGAATGGTCGTGGGGTCATCAGCATCGCGAGTTCGGCGTAGCTGGCGACATGCCCCATGTTCCACTCGGGGATCTCGTACTCGGTGGTGAAGATGTAGTTGTAACGGGTGCTATTGCCCGCGATGGTCCGGATCCAGTCGGTGAAGTCGCCCGAGCAGATCGCCAACGAGTAGCGGGTGACAAATGGAGGAACCCGCATTGCCGTCTTGCCGCCGTAGGACAGTCCGTAAAAGGCGATCCGGTTGGGGTCGACCTGTGGCAGGCTCGCCAGCCAATCGAGCGTCTGTTCGTGTTGTGGGATGATGTAGCTGTAGAGGGTACGACCCAGTGGATTGGACATCCGCTGGAGGACTCGAAACTTGTCACGGCCGTAATAGGGGTTCTGCGGCGAGTAAACGACGAATCCTCGCAGACAGAGTTCTTCGGCGAAGGCCTTGTAGTACCTGAAGGCCCGCGGTTCTCGTGATACGGTGTCCATCGCGGTTCCCTCGAGACCGTGTTGACAGACCACCACCGGGCGACGTTCACCGGGTTTCTGGTCGCGAGGCAACAGCAAAATTCCCGAGGCGATCACGTCGGGGAAGACGTCCAGGACCACCTCGTAGCCACGGTATCGGGGGTGATCCAGTACCTGGCGTGACCTGGGATTGGCTGGCAACCGTTGACCGGGCAATCTCCCGATCAACTCGTCGTAGACCTGGTCGCGTTGACGCCGGCCGGTTGCTTGCCAGTCCTTTGCGGTCGTCGCCTGGCTGGCCCATCGACTGTCTCGGACCGGGGGACTGCTGCGCATCAGCCCCTGGACATGATTCTGCAACTGGTCGAACTGTCGCTTTTGGCGAGTCCGTTGTTGTTCAGCGGTCATTTGCCGGGATGGCGAGCCGATTGTCCAACCGGGTGGCGGCCTGTCGAGTGAGGACGATATTCCCAACCCGTCGACGAACGACTTGATCGCTGCTGTCGATCCGGCGGTTTCACCGGCAAACGGTTTTCCCGCTACGAGGTGAAGCTGTTTTTCGGCTGCCTGGGCCGTGAACAGTTCCCGGGCCCGTTGGAATTCCACTCGAACCGATTCACTTTGCTGGTGCTCGATTCGTCCCGGGGCGGCCGACTTTCGACGGCCGGAGCGGACCGGGGGTGGGCCGTCGACAAGTGGGACCTGGCACGGTTGGATCACCAGACGTCGTGGAGCGATAAGTCCGGCCAGTTCGGCGTCTCCGAGTGAGTTGAGGATGCCGAACACGTTGCGATAGATCGGTTCCCGCCACAGTTGTTCGCGCTGGTCGAAGTATCCACACACCAGCGTCGACTTGATCCGAGGATCCAGTGCGGCGGTGTGCATCGCCAGCAGTCCGCCCTCACCGACTCCCACGAGTCCGACGGGTAGTGTCCGGAGTTGGCCACTGTCGAATCGGTCCAGCAGGTCGATTGCAGCCAGCACCTTTTGCACCTCGTACCCGATCACGTGGCGGCCCATCTCGAATGCCTGCCGGTAAATGAATTCGCGGTGTGGCAGGTTCGTGTAGGACACGGCGGGGTGACCGGAGAATTCGTCGTCGCGGTTGATCAGCAGCGGGACAATCACCAGGCAACCTTGGGCTGCCAGTTGACGTGGCAATTGTGCCGTGACCGGGACTCCCGGTTCGATGCCGCAAAACTGCTCGGGTGTCCAAGCGGCATCGGGGATCGCCACGACACAGGCCCGGGGGTGTCGGGGGATGAGCAGCAATCCCTCCGCGGTCACTCCAGTGATGACCTTCCAACGAACATCAACAACCGAACAGCTGGCGGTGTGAGCTCGAGGGCGTTGACGGTCGGACAATTCGAAACTGTGACGGTGATTCGGCGCGGCAGTCAGCCGTGGATCCACCACGCCGATGGCTTGGCCGAGACGTCGGCGGATGGTCCGCCATTTTTTTTGAGCTGACTCGGGCGATTCGTCACCGGACGGGAAGTTGCGGTTCCAGTCATTGCGTCGTCGCTTGGGTGCGGATGACAATTCTCGCAAGCAGAACCGTCGAATGCCCTCGACCATCATCTCGACCAGTGGTCGCCGTGTGGACAGCGGCCTGGTGTTCGGCAAGCTGCCGGGTTGGTTGGCCAGTGCCGGACGGGCCAATGGAAGGACCACGACAAGCCACAAGCCACAAAGGGCCATGATGTTGTGTCGCACGATGGGACTCACTGGATTGTCGCCGGTTCGCACTCCCCAGGCTCCTCGTCGGCAAGATGATCAATTGGCGAGTTGGGCGATGATCACAAAGACCAACGCGCCTCCCCAGATCAGCGTGAAAAGTCCTCCCATGATGATCCCAATCCACGCGTGACACGTTCCCTTCACGGCGGGGTTCTGGTTCCGCTTCTTCAGTCCCATGATGCCCAGTACGAACGCGGGAATAGCCAGCACCAGTCCGAAACACGGGATGAGCGAGAAGATGCCCAGGTAGTAGGCTATCAGTGCGGGTTCGTTCTTGTACGGGATGATTCCGCCCGTCGCATCACCTTGCTCGACCGGGTGTCCAGGCGGTTGCTGGACCTGTGGATCCTGTTGCTGATTCGGCTCTTGAAAGTCCTGTGACATGTTTGAAAATCCTGTTGTGGAAGGACGGATGTTTGTGATCACGCGATGATGTCGTGGATCGGTTCCCCGTAGTCGATCTCCAGTCGCTTACGTCCGGGAATCTCGAGGCGACGGGCATCGATTCCCAACAATTTGAACAACGTGGCATGGACGTCGGTGACGTAGTGTCGGTTCTCGACCGCATGGAATCCCAGTTCGTCCGTGGCCCCGTGCACTATTCCACCCTTGATGCCGCCGCCGGCCATCCAGACCGAGAAACCGTAGTTGTGGTGATCGCGGCCGTTTTTGCCCTGGACTCCCGGTGTGCGTCCGAATTCGCTGGTCCAGACCACGACGGTTTCCTCGAGCAGTCCGCGTTGCTTGAGATCTCGTAGCAATCCGGCGATGGGCTTGTCGGCCTGTCCGCACATGTTGGTGTGATTGCTGATGAGATTGGAGTGTGCGTCCCATGCGCCAGCGGCGCCACCGCCGTGGAAGACCTGGACAAATCTCACGCCCTCTTCGACCAGTCTCCGGGTTGTCAGTAGTTTTTGGCCGAAGCTCCGGGTCGTGGGATTGTCGAGTCCGTACAGGGCATGCGTCTGGCGAGTTTCGTCGTCGAGTCTCATCACCTCGGGGATGGCCGTCTGCATCCGGAAGGCCAGGTCGTAGGACTTGATCCTGGCCCGCAGCTTGTCGTCAGACGCGTACTCGCGAGCCGCCTGGGCCTGCAGGCGGCTCAGCAAGTCTCGCTTGATCCCCTGCACTGGTCGGCTGATCGTTTCAGCGCTGTTGGCATACGGCAGAGGATTCTTCGGGTCGACGGTCAACCAGATTCCCTCGTGCTCGGGTCCGAGGTACTGGGCATCGGTCCCTCCCGCACATTGCGACTCCATCCCGCGGTCGCCGATCGAGAGGAACTGGGGGAGATTGTCGCTGAGCGAGCCGAGTCCGTAGTGGATCCATGCTCCGACGGTCGGAAAGCAACCGTCGAGCAGGTGACGTCCCGAGAGGAATTCCAACTGGGCTCCGTGGTTGTTGTCGGTTGTCCACATCGAACGGATGACGGCCATCTCGTCGACCAGTTCACGAGTGTGTGGCCACCAGTCACTGACCTCGATCCCGCTCTCACCACTGGCCCGATATCCCTTCTGCAACGGAAGCACCCGGGCCTGGTCGGTCTTGATGACGTTGTTGAGCACCTGCTCACGAACATTCCGGTAATAGGGCGACTGGACCACGTCGTCGTGGAATGGTGTTTCAGCGAGCGTTTTGCCGGCGTAGCGGTCCAGTGCCGGCTTGGGATCGAATCCCTCGTGGTGACTGGCCCCGCCCCGCATCATCAGCCAGATCACCGACTTGGCACGAGGTGGGAAGTGAGGCCGACCGGCCGGATCGGGTCCATGTCGGTCCGCGGGAGCCTCGGCCTTCAGGTCCTGGCTGATCATGGCATCGAGTGCCACGCCGGCCAGGCTCATGCCACTCCAGCCCAGCAGTTCGCGTCGGGTTGATCGGTTCGGGAAGGCTGACATCGGTGAAAGCACTCTCAACGGATAATCAGGAAGTCGTTGTGCATGACCAGCACGTGTGCCACGTGCCGATGGACACGGGTCCGCACCTCGACGGGGCCGAGTCCCTGGCTGGCCAGCTGATGGGCCAACTTGTCACAGGCCTCGATGGTGATCGAACGTTCGGTCGACGAGGGACCACGGCCAAGAATTGTCTCGAAGGCCACTGTGACGAATTCGGAGTGTGATGGGACGGAGAGCCGTTGGCCTATGGCCCCGGACAGGGTCTGCACCATCCGGCTGTTGGCCAGTGCCAGGGATTGTTGTGGAACCACCGTTTCATGACGGCGGTAGCACTCCTCGACACCTGCCGCGTCGAAGGTCTGGAGCATCTTGAACTTGTCGTCGCGGGCGTAGCGGTAGTAGATCGTCCGCCGGAGACCACTCTCGGCCTTGGCACTGGGCAGGACCATTCCGCCGATGGTTGTGTCGAGTTGTCCCGAGAGCGCCAGCAGGCTGTCTCGCAATATCTCGCCCTCCATTTGCCGGACCGGTACCCGGCGGAAGAGCCGATTGTCGGGATCGGTGGTTTCGGCGGGGTCGGTGGCATCGATTTTTGATTCGCGTTGATAAGCCCGTGACAACACGATCACCCGGTGCAGCTTCTTCATGCTCCAACCGCCGGCGATGAACTCGGTCGCCAGGTGGTCGAGCAATTCCAGGTGGTCCGGTCGCTGGGTCCTGGTGCCGAAGTCGAACATCGAATCGACAAGAGGTTGACCAAAGTGACGGGTCCAGATGTGGTTGACCGCGACGCGGGCGGTCAGTGGATTTTTCGGGCTGGTGATCCATCGGGCCAACGCCGTTCGTCGACCCGTCGATTGCCTGGGGAACTGTTTTCCCAGCGGCTTGTATTTTGTGCCGGGCTTGCTGGCACGTTTTTGTTCGAGTGTCTTGCGGGCCTGGTCGGCGGTCGTCTTGAGTGCCTGTGTTGTCTTTGAGTTGTTGTTGCCGGTGGCGGCAGCGAGTTTTCTTTCGGCGCGTTTCACGGCCAACTCGGCTGCTGCGATCTCGTGTCGCAGTTGGTCGGTGGCGGCCGTTTTGGTCAGCGGTGCCGCATCGACCTGGTCGAGCCCGTACCGTGCCCGTTCGGCGGCCACCCGGGAGGCCAGCGACCGGGATTCCAGTGCCAGGACTCCCTGGTCTTGTTCGGTGAGTGCCAGTTCGTCTTTCAGCCCAGCGATTGTGCTCAACAGCGATTCTCGCGTGATCACCGCCTGTGGTGGCGTGGAGTTCTTGCCCGATTCCAGGTTCGTGAACAGGGACGCCGCGGGGTCGAGAGCGGAAAAAGAGAATCCGAGGAACTCGGCCGTCGCCTGGTAGGTCGAAATGCCCAGGCGGCCATCACGCCGTGGGATCGGCAGCTTGACGACCAGGCGAAACTGGCCGTTGACCCAGGCGTTGACCAGCCGGTCGCGGACGGCGATGGTCACCTCGTAAATCTCCCCGTTCTTGACCGCCTGCTTGCCGCGCCCGGGGTACGTGTTATTGCCGTTGTAGGTCTGTGACAGCGAGATCTGCTGACCGCTGGGACTGATGTAGACATTGAATTGACCCGGCTTGGAGATGTCGAAACACAGGCCAATGGACCGGGTGTTTCCACCGGTGATTCGGAACTTCGAGGTGGCCACGAAATCCCGCGGTGGCAGTTGCGTGCACTCGTAACGGGATTGCTTGCCGTTTTGACTCTGGTTCTGGTTGTGGAGATGACCGTCGACGATGGTCCAGGGGCTGCCGACCTCCTGCCAGTCCCTGGGACGGGCCTTCTTGAAATCATCGGAGAACAGGGCCTGGGGCGTTTTCTTCGTGCCGACCTCGTCGAGACGCACCTGCTGGGCTTTCAATCTTTTGCCAGTTTCGGTGATGCGTTTCTTGTTGGCCGCAA
>CAWVUS010000233.1:0-8700 GCA_963933195.1 uncultured Planctomycetaceae bacterium
AGGCAATCACCGCAACCGATGATGCGGCCAGAATGCCTCCCAAGAGTCCTCCGCTCCCCGCCAAACACATTCAACTGATTCGGCGATGGATCGCGACGGGACTTCGAGAGACGCGTGTCAGCAAGTCGCTGGCTCCGGCGGCGACGATCACTTTCAATCCCAGCGGAAATGCGGCGATGAAACCGACCGGTCCGCCGGCGATGCCCGCTGGTCTCGCGGTCATCAAGAGAGCACCGAACTCACGTCGGCTGCCGGTACTGGCGATGGCCGCCAGCCCATGGGCTCCGTTGCTGGCGGTGTCGGCCTACCAGCACGTTCGGTTGTTTGACATCACGACTCGCAAGGAAATCGGTTCACTGCCGTTCCCCGAGGGAATTCCCCAGGTGCTGCGTTTCAGCCGCAACGGCGGTGTGCTTTTGGTCGCCGGTGGCAAGCCTGTCCAGGTTGGCAGCGTGGTTTTGTTCGATGTGCGAACCGGAAAACGGGTGGCGCAATTGGGTGACGAACTGGATGCGGTGATGTCGGCCGACATCAGTCCCGATCAACGGCTGGTCGGACTCGGTGGATCCGGCCGGACGGTCAAGGTTTATTCGACCGCCGACGGCCGCCTGAAATACAAGCTGACGCGGCACACCGACTGGATCACGGCCCTGGCGTTCAGTCCCGATGGCAAGCAATTCGCCAGTGGCGACCGGGCCGGTGGCCTTCATCTCTGGAATACCAGCAATGGAGGACTTCTGTTCTCGCTGTCCAGCCACCGGGCTTCGATCCGGACGATCTCATGGCGAAGCGACAGCAAGGTACTGGCGTCGGGCAGTGAAGATGGCCGGCTGATCTGGTGGAACACCGAAACCGGGTTCACCAGCATCTCCAACAGCAATCCTCATCCGCCCCAGCGACCCAGTGGTGTGTTTGGCAAACTGCCCAATGGTGTTCTGGGGGCGAGATTCGGAACGGATGGCAACTTGCTCACCTGCGGTCGCGACGGCCACGCTCGCTTCTGGGATGTCTCCGGCCGACAACTGCGGACGTTCAAGGTCGCAGCAGCCATCCCAATCCAGGTGGCCATCAGTCACGACGGGAAGACCCTGGTTGCGGGTGATTCCACCGGCCAGGTCCATTTCTGGGCTCGCCCGCGATGATCACTTGATGCGCACGGTCGACTTGGTCGTCCGTGTTGTGAACAGGTCGGTGGCCGTGATCGTCCACTTGCCGGCGGTCTCGTTCCACGCGACCGGCAGGTCCAGTTCCCCTTGCCCGTCACGAACGATCAGGCTTCGTTCGAACCATCGGGCCGGTTTTCCATCGGGACTGGTCGCCCGGATTTTCAGTACCCGTCGGCCAAGGGCTTGTGGGATGGCGACACGGAACTTCATCGACCCACCCCGGACCACCGTGTCGGTAACGGTCGACAGCATCGGGGGGTGCAATGGTCTTTCGCTCACCACGAGCAGTGTCGCCACGAATGGCTGTGCGGTGGTTTCAAACGAATCGGTCAATGTCCCGCTGGAGCGGCCCGTCCGCATCTCGTAGACATAACGCGGTGCGGGCAACTTGACGGTAACTGGCACCGGTGCGGTCCTGCCTTGGTGGAATGGAGAGGGCAGGGAGTTGATTTCACCATTGGGTTCCGGCCACGTGCCCAGGAAGGGACCGTGCAGGGCGATGACCTGGGTCCGATGGCCAGTCCGCCAACGCATGGCCTCGATATTCCGGTGTCGTCGTCCCCTGGTGTCGACGAGGGTCAGCGGCGGGGTGACGCCGGCCTTGGCCAACAGCGTCCGGAAGAAACTGGCGGCGTCGTCATTGCCATTTTGAACGGCCAGCTTGGGAAAAGACCACATCGTGAAGTTCAGCAGGACCGCGCGGCCGCGGCCCGAATCGTTGACGATGCAGATCGGAGTGTCGCCGGCCCGTCCGAGCGGTTTCCCAGTCGTGACTTTGACCTTCGGGTTGACGAACAACCGGCGGGGTTCCACGGTGACCCTGGTGCCGTCGAGCATGCCTTTGATGCTCCCGGTTGTGTCGGCGACCGGTGCACTTCCGGTATGCCGTACACCGAACAGGTCGTCGAGCACACCACCATCACGAGGCCGTCCGCGATCTCCGTAGATTCCTGGTCGCACGTCGGCGATCAACGTCCCACCCGAGGAGACGAACTTGCGAATGAGCGCCTCCTCCTCAGGACCAATCACCTCGTACTGCGAGAGCACGAGCACCCTGGCTCGCGTGGGATCGAATTCGCCCCTTTTGATCTGGCCGTCGGTCGTGTATCGGAACTGCATCCCGCTGGCGCGGATGTTGCGGTGCCAGGCCCTGTGGTTGCGTTGGTTCACGACGTGAAACTGGGATTGGGGCGTGCCGGAACGGGTTTTCCCCTGGTCATCGCGCCAGCGAAAGATTCCGTAGGAAGGGCCGTCGCCGATCTTGGCCATCTTGACTGACGCCATCGAATGCAGCATCACGATACCCTCATCGAGCATCTCGGATTTTGGATTGCCGTTAAGCAGTGTCCCCAGGCCGTCGAAGATGATCCTGCCCGATTTGACCATTCGCTTCATGGATGGCTTCAATTGCATGGCCGGAGTGAACATGTTGTCGACCCGCCATTTTCCAAGCGTGTTGCCTCCACGCAGGATGCTGCTCCAGAACGTGGTCTCGCCCATGAAATTGCCATGCAGGTAGTCGCCGGGTGCGATGGAGCGGATCACCTCGTTTGTTGTTCCACCGTTTTCTCCTGCGTAAGGCATCCACCACCCGGTGTTGCGAACGATCACATCGATGTCGGCGTCCAGGAAGATGTCGCTGCCTTCCACGCCGCACCGGGCGTGCGGGTCCATCTGCCGGGCCGCGTCACGGAACCGTCTGCAGTAGTTGGCAAAGTTCCAGTACTGAAAGGATTTTCGATCGATGTAGCGTGGATAGTTTCTCCAGGTGTCTTTCCAGGCGGTTGATCCGCTGGTTGGACCACGCGAGGAATGCGCGTTGTTGGCCCAGGTCAGTTGCCACGGAATTCGCTGGGACCGCTTCGGATACCAGGGGATCGATGTTTCATCGACAATCGGTTGAATCTTGGTGAACCCACTGAAGGAGGTGCCCCAGGACTGGTTGAGTGCCTTGATGCTGCCGTACTGGGCTTTCAGCCATTCCTGGTAGACCTTCCAGCAGGATGGGTGCAGGCAGGACCCCAACACGGCCACTTCGTCACCCATGCTGTAGGCCAGCACCCCGCGTTGGCGGAAATCTCGTTCATCCTCGGTCCACTGTTTCAGGCGGGCCGAGACTTCCGGCTCATGGTTCCAGCAACCGTCGGCTCGTTCAAGAACTCCATGCTCGCTGACTGTCGGTTCCTGTGGTCCCATGTCCGGTAGCCGGTACAGGCCGCTGCCGCAGTAGGGCGTGTAATTCATTCCCGCCCGCGTCATGTACCACCACGGCACGTGGCTTGTTTCCATCCGCGTGGTGACCCCGTTGGCGGCGAGCATGTCATCGGCCAGTTCCAGGAACTGGGTGGCGTACAGGCGGCCCCACACCATGAAGTTCCACTGGTCCTGTTTACGACGGGTGATCGTGAACGCATCTCCGTGGTATCCGTAACAGGCGTCGTGCCCGTCTTGAACGATGACAGCCTCGATTCCCAGGTAGCCCGGCATCCTCGTGTCACTGGCCAGCGAAAACGTGACCCGGTTGCCTGGATTCGGGAATTCCTGGCGAGCCAGGACACGACCGTGGCGGTCAATCACGTGGACCCGCAGTATGGCTCCGTCGATCCCGGGGCCGACAATCTCAACTGTCCCGGTGATTGGATCGCCGGCTTCGCCCGAGGAACGTTCGAGGGTGACTTTCGCAATCCGTGTCCCGGTGGTCACGTCGAACCGCTTGATGGCCGATCCGGTGACGCCATTTTTGTCTTCAGCAATGACATCGACCCAGTACGTGCCTGCCGATAGCGTCGGCAACTGGAATTCTTTCTGCCCCTGTGCAGCGCCCGGATCATCGATGACCCGTGGTTGTTGAGAGCCCCTGGACTCGCTGCGAATACGCATGGCAATCCGTCGGGGGATGTTTTTCGTGCTGTCGTTCCAACTCAACTTGATCTTGCGGGAGGCCAGTTGCTCGCGGGGAATGCTTTGGGACCCCAGGTCGATCTGGAACTTCAACGGTGGTTCTCGGTTGGTGGCCCAGAGGACGGCGCGGCCCTGCGCTTCGTAAAACAGGTCGCGGCGGATGTGGAAACCGAATACGCGTTGAGTGTTTGTCGGACCGTACGCGTTCCATGTTGCATCGGACGAGTAACCCTGGACTGACACCACCCGCCCCCGCCCACTCTGAAAACACCGCACCTTGATTCCCTCAAGCGAATCTGTGGGTGCGCCACAGGGCTGGAACTGGTCCAGCAGTGGTTTGTCCTTGTCGTCGGTGGTGTAGAGCAGGACGAGGCCGGCCCCCTGTTGGACGTGTTTCAGGATGGTTGTTCGCGACGTGGCGGGCAGGTGGCCCAGTACCGGCCCGGTAACGACATAGCAGTCGTATGGTTTTTTGAGCAAACCGCTCAGTCGTTTTGCTCCCGTTTCACCACCGTAGACACCTGCTCCTCCCTGGTAGGTGACCGCGTAGGTTTTTCCTTTCCCGGTCATTGCCAGGACGGCATCACCTGAAATGTCGAATCGTTGCATCAACTCCAACACGTGTCTCAGGGGGAGCCCGTTGATGTTCGGATTCTGGTTCACGATGAACAGGGTCCGGATTCTGCCAGAAGCCAGTGGCTTCCCCCATTTCGTGTGTGGGGTCTGGTGATTGTTCTCGAGTGAGTTGGATTGCTCGATCGACTTCAGAGACGGCTCGGCGGAGGCGTCGGTGGCTGCCAACGCCAGCGTGATCGCGACAACTGCAAGCAGTCTTGTTCGGACTCGCATGATTCGTTTTCCAGGGTGGCGGTTCTGGCGTACCACGACGCCGCTCTTGAAACAGTTGTCGTGGTGAACGCTGCGCTTGGGACAGCATGGCCAAGTTGAGAGTGTCCGACAAGCAACGGCACGCCGCGAGGCAACGTGACAGAAAAACACCCGGTGATCGGTGTCTCGCTCGCCACCCGAAGGACTTGGCCACCCGACGCGATTGTCGTATCTACTCGATGCGGCGATAAAGAATCATCGCTGACGAACGTCGTTTCTGGAGGGTGATCAACAATCCATCCTCAGCGAGTTCAGCGCCCGTCATTTCGGAAGTTGTTTGTCGATCGAGATCTTGCACCGTGTAGCGAGCCCGGGATTCCAGGCCGCGTAGTCGGAATTGCATCGAGGTGACTGAACTGTTGGGACGCCGAAAGGCCTGGACCACGCCCTGGCCGGTCCTCGGTTTGTCGAACTGCCACGCCATCCAGACGTCGTTCTCCGTCCGATGGGCTGTCAGCGGATAGTAATCGCCCTCGTAGAAATGGCCGACCTGTCGACGCTGGGCCAGCAGTCGTCGACACTCCTCGTAGTCGAGATCGCGACGACGAACGTCCCAGATCAGGTTGTTGGCCGGTGCCATCTGGCTACGAAACGTATAGGAATCGGAGGTGTTGATGCCCGTGCCGAAGTAGGGGATCCACAGCGACATGCCATGGGTGAGTGTCTGCATCCCTGTCGTTTCGTAGGCGTAGTCACTTCTCCACAGTGGCACGGCGCGACGCAATGTCTCCAATTCGTTGCGGCTGCCGCCCCCGGAACAGATGTCGATTCGCAGCATCGGATGCCGCTTGCGGAGTTCATCCCAGAAAGCGAGTAGTCCCTGGATGTGCTTGATCTCGGTGATCCCCTGGCGATCCGGGGTGTCGTTGGCACGCCAGTACTGCAGCGGCGGAATCCCATCATGCCGAAACAGGTCCACCCCCTGTGCCTTGATCTGTTTGTCGATGTGTTCGGTCATACCCCGCAACGCCTCGGGGTCACCAAAATTGACCAGCCGAAAATCACCCCGTCCATAGGGAGGTGGCTGTGGCGCATCCATCCGCACCCAGCACGACAGTGTGAAGTTGTTCGGCACCTTGTTGGGGATCTTGACGCCGTAGTCGTTGTTGAACCGCAACGATTGGTCGCCCTTTTTTCCGGATACACCTGCCACAAACGCGGGGTCACCCGTGCCGATTCGCTGGCCGTGGCGTTTGCCCACCGGATCGGAAAGCGAACCATTGAAATCGTAATGTTGCGTGGGAGTGATCCGGGTCTCTCCACGAAACAGGTCGGCCACCTGCTGTGCCGAGAGTGCGGAATCGAAAACTCTGACGTCGTCGATGTCGCCCCGGATGCCGCGGGTCTGGTATTGCCGCCCGATGCCCCAGGAATCGTTGGCCGTCATTGGTCCCACGTTCGGAGAAAACGCCAGGGCGTCGAGTTTCCCATCGACGTACACGCTCAATTCACTGCGCGTGGCCTGCGAATCGATCCGTCGTGTCGCAGTCACCAGGTGCCACCGGCCATCGGCCAGCCGCGTGCGACCCATGGCGGTCGTACTCGGGTTGCCGATTCCAAAAGCCGCGACATCTTCCACCAGTGTCAATCCGGAGTCGTTCACGTGGGCCGGGTATTCCCCCTGGAGCAACGCGTGTCCCATCCACCATTCGGCTCCGCCCTTCAGGAGCCATGCGGGATGTTTCCGATCGATGAACGAACCACGTGTCACACATTCGGGAGTGAACCACAAAATCAGCTTCTTTTTGTGGCGGTGAAGGTGGCTTGAAATCGGACCCAGCCCGTTGGGGAAACGTTTCTTGTTGGGCCGCCAGGTCCCGACGTTCAGCCAGTAGTCCGTGTAGTCGTACCACCCCGCATCAATCCACCAGTAGTCAAGCTGAAGTCCCTCGCGGATGTAGCCATTGATGAACATCAACTGGTTTTTCTCGGTCGCGCCAGTGCTTTCCATCAGTTGCGCCGAACTCGAACCGGCGATGTGCTGTGGCGGCAATGCACCATCGGCGGTGCGTGGCACGTTGTGTGCGATCATCCAGCGACGCCACAGGTTCTGCGAGCGAATCCAGTCACCACCTTGCCACTGCAACATCGCGATCAGGGGAGTACGCACCTCCTCACCCGGCAACAGCTTGAAGTGCGTGCCCTGCTGTCCCGCCTGGACCTGGACTCGCTGTGCCGCGTCGCGGGTCAGCGTGGCCGACCATTGGCCGGGCCAACCGATGGCAAAAATCATGCCCCGTCCATTCGCCTCGATATTGAAGAACGGAAGGTCGTGACTGGCCGGCAAACCAATCTTGGATGAGAGACGATGGACCAAGCGTGGGACCAGCTGTGTCTGACGCGGCGCATAGTCGGTCGGGTCGGACATCTTGACCAGGGAATGGGGGCTCCCATTGCTGTGGTGCAGCAGGAACTCACCCTCGTTGTCGCGTTCATCGCTGACGTCGAGAGGCAGGATCTTTTCGATAATGGGAGTCGGCTTCTGGCTGGTGTTGTTGAACAGCAGTTTCCACTCGACGACCGGGAAACGCAGGTACTCGATAGCGACACAGCGAATCTCCAACCCGGTGTCGGGATCCTTGAACGCCAGGGTCAGTTCGCGACGCCGGGCGTCCAGGTCTCGGACCGAGTACGTGCGATCCCAATCTTTCAGGAACTCTCGAGAATGCCGCCCGGCATAAACGAAGGAAAAGGGCACCTCGGTCGTGGGTGGCTTGTGCAGTGGCCCCACCGGCATGTCTCCCAGCCACACCGTCTGGCCATTCTCCAGGGTGACCCGGGCATCGGCCCAGTCCGCCTGGTTGAAATCAACACGCTCGACAATGCCACCGCCGGCATCCCGTAAACCCAGGGTGAATTGCGTGGCTCCGTCGAGTTCGACACTCACTGGAACGCCGGCAAGTCCTTCTCGCAGCACCTGGGACTGGAACCGTTCGGTTCCAGCCACTTCGACGCTCCCGATCACGCGTCCACGACCGGCGTTGGAGTAAAAACTCTGCACGCGATTGCTATCGACGCCCAGCACGGCATCAAAACGTTTCGCCGGGGCTGGCAGATGCACAACAATCTTTCCCGTCGAGGGACAGTACAGTCCTCGCCGAAAGGTCCGGTTGCGAATCTTCAACGGCAGCGCTCCCACTTCCGTGTGGTACACCTTTGTGGTGGCCATGTTTTTCAGCAGTCGGCCCGCTTTCAATGCCACCGACAGATGACCCTGCGGGGGACGAGACACGACCCGGCCAGCCAACTTGGCGGTCACCCACCTGCGGGTCACACGCATCTCACCGTCTCGCACGGTGACGGCCTCGGACGTCGTCGCCCACAACAGGCCAACAACTGCAACCAGTCCAAACGGACCGAATCGTGCACCACGCGATCGACTGGTTTTCATCAGATCTTTCACATCGAAGGAGTGCGCTGGTTGGTGAATCGTCGAGTCGGATTCAGCGTACAGTGTTCGAGGAGATTTCACATTCTTGGCATGGTCCCGGGCCGCGTGCCGGGTGGCGATGCGATGCTTGGCGAGTTGGGCTCAAATCTGGCACCATGGAATTGCTGGAGATCATCCCTGTTTCATCGAATCGACAACTCATGACACTTCGCATCTTCGTCGTTGCTCTCTTGTGTGCCACAGCCCAGGCCCGATCTGCGGAGCCGCTTGATATCGGTTCGCGGCGCGAGTTGTTTGTCGATCATCACTTGATCGCACATCGCGATGCGGTGCGGCTGACGCTGCATCGTCCGC
>CAWVUS010000234.1:0-8665 GCA_963933195.1 uncultured Planctomycetaceae bacterium
GCTGAAGTCGAAGCTGAAGTCGAAGCTGAAGTCGAAGCTGAAGTCGAAGCTGAAGCCGAAGCTGAAGTCGAAGCTGAAGTCGAAGCTGAAGCCGAAAGCGAGGATGAAGAGGACGTCGAGATGATGACGACCGAAGACCGACCCGATCCCCGCCGTCGGCGCGGCCGAGAAGCTGCCCTGCAGGCCCTCTACCAGATTGACCTCAATCCGGAAATGCCGCAGTCGGCCCTTGTTAAATTCCTTAACGACGAAGTGGACGACCCGGAACTACGAGCCTTTGCCGGTCAACTCCTCAAGGGCGTCACAACTCGCCAGGCTGAACTCGACCGCCGAATCAAATCACACTCGGACAACTGGTCGCTGGAGCGGATGGCCGGCACCGACCGCAATATCCTTCGTCTTGCCGCATGGGAACTGCTCCACAGTGACGTCCCCTTCCGAGTGGTGCTCGATGAAGCCGTCGAGTTGGCCAAGACCTTCGGTGACGCCCGCAGTCCGGATTTCGTCAACGGCGTCCTCGACGCACTGGTTCCCGCGACCGATCGCGTCCCGGCCTAACCGCCAAGAATTCCGACCAACTCGGGAATCAACCGCTCGAACGCGCGCGCCCGGTGGCTGAGGTGCCGCTTGACCACCGCTGCCAGTTCACCGAATGTCCGGTGGTACTCCGGCAACAGAAAATGCGGGTCGTAGCCAAATCCGTTCTCCCCGCGAGGCTCGTCAACGATCCGTCCGTGGCAGTGGGCCTCGACACTCAAACGCACACCACCTTCTGGATCCGACAGCGCCACGTGGCAGACATAATGGGCGCCACGCTTGGCCGCGGGCACATCGGCCAGTTGCTCGATCAACAACTGGTTATTGGCCAGATCGGTAGCTTCCTCACCACTGAACCGGGCCGAGTAGATGCCCGGGGCACCATCGAGTGCGTCAACGCACAGGCCACTGTCCTCGCCCAGGGCCCATTGGCCCAAGAACCGAGCCGTCTGTGTTGCCTTCAGCGCGGCATTCTCACCAAAGGTCGTGCCATCCTCGACCACGTCCGGCACATCGTCGAATTCGCTGACACTCCTGACGTCCACCCCTTGAGGAGCCAGCAATTCGGCTATCTCGCCGACCTTCTTCACATTGCGACTGGCGATCACCAGCAAGGGAGTCGTCACGCTGGATTCCTCACTTCAATCTCGGCACCGGCATCATGCGCGGATTCGGATCGAAGGGAAGGACCTGGTCCAGCGGGTTGGAACGACTCGCGCCGGGAACCAGGATGTATTCCGGAGCCAGGGTCTGCTCGCCGGTTCGCGGATCAGGCTTCTGCTTGGCGCGGAACAATTCAAGCAGGGGACGGATTCCTGGATCATCCTTCGAAGTGAATTCACCAACCGTCACGACCGACCGGTAACGTTCGTGCAGCACGAATGCCTTGAATTGATCGCGGGCCAGGATATCCGTCAGTTGCGGATTGCTGCGGGACAGCTTGGCCAGGTAGCGTTTGTCGTTGAGAATTTTCACCAGCCGACGGGCCTTGTCGGCCGCCTGGTCCAGGCTGTCACCGATGCGGAAAGTCTGTTTCGCCTGCAGCAAACCGGTCTCTTGGACCGTTTGAGAACGTCCCATCATCGTGGCGACGATCAGGGTGTACTGACCACGGTTTCCCAGCAGCGTGTGGGGTTCTCCACGATTGAGTTGGCGAACGAGATTGCTGATCGGCTTCTTGCCGGCCGGCATCAGCGGATTGCGAACCAGGAAAGCTCCACTGAAAGGACTCGGTCGCCCCGGAGTCTTCATGTAGGTCCCGCCGGTGATCGTCTTGGGCTGGAACCGCTTGATGTACTTCAACGTCTTTTGAGCCCGCCAGTCGGTGACGGCGGGGTAGTTTCCGGCAATCACCGAGATCGCCGAATGCCTGGTGGTCAATTCGCGACGAGTTGAACGTCCCACGCGATCCGACGTGTTCAAACGGCCGGTCCGCTCGGCCTGGGAAAACGTGTAGGCGGGAATGCCAAGACGCCGGAGTTCATAGACCAGCGTGTCGGCCGCCTGCTGGGCAGTGTCACCCTGGAGACTGGCCACGAAGATCATCCAGGGACCGTGCCTGGGCGTGATCTGGTACCGTTTGCCGCGAACCGCTTCGATTCCGGCCGCCGAGACAATACGAGGCGAAACCGCCACAGCCACAAGCAGGATGGCCAAGCCCAGGCTCAACCGGGCAGGAAGTGATCGAGGGAGAAATAAACTTGCGGGGCGCACGAGCGAGTCCCTTCGTACCGTGCGAGATGAGAGCAGTGGAGAGTTGGTGTCCGTCACAAAGCGGCGGGATCGTAGCAGGAGGCCGCTTATGCGTCCAGAGGCCATCTCTCGCCCAGGACCTCCTTCTGGATCGACGTCAGCTGTGCAATGCCCGCGGTCGCCAAATCGAGTTGACGATCGAGTAAGTCTCGGGAAAACGCTCCCGACTCGGCCGTCCCCTGCACCTCGACGAAAGCACCCGAACCGGTCATCACGACGTTGAGATCCACCTCGGCGGCACTGTCCTCGACATAGTCCAGGTCCAACACCGGCTCGCCATCGACAATCCCCACGCTGACGGCGGCCACCGAATCGGTGAACACGGCTCCCTGCCGGCCAGCCAATTCCGGAACGCTGGCCACGGCATCCACCAGCGCGATGAAACCACCAGTGATCGAAAGCGTCCGCGTGCCGCCGTCGGCTTCGAGCACATCACAATCGATCGTGATCGTGCGGGCTCCCAGGGCCGAAAAATCGACGGCCGCCCGCAGGCTGCGACCGACCAGCCTCTGAATCTCGCTGGAACGCCCATCAATCTTCTGACGTTCGCGACGTTTCCTCGGAGCGGTGCTGCCCGGCAACATGCTGTACTCGGCGGTGACCCACCCCGAGGGATTGTCCGGGTCGTCCTTCCACGGAGGCACACTCTCATCAACGCTCGCGGTACACAGGATCGTCGTGCGTCCGGCACGGATGTACACGCTACCTGGAGCCGAACCGGTGAACCCTCGCGTCACCTCGATCGCCCGCAACTGATCCACCACGCGTCCATCATGTCGTGACATGCTGTCCTCACTCACTCAACAACCAAACCAGTAGTCCCTTGGCCAGGTGCATCCTGTTCTCGGCTTGCTCGAACACGACGCTCTGAGGGCCATCGATCACCTCATCGCTCACTTCCAACCCCCGACGTGCCGGCAGGTCGTGCATGAAACAACATCCCTCCGGAGCCCGGGACAACAGTGCACCGTCGACCTGGTAGCCCGAAAACGCTGCCTCCCGTTCGGACTTCTCCGACTCCTGTCCCATGCTGGCCCAGACGTCCGTGTAGATCACATCTGCCGCGGCGACCGCCGCTACTGGATCGGGCTCGATCGTCACATCGTGACCGGGAACCTCCTGGGCCAACAGGCCAAGGAATTCTTCGTCAAACTCGTACCCCTCCGGGGCAGCCAATGTCATAGAAACACCCATGCGGCCACAGGCGATGGCCAGGGATCGGGCCACGTTGTTGCCATCACCCACGAACACCAGCCGACGGCCGGCCAACGTCCCACACGTCTCGCGAATCGTCAACAAGTCGGTCAGGGCCTGGCACGGATGGCGGTCATCCGACAAGGCGTTGATCACGGGACAACTGGCCATCTCGGCAAATCGTTCGATCATCGTCTGGGAGAATGTCCTCAGCACGAGCACATCGGAGTAGCCACTGATCACCCGGGCCACATCCTCGACCGATTCGCGGCCACCCAGGCCGGCATCTTTGGCCGAAAAGAACTGGCTACTGCCTCCCAGGTGCGCCATGGCCGCATCGAAACTCGCACGGGTTCGCAACGACGGCTTCTCGAAAATCTGCGTCAGCACCCGACCGGCCAAACGGGACGGCCGAACACCTTCGACTGCCGATACCTTCAGCGACGACGCGAGCCCCAGGATCTCGTCGATCTCTTCAGCCGTCAGTTCCAATAACGACGTCAGATGCCTCATGATTCACCCTCTCCCCCTTCGACCTCGCCAGCCTCTGACGTGTCCTCGGCAATATCTTCAATTGCTGGCCTATCGCTCTCATCGCCGGAGATTCCTGCTGTCTCCTCGTGCTCCTGCTGGTCGGACGTCTGGCTCTCCTCCCCAGCCTCGGTGTCAGCCTCGCTGACGGCCTCGGGCACCGCGATCACAGCATCACTCGCCTCGGCCTCGGCCGCCATCTCGCGCAACACTTCGGCAATCACGTCACAGCCTGCATCGACGTCCTCGGCGGTGATATTCAGCGCGGGCAACAAGCGGAGCACCGTGTCGTGAGTCGCGTTGACCAACACGCCACGCTCCATGCACTTGCCGACCGCCGGAGTGGCGGGGATCGACAAGTCCACGCCGATCATCATCCCCTGGATTCTCAGTTCGCGGATAATCGGCAACTCGTCTCGAAGTGCCTCGAGACGACCGGCAAACCGGTCCGACATCACCTGGCAATTCTCCAGCAAGCCGTCCTCCTCGATCGTCTCCACTGTCGCCAGCCCCGCGGCCATCGCCAGCGGATTGCCACCAAACGTACTGGCGTGCATGCCAGGTTTCAGGCTACCGGAATACTCGTGCCTGGCGATCACCACACCACAAGCCACGCCACCGGCCAATCCCTTGGCAACGGTCATTACGTCCGGCTGCACCCCGTACTGTTGGTAACCGTACCAGGCACCTGTCCTCGCCATGCCTGTCTGCACCTCGTCGAATACCAGCAAGGCTCCGCAGGCATCAGCCACCTCACGCAACCCCTCCAGGAATCCCGGATTCGGCAGGTTCACTCCTCCCTCGCCCTGGATCGGCTCGACCAGGATCGCGCAGGTTTCCGACCCAGCCAATTCGCGGACTCTCTCCAGGTCATTGAACGGGGCGTAATCGAAACCGGCCATCAATGGGCCAACACCCTCGTGGTACTTCGGTTGAGCCGTCGCCGTGGTGGCCCCGAATGTTCGGCCGTGGAAACTGTCGTAAAAGCTGATGACGCGGTAGCGACCGGTTTCGGCCCCGTGCAATCGCACCAGTTTCAACGCTCCCTCGATCGACTCGGCCCCACTGTTGCAAAAGAAAGCCTGTCCAAACCCACGAGTGCACAGCGCCTCGGCAAACTCACCCTGCGGTTCGGTGTACCAGGTGTTGGGAATGTGAACCAATCGCGACACCTGCTCCTGGACGGCAGCGACCACCCGCGGCGGACAATGGCCCAGGATGTTGCAGCCCCAGCCCGGGAACAGGTCGAGGTACCGGTTCCCCTCGGCATCCCACACCGACGACCCCTCACCCCGCACCAGGCTAATCGGGTAACGGCCGTAGTTGGGAATCACGTGTTGCTGGAACTGCGCGATCGTCTCCTGGCTTGAACGTTTGGCTGAACTGTCCATCACGTGCTTCTCCCCCTGGGATCACCAGCCCCATCCGGGGCCAATCGGCCTGTTACAGAACGATCTCGGTGCCCACTCCGGTGTCCGAGTAGATTTCCAATAGGACCGAATGCGCCATCCGGCCATCAACGATATGAACCTTCTGCACCCCGGCCTGCAATGCCTCGAGTGCCGCATCAACCTTGGGCACCATCCCGCTGTCAATCACCCCCTCGGTGATCAGGTCATGACACGCGGACATGTTGAGGTGGCCGAGCAGGCTGTCGGGGTCTTCACGGTCGGCGTAGATGCCAGGAACGTCACTGAGGAACACGAGTTTTTCGGCTCCCAGCATTCGTGCCACAGCCGCCGCTGCGGTGTCGGCATTGACGTTGAACAACTCACCATCACGATCACGGGCCACGCTCGGCAATACCGGAATCTTCTTCTCGGCACACGCGCCCGCGATCATCTCCACATCCACCTCGACCACTTGTCCGACGCGGCCCAGTTCCACCACCTCGCCGTCCTCGTCCTCCAGCGTCAGCGGCTCCGCGACCAGGCAATTGGGACCGGGACCGGACAACCGCACCGCGCGTCCTCCCTGCCGGGTGATCTCATCGATCAGCGCACCGGCAATCTCTTCGCCCAGCACCCGTGAGACGATTTGCAGCGTCTCCTCGTCGGTGTAGCGACGCCCCTGGACAAATCTCGACTCGATGCCCGCCTCGGTCATCGCACGGCTGATCGACTTGCCTCCACCATGAACCAGCACCGGCTTCATGCCGACAGCTTCCATGAAAATCACATCCGTCAGCAGGCTGTTGACACTCTCGGGGACCTCCAGAGCACTCCCGCCCAGTTTGATCACGACGTAACGGTCCCGGAACTGGCGAATCCAGCCCAACGCCTCGATCAACACGCTCGCCTTGCGGATCGCGTCGTCCACGGCAGGGACCTCGAGAGAAGCAGTTGCGAAGCCCGTCTTGAGGAAACGGAGATTTCGCGAGGGGGAAACGTCCGATTGTAGAGGGTGCTCGGCGCGAAGCAACCCGTGGCGTCCTGGCCGGTTTTTCCGGCCCAATTGGCACTTCCGGACCACCTCAGACCGGGAAAAAACGCCGTCTTGGGTCCAAGCCGAAAAAAAATACGTTCCCGGCGGTTTCCCCACCTCTCTCCCGGTACCGCCCCACCACGTCCCCTTCCGCAACCGACTGGCACTCTCGATACGTCCCGACCTACCGACACACACTGACAGTATCTGCGACCGCACGGGAAGTTCGTGTACGTGTCGCCACAAGAATACCCCGATACTCACACCTGCCCAACTTGATTGACTTCTTCGAGAGATGCCGCCAACGGGGTTTTCCGTGAGCCACTCGCACATGCCCAACAACCACCTGCTGAGGAACCTCGAAAATCGAGGCCCCCGCAGCGGTGACTCCCGTCCGACGTGGCTGGTCGAATTGATCGACCGGGCGGCGGATCTCTTCGAACCACTCATGAGTGTCTCTCGAGTCGGCTTTGATTGCTGGCCGACCGAGGAACACTGGATGATCTACCTGTTCCTGGGCGACACCGAGGTGATCGGGGGTCGGGACGACGGACGACTCGACCCTCCCGACTTTCGCTTCGACCTGCTCGGACTGATCGACCTGCTCGACGACGTCCAGGACTCTCACTGGATGGTCTTCCCCGTGGCCGGCGATGAAAACGGAGACGACCGCTCGTTTGTCTCCCTGACGGCCAGCTACCAGGGCAACCCCGTCTGCCTCAGGCTACTCTCGATCTCGCCGGAATCCGCCGGACCGGGCTTGAAACTGTTCCCCAACGGCGACCACGAGCCCGTCTAGCCCCAGCAATTTTTCGGGCTGCTTGACCCTCTCCCGGACCCCTCGTACGCTGCCAACCAGATCTGTTGACAGGTTGGACCAGCGTGAGGATCTTCCGATGAGTCGTCTGCTACAAAACGTGCCGCTGTCGGTTCCTGCCTGCATGGCGTCGGTGGTCGTTGCCTGCGGCCTGGCCGCACAACTGTTGCCCCCGTTGGGGGCCGGGCCGATCGCCAACAAGTCGCTGCCAGGCGCCCGATCGGAAATCGACGCCAGCCGTTTCCCGACACTCCAGGCGGCCCTGGATGCGGTGCCCCCCGAGGGTGGTATCGTCAGACTGCCACCTGGACACTTCGAAATCACCAGCCCATTGGTCCTCTCGAGGCCCGATGTCACTCTCGTCGGGGCCGGCACCGCCACACACATCCACAACGCCAACACCAGTGGACAACCCGCCCTGGTCGTACAACACGCTGATGGAGACCAGGTCAAAAGTGCCGACAGGTTGTGGCGAGTGCGATTGGCAGACTTCCGGTTGACCGGAACAGCCAAGAGCGGTCACGGCATCGTCGCGATGTGGATCAATGAACTGTTCGTCCAGGGCCTGACCGTCAGCGAACATGGTGGTGATGGACTGCGACTGGACCACTGCTACGAGGATCCCCGGATTTCCGACAGCCTGATCACCTACAACAAGCAGGTCGGCCTCAACCTGCTGGGATGCCATGACATCGTTGTCTCGAGCAACCAGTTCGAAGAGAACAACGATGCACTCAGTTGCACAGACGGCTTCAACCTCTGCATGACCGGCAACTGCATCGACGACCATCTGCGACACGGGGTGATCATCGAGAACACCTACGGATCTGTCCTGTCGGGGAACATGATCGAGGAATGCAATGGGTTCGCCGTGATCATGGACCGGGACTGTTACGGCAACACCGTCTCGGCAAACGTCATTGCCCACAACGGCGGTGGCATCGATCTGCGTGACGCTCACGGCTGTGCCATCAGTGCCAACACCCTCACCATCATGAAAACACACGCCGTGCGGGTCGGTCCCGGCAGCGGACGAATCACGATCACCGGCAACAATTTCTCGAACAGCTACATCGGTGCCGGGGGCATCAAACGGAAAAAGAACGACGAAGCCGCCGCCGGATTGACTCTCGAATCCACCCGTGATGTCGTCGTCAGCGGCAACCTGTTCTCGAGCGTCAAGCCCAAGGCCGTTGCCCTGGGTGAATCGAACAGCCAGAACATCCTCTTCGGTGACAACGTGCTGATCGATGTTCAGAGTGATCACAAGCGAGTCCAGGCAGTCGGCACACTGCTGGAGGCGCCGGCGGCACCCGCCGACACGCCCCCGAAGCCATAGACGCCACACCCGTTTCCACTCCCCCCCCCCACGTTCTCCATGCCCATGAACGCTCAACCCCACAACCACCT
>CAWVUS010000235.1:0-8629 GCA_963933195.1 uncultured Planctomycetaceae bacterium
GGTACAGGACCAGGCCGTGGAGTGCGTGGTAAAGCGGGCCACACTGGACTGTCTTGTCGGCGTGGAGGTTCAGGTCGGCGGCCACGGCGGCCACGCCACGTCGCATCCACTCGGACTTGAGCTGCTTGTCGGTGGCTGCCATTACGAGCCATTCGAGCGTGTGGCCTGAGGTTTCAATACGTTCCTGGAACTGTTGGCTCTGGTGAGGGCCCAGGAAGTAGCTGGCCGAAAACGTTCCGTCACCGTTCTGGTAGATCTTGGCCTCTTCGATGTGACGACGAATTTTCTGGTCGGCCTCCAGCCACGCTCCCCGGACCTGGCCCTTGTTCGCATCACGATAGGCGTTGCGGGCGTAGGTCAGGGCGAAGAGTCCGTGTGTGCCTCCGCAGGCGGCCTCGTCGAGCGATTCGGACTGCTGGATCTGCACCAGTCTTTCGATGCTCCAGGGTTCGTCGGCGGCGTTTTTCCAGCGGGAGTCCGGTGGCAGGTAGTGTGCGAGGGCCCAGAGCGTCCAGGTGATTTCTTCGCGATCGTTCACGTTGGCCTGGGCATGCTTGACCATTTGCGCGATCGATACAGTTTGCCGGTCGGGGCTGTTGGCCACGGCAAAAGTGTGAGTGGCGGGCAACCGCGACATGGTCAGGATGGCCAGGAACTGGTTGGGATGTCCTTCGAATTCGTAGGGCTGGGTGTAGGGTTGGGCCTCGGCTCCATATTCGGTGCGACGGAACAGCGGGGTACCACGATAACTGGCCCCCTGGCTGATCCAGTTGATGGCGCGGACACGGTCGCCCATCTTGCCGCCGGGTCTGTTGATCACGAAATTTTGTCGGAGTGCAAGCACGCCGTGGAGGATCTGCCAGGGTGAGTGGTGTTCGATGGTCAGGAAACGGCGGCTCGATACATCGATAGCCCGATCGACATGCCTGGCCAACGGACCGGCCGCTGGGGCCGCGGCATTCTGGGCGGCCAGGGGGGCCGCTGTGGCAAGGAACAGCAGGATGGTTCCGAGCATTGTGAGACGGAAAAAAATCATTGTTGTCGAGCCTGGTGAGGGTCTAGTGGACACGGGACGAGTTTGCCCAACGCGACCCAACGGATCGCGGTGTCTTTTAGGATTAGTCGGGTTGCGTTCCCACACAACTGCATAGGCAGGTTGCTGCTGAGGCCGACTTGGCCGAAGCCGTCCCGGTTGTGCCGGAAATGCGGATTGCACGATTCGAAGAACTCAACAACAATCCCGACCCCGTGCTCGATTGTGGGAATTTGTGCGGCGGTGGTTCCCAACTGTCACGTCGCCAATCACTTGCGGAAACAGTCGGATGATTCGAGCTGCGCTAAAGAATCCCTACCTGGTGGTCGTGCACGTGCTGATCGTCGCCGTGATTGGCACGGTCAGCTTGGCGAGGATCCCGGCCGACTTGCTGCCCACGTTTACCACCTCGGCAGCGCAGATCGTCTGCTTCTACCCCGGGATGCCTCCGGAGGTGATGGAGCAGGACATCATGAGTCGCCTGCAACGCTGGACCGGCCAGAGTTCAGGGATCGAGCACCAGGAGGCGAAGGCGATGCAGGGGGTTTGCATCGTCAAGGATTTCTTTCATCCGGAGGTCAGCCAGTCGGAAGCCCTGAGCCAGGTCAGCATGTACGCCATGAGCGACATGTTCTATCTGCCGCCGGGCACAATCCCGCCAATGGTGATGCCCTTTGATCCGACAGCCAGTGTCCCCTTGTGCCTGGTCTCGGTTTCAAACCCCAACATGACCGACGCGGAACTCTACGACGTTGCGTACAAGAACCTGAGAAACAACCTGCAGTCGATATCCGGTGTGATTGCCCCGGCTGTCAACGGGGGAACGCTGCGGCGGATTCTCTGTTATGTCGAGCCGGAAAAGCTGAGAGCTCACGGGCTGACAATTCGTGACGTGCACGCGGCCCTGCGGCGACAAAACGTGCTGATTCCCGCCGGCAGCGCCAAGATCCAGGACCGAGAATTCTATATCTACACCAACGCGATCCCCGATCGTGTCTCGGAATTGAACAAGGCCCCGGTCACCGTCGGCGCCAACGGAGAGCCAATTCTCTTCAGCGACATCGGCGAGGTGAAGGACACGAGGCAAATCCAGACCAACATCGTGCGGGTCAATGGTCGCACGCTGGTCTACGTGCCGGTGTATCGCCAGCCAGGTGCCAACACGATCGCGATCGTCGACCGGATCCACGACAAGCTGGGCGAGATTCTCTCGCGGTTGCAGGATGAAAAGCGGAACGATCCGGTGATGGGGCCAAAGATGGCCAATCTCAAGCTCGAGGTGGTCATGGACCAGTCGGTCAAGGTCCGCGAGAGCATTGATGCACTGTGGATTGCTGGAGTTCTCGGGGCGGTGTTTGCCGGGTTGGTTGTTCTCGTCTTCCTCCGCAATCTTCGTTCAACCCTGGTGATCATCATCGCGATCCCCGTTTCGATCCTGTCCTCGTTGATCGGCCTGTATTTCACCGGCAACACGATCAACGCGATGACCCTGGGAGGTCTGGCGCTGGCGGTGGGGATCCTGATCGACCAGGCCATCGTGGTGCTTGACAACGTCGAACGTCACATGTTGATGCCTGGCAAGGGGCGGTTGCGAGCGGCCTGGGAGGGTACCCGGGAAGTCTCGGTGCCGTTGTTGGTGTCGACGATTACGTTCATGGTCGTGTTCTTCCCGGTGATTTTTCTGTCTGGCCTGGCGAAGTTTCTCTTCACCCCGCTGGCCATGGCCGTTCTGTTTGCGGTCATCGCCAGTTACCTGATCGCGATTTTCTTTGTTCCGGTTGCGGCCGCCAAGTTGATGGGCCGCAAGCAGGTCGTTGACCAGGACGCTCTCGAGCCGTCGTCGTTGCCGACTACCGGAGGTGATGACGCACCGGTGATGACCGACCAAGGTTGGCTGGTCCGTGGGTATCGTGTTTTGTTGCTGGCTTCGCTGCGATTCAAGTGGGCCGTGCTGGGCGTGTCTGCGGTCCTGTTTGTGGCGTCGCTGGTGGTGATGAGTCAGACCGGGACCGAGCTGTTTCCACCGGTGGATGCCGGCCAATTCACGATTTACGTTCGGGCCCCGTCGGGGACCAGGATCGAGAAATCCGAGGAATTGGTAGAGGCGGTCGAGAACGAGATTGTTGCCGTGATTGGCGATCCGGCCCCGGGGAATCCGGCCGAGGCGATTTATCCGGTGACCCGTGACAAGTTCGCAGGAGGACAGGCTCGGCAATTGACCGGCGCGGAAGTGAAGCGGGCTCAGGCGGCGTCCAATTGCAAGATGTTGATCTCCAATATCGGCGTCCTGATGGATTGGCCGGCGGCCTACACTCCCAACACTGGAGCGATGGATTCGTTCATCCTGGTGCAGTTGGGAGGCCAGGAAAAGATGGATGTCTTCGCCCTGGTGCAGCGGCTTCGCAAACGATTGAGGAAAAGGTTTCCCTCGGTCGAGTTTGCGTTCGACACCGGAGGAATTCTGACGGCTGCCTTGAACATGGGCGAGCCGTCTCCGATTCATCTGCAGATCGCCGGTTATGACCTCGAGAAGGCTCACGAAATAGCCGACAAGTTGACCGGAACGATCAGCAAGGTGCGGGGTGCAACCGATGTACGAGTGGCCCAGCGGACCGATTATCCGATGATCGAAGTCGAGATCGATCGGGTTGCTGCTGCGGATCACGGGGTGACACCCCAGGAGACGATGGAAGCCCTGGTCAGTGCGACCAACAGTTCGATCAATTTCGATCCGGCATTCTGGATCGATCCCTCCAACGGCAACCACTACTTCCTGGGGTCGCAGTATCCCGAGGAACGCATCAATTCGCTGGACACGTTGCGAATGATTGTCGTTCGCGAGGACAAAAACGGGACACCGGTCTACCTGAATGACATCGCGAAGTTCGACACGACAAAAACCGGTCCGGGGGTCATCAATCATCGCAATATCACGCGGGTGACCGACGTGTTTGCCAATGTTGAACCCGAGTTCGACCTGGGTAGCGTGGTGGCCGAGGTCGAGGATCGGCTCGCGCTGCATCCGGGACTCAAGTTGCGGCCGGTCCGTGATTCGCGGGCGGCCTCGTCGCGATACCCTCAGTGGTTCCAGCGAGTCCTCTCGGCAATTGGCTTGAACCGCCCGACGCGATTCCAGATCACCGGTGGTGATTACGCGGGGATGACGATCGAACTGCACGGAGAAATCCGTTCGATGCGAGACTCGTTCGTCGATTTTGCCGTGGGATTGTTGCTGGCCACCGTGCTGGTCTACCTGGTGATGGTTGGCCAGTTCCGGTCGTTTGTCGACCCGATGATCGTGATGGTGACAGTGCCATTGGGATTCATCGGTGTGGCGTTGATCCTGAAACTGACCGGCACCCGTCTGAATATTCAGTCGTTCATGGGCATCATCATGATGATCGGGATCGTGGTCGAATACACCATCGTTTTGCTCGATTTTGCGAATGGACGATTGCAGGAAGGTGCGGACGTTGAGCAAGCCATCGTCGATGCTGCGCTGGTCCGTTTTCGTCCGATTCTGATGACATCCCTGACGACAATTTTGGCCCTGTTGCCGATGGCGATTGGCTTTGCTGGAGGTGAGGCCGATGTGCCACTGGCCCGGACGATCGTGGGAGGTGTGATTGCCGCCACGCTGTTGCCCAAGTTCGTGGTTCCTTGTTTGTACGTGCTGGTCAAGCGACGAAAAGACAAAACCGAGGACCTGGATGCCGCGTGGGCCTGATGGCAATGGGCCAGCAGGTTGCCGAGCGTGTCGAGTGACGCCGGAGAGTGATGCCGATGCATGAAACGAAAAAATCAAGGCCCGTGTGGTGCTACCTGGTTGCCACGGTGATCTGCGTGGGACTGCCCGTTTTGTCCGGTTGTGATCAGTCACAAGGAGGAGGGGCTCGAGTCGATTCCACCGAACCTCCCGGTGACGAGATTCTCGAGGTGGCTGCGACGACGGTTCAGCCGGTCGAGTGGATTGTGCACCAGGAGACGGTGGCGGATCTGCCCGGAGCCAGCGTGATTGGTTTCGAATCAACAGTGCTGGTGGCCAAGCAGGCGGGGTATGTCAAGACGATTGGCCGTCGAGGGGACACCGAGATTGATATTGGCGTCACCGTGGTGGCCGGCAGTGTGCTGGCGGAATTGCACATTCCGGAATTGGCCGAGGAGTTTCGCGAGAAGGAGGCCCAAAAACGTCGGGCCCTGGCAGAAGTGGCCCAGGCCAAAGCTGCTGTAGAAATTGCCCGCTCGATGGAAGCCCAGGTGCGGCAGTCCCTGGTAGAAAAACAGGCCCTGAGGGCGTTGAGAGAAATTGAACTCCAGAGAATCTCGCGACTGGTCAAGATGGGAGCCGCAGATCTCGACAAGCAGGACGAAGCCAGGTTCCGTCACACGGCGGCGAAGGCTGCCGTACAGGCGACACAGGCCGAGGTCGTGACGGCAGCGGCGAACATCAAGAAGGCCGAGGCCGATGTGAACCAGGCTCATGCTGAAGCCGACGTCTCCGAAGCTGGCGTCAAGCGGCTCGAGGCCCTGAATTCCTATCGCTTGATCAAGGCGCCTTTCGACGGAGTGGTGGTCGCCCGACACGTGGATCCGGGAGCCTTTGTGAGGCCAGCGGGAAGCAGCGAGTCGGGAAGTCCCCTGTTTGAAGTGGCAAGGATCGACCGCGTTCGGATTGTGGGTTTTGTTCCGCCCTCGCAGATCAACGTGGTTCGTACAGGAGGGAAGGCCCGCTTTCATCACATCGGTGGATTCCAACGTGGGGCATCGGTGAGCGGCCAGGTGGACCGTTCCGCGATGGCCCTGGACCCGTCGTCTCGCAAGATGAGAATTGAAATGCACGTGGACAACCTGGATTCGGATGGCGGAACACGGTTGTCCATCGGACAGTTCGGGACGTTGAGTGTCCTGGCCAGGGAGTGGACCGGTGAGGACAAGCTTCCGGTTGTTCCCTCGGCGGCGGTTGGTACCGACAAGCAGGGACGTTCGTTCGTCGTTGTGGTCGAAGGAACAGCCGGCAATCGGCGCGTCCTGGTGGAAACTGTTGCGGTGGACCAGGAGCGAGTGGGGGCCATCGGCGAACTCAAGCCCGGTGACCAGGTTCGAGTTGGAGATCTCTCGGCCTATTGAGATGTCGCAATTGAAACGAATCCAACAAAACAAAACGCGAGTGGGTGGAAACGCAAAAACCTGCCGAAACCGTGCTCTGGCCCGGTTGGAATTAAAGCCGAGTGACGTGATGAAACCTGTTGTCCTCGATCAAAGCCGAACCGCCCTGGCGATCCTGCTGGTGAGCAGTCTCGTGGTGATTTGCGGGTGCGAAGTGCACGTGGCGATGGGCGTCGGCGACGAGGCCCCCGATTCGCCCGTGGACCTGGTGTCCGGCCGGCTCAAGCGGGCTGCTGACGAATCGGTTTCGGCGGACAAGTCGACGACCGTTCCGGAGAAAATCGCAGGACAAGGTCGCCAGAAAATTCAACCGGTTTCGGCATGGCGAGCAGGACCAGAAAAAAAGCCGGGTGAAGATGTGGTGGCTCCCTTCCCGGTCGATCTGCCGACCGCACTCAGGTTGGCGGGTGCCCAGAATTGGAACATCGAACTGGCCGCCGAACGGGTTCGCGAAGCGCGCGCGGCGGTCGATGCGGCTGAAGCAATGTGGATGCCGTCGCTGATTGGTGGAATGGGTTACACGCAACACTCGGGGCAATTGCAGGCGACATCAGGAAGCGTCACCGACGTGCGACGCAGTTCGGTGTTTGTTGGTGGGGGGGCTCGAACAGGCATGGCACCACTGGCCGGTGGCGGTGGTGGTCCGTTGCGAATGAGCGTTGATCTGTCTTTGGCGGATGCGATCTTTCAGCCCCTGGTTGCTCGTCAGCAGCTCGACGTTGTCCTCGCCCGGGAGTCCGTGATTTTCAATGACACGCTGCGGAATGCGGCACTGGCATACATGGGCCTGGTTGAGGCCCAGGGGCAACGGGCCAACCGGCGTGTTGATCTCGACGATGCCAATGCGTTGTTACGACAGACCCGGGCATTTGTGACCGCCGGAAAGGGGTCGAATGCCGACACGTCACGGATTGCTGCCGACGTCGAACGACGCCGGCAACGATTGGCGATGTCCGAGAGTGATGTCGCAGTGGCGTCCGCTGAGCTGGCAAGACAACTGCGATTGGATCCGGCCACAACGCTGTTTGCGCTCGAGGAACAAGCCGTGCCGGTGGAGTTGCTGGAGGAGTCCGACACGCTGGAGCGGTTGGTCGATGGCGCACTGGTGGCACGGCCTGAATTGGAGGCGTTGCGAGCTGGTGTCGATGCTGCGGGGGCGGCCCAGTCGGCGGCGAAGTGGCGACCGTGGTTGCCGCACGTTCTGCTGGGAGTTTCGGCCGGTGGGTTCGCCGGTGGTGCGGGTAACGAGATGGGTCAGATGGATGGCCGCGCCGATTTTGACGTGTTGGCTGTCTGGGAAATCGAGAATCTTGGCCTGGGGACAGACGCGGCTCGTGCGACAGCCGCCAGTCGGGAACGGCAGGCAGCATTGTCGCTGTCTCAAACGCGAGACGTTGTGGTGACGGAAGTCACCACGGCGTGGCACCGGCTGGTCGCCAGTCGGCGGCGGCTGATGATCTCTCAGGAGCGTCTCAAGCAGGCCGGAGAATCGCTGCGGCTGCACAGGTTGCGTATCCGCAGCCTGGTTGGACTGCCGCTGGAAGCACAACAGGCCGTCGAGGCGCTGTCGCAGGCACGACAGGACCGGCTCGAGGCCATCATCGGGTTCAATCGCGAACAGGTGGCGTTGTTGCGGTCGGTGGGACGGCCCCTGGGCGGTGCCGAATAGACAGCCATGATTGTTCAGCCGATGACGTCGATCAGGCGTTCGATGTCATCGGTGCTCGAGTAGGCGTGTGGGCTGGCCCGCAGCCGCCCGTCCCGGGAATTCACGACAACACCTCGGGCGCGGCACTCACGTTGTACTTCCCGTGGAGTCCGCTCGGGGATCGAGAAGGACACGATTCCCGAGGAGTGTTCGAGACGGCGATCGCTGGCCACGGTGGCTCCCAACGACTCGAGCCGTCTGCAAAGGAAAGAGGTCAGGTCAAGAATCCGGTTGCTGATGCGTTCGATGCCCAGCTGGTTGAGCCACTCGAGACTGGCGGCCAGGCCGGCGATTCCGGGCATGTTGTAGGTTCCGCCCTCGTAACGTCCGGCGTGGGGTTTGAGATCCAGCCGCGTGTCGGTGAAGTCGCCAGCATGCCGGACGCTGTTCCATCCCAGTCCGAGTGGGCGGAGAGCATCCAGCAGGTTGGGGCGGACGTAGAACACCCCGGCACCCTCGGGGCCCAGCATCCACTTGTGCCCGTCGGCGGCCAGTGCGTCGATTCCCATCGCGGCGACATCGATCGGAAATGCTCCCAGGCCCTGGATCGCGTCCACGAATAACCAGGCGTTGTGACGGTGAGCAATTTCGGCGACCCGGGCCGGATCGATCCGGAAGCCGGTGCGGAAGCCGATCCAACTGACTGCGACCAGCCGGGTGTGCTCGTCGCAGGCTTTCTCGATCTCTTTGTAGTCGACGTGATCGAGAGTCGACGGGATCAC
>CAWVUS010000236.1:0-8560 GCA_963933195.1 uncultured Planctomycetaceae bacterium
TCTCGCGAATCGTCGTTGCTCCGCGTGTGTCAGGTTCAATCGCGCCAACAGCCGGTGGTGGCGGATTCGGCGGCAGGCCCAGCAGGTTCGTCAGCACGAAGCGGCCGCGCTTGACGGGTGTCGTGACGGTACCGTTGGCCGTCACCTTGGCAATGCTGGCGTGAGTCAGAATGCCACCTCGAACGCTGCGAGGTGGCAGCATGACTTTCCGCATCTTTTCGCCTACGACATTCGGGATGCCGTAGTGTTCGGCGAGTTTTCGGTTGAGGAACGTGAAGTCAGAATCGATGAGATTGGCGATGCTGAGGTCTTCGTCGATGAGATGTCCGAAGAGGAGTCGCGTTTCAGCCAGCATGGCTTTTCGCAACACGTCATCGTATTCAGGATACAAGTAGGCATCAGGAGTCGTCGCGTCGATCCGGTCGAGTTCCAACCATTGACCAAGGAATTCCCGCACGAAGCGGTCACGCTTGGGGTCGGCCAGCATGCGGCTGACCTGAGCGGCCAGCGTTTTTGTGTCGGAGAGTGATCCGTCACCGACACGTTGAAGCAGTTCCTCATCGGGAGGGCTGCGCCAGAGGAAGTATGACAACCGGCTGGCGAGCGCGTGATCAGTCAGTGCTGATTCCATGCGGCGAGTTTCGTTCATCAGGAACAACGTCTGAGGCGAAATCAGGATCGCTCGTAACGGAACCCGGGCACTGGCGACGAGGCCGCGTCGGGCTTTGAGACTCGGGACGGCAAGATTGGTGAGGTCCTGGATCTCTTTGTCAGTCACCGGGCGTCGGAAGGCTCTCGGTGCGAGTGCTGCGACAGCGTCGCGAATATGTTCGAAGTGGGACCTTGTCGTGACCGGTCTGTAATAACGACCGTTTGCAACAGGCTCCCATTCGACGCCGGGGAACAGGGCTCGGGTACGTTGCGGAGGCCACGTGGACTCCAATGGACCTTCGACGAGCACCTTGCGAACCCGCACGCCTTCACCTTTGAATTCGCTCGCAGGCTGCGAGTTGTAAATCACTTTTCCGTCGGGTGCCGGTTCGAGTTCGTCTGCGCTAACGTAGATGTAGTCGTCGGGGCGAAGGTACTTGATCGTTGAAACCGTACGAAGTGTCTCGTCGACATCCCAGGCGGCAAAGAGTTCGCTGTCGCCCTGGATGTCGTTTTGACGCTTGAGGCTCATCGTTACAGCGGACCTCGGCTGATACGCCGAACCGGTGACGGTGATGCGGTATCGACCGGCGACGGGAAACCGCAGCCCGTTGCGGTCAGAACGCAGGTTGTAGTTCAGGCCGCGGAACATGATGAGATCGTCCTGGTCTCGGAAGACCGTACCACCGCCTCGGCGTACGGGGCGTTCGAACCACATTTTCATGTAACGCGAATTCGCATAGTCAAGTTCTCGCACCATCATCGGTTTGGCGCCGAGTTGAATCGCTTCGTCGAGGGCAATGTCGGCGGCCTTGAGGAAGCCCTTGACGTGCACGCTGGACATTTCCTGCTTCGCGGTGACGACATCGAACGTGTCCGATTGGGTCTCCAACGGAAGGTACCGGGCGATGTCGCCGCCGATACCAAGCAGATCGTGGAGCGTGTGTTCGAATTCCATGCGAGCCAGTCGTCGCGAGGGAACTCGTCCGATCGTCTTCTGCGATCGCTGATTGGCCAACTTCAGTTCACGGTCCAGGAACGACAAGGCCTTTGCCCGAACTGCCTTGCTGGGCTGAGTGGCCTCCGGTGGTGGCATTTCGCCACTCTTGATGCGGTCAAAAACACGAACCCATTTGCGAAAGGCCGTACTCTTATCAAGATTTTTTCCGAGCGCACTGAAGTCGAGACGGGTCTTGGTGTCCGAATCGTGGCACTCGATGCACGAGGACTGGATCAGTACATCCAGGTCTGTCGCAAGTGCCGGGGCGCAGAATGACAGAGAGACCACGCAAACCAGCGAGGCGCAAACCAGCCTGTTTCGAGTGATCTGTGTCATCGTTTCGCTTCGCTCTCGAGCCAAGGAACTCGAGAAACGACCTGTCCTCTGGAGCGGGGCCCCGTTGCGTCATTTCGGTCCGGTGTTTTGCTTCGCCGGTCCCAGGGACTGAATGAATGCCAACAGGTCGAAAATTTCCGGGATCGAGTATGTGTCGAGCAGGCCGGTTGGCATGGTCGACACCTCGGCGATTCGTCGTGCTTCGATCGATGACGTCTCAATTGTTTCGACCCTGTCTGGCTTGAGCATGTTGGGCAGCAGTCGAAGCCGATCGGGCGTTTCTTCAACGACCAATCCCGTCAGCACACGTCCGTCATCAACCACGATGATCTGCGTCTGAAACTTCTTATGGATTTCAGCCGACGGCTTGACGATCTGCTGCAGCAGTTTTGCTCCGCGAAATCGCTTCGTGACGTCTGCCAGATCCAGGCCGTATTTTGCGCCTTTGCCGCCAATCGCGTGACAGCGAACGCAGGTCGCTTGTTCAAAGATCCGCTTGCCTCTCTTGATCGATCGACCAACCAACCTGTTCGGTGCCGAGCCGAAGTTGTGGTGCTGCCACTTCTTGATGAACCGCCGCTTTGGCGTCGAGGGATTGCTGGCGACGTATTCCAGGATCCGAATGAACATCCTGCCGTCCTGTCTGCGATCCGGGTTCGCTCGACGGAACTCGTTCCAGAGCTGGCCGACACGAGGTCGGCTTCGTGGAGGCAAGCCAGCGATGCGTTTGTCGACGTACTCCTGGTGCTTTTTCGGTACGTATGCGACCGGCATTTTCGCCTTGTCAATTCTTGCAAAAAGAGCGGCGTTGTTGGACTTCGTTTGTTTTGGGGCAGTTGCCAGGTTTCCGACGCTATGAGTTCCGTCATAGAACCTGGGAGCCAATTGAATTCCGCCACCCTTCGGCAACGTTTTGGGAAGCGAGATGCGGATCACCGCCCCAACACCACGTTCCATGTGGCGGGCAGGTCCCGACGTGCTGGTCCAGATGTTGCCTGCGTCGTCAAATTCGATCTCGCGGGTGTAGGAAACACGTGTTGGCAACCGGAACTCGACCAGTGTTTCGGTCACCGGGTCGAATCGATTGATCGTGTCGTTGCCAGTGCCACAGACCCACACAATGCCCTTGGCATCCACGTTCAAGGCGTAGGGGATCTGGTTTTCCGCATCCGGCAATTCGTAGACAGTCCATTTCTCGGCGCTCGGATCAAACTTGCCAAACACGCCCGAACCGAAGCCGGGAACCCAGACCATTCCATCGGGGGCAACGTGCAATCGCCTGGGACCGCGGAACGGCGGGTTCCATTCCTTGATAGCACCATCATCCGTCTTGGGGTCGATTCGGCCAATGCGATTCCCATTCAGCTTGGAGTACCAGATCATGCCGTCGACGGGCGAGTAGTCCAGCCCGTAAGGCGTGATACCGCGCGACTCGCCGCGTCCAGCTCCAATCGCCTGACCCGCACTGAGAAGCTTGTATTCTTTGACGACGTGCGTTTTCGGATGCAGGGAGAAACACGAATTGGACCCCGCATCGGTGTACCAGATCAAACCCTCGGGATCTTTCGGGTTGATCCGCAAGGTATGGGGATAGTTGCCGCGTTTCCTCGGCGCTGCGGCGCTGCTGTAGACTTCAAACTGTTTCGTCTCGATGTCGTAGCGAGCCATTTTGCCGCTGGCGCACATCGTCGTCCACAGGCTGCCGTCGTTGGCTGATTCGATAGAGTGAGGTGCGTGGACGTGCGACGGAAAGTTGATGGCTGTCTGCTTGCCCGAAGTGGGATTCAAGGCAATCATGCGCCGCCTGCTGATGTTGACCGCGTAGACCAGTCCGTCGCGACCGATTTCCAGGTCATGAAAGGAACCTTGCAGCGGTTTGTCCATTTCCCACATCGTGATCGTTGCGGCGGTCGCCATTCCCGTCGGTGCCGGTGGCGGGTCAAATGGGGGCCACTTTTCCACCGCATCGTCTTTGTAGGTGTTCATCAGGCGTTCAATGATGGTGTTCTGGGTATGCGGAAACAGGCCGCCAAACCCGTCCATCCGACGCAACATGGTTTCCCAATCGACAGGCTTTTCAGGAGTACGAAATCCGACCGTCCCGACCTGGTGACAGTACGAGCAATACATCTTGAAATTCAGCTTGTCGCGAGGATTGTCGAAGGCAAGCATGCTGAACGCACTGTTCGCCGGGCGTTGCACTTCCAGTTCGTCGCCGACAGCGGGGCGAGTCTGGATCACCATGTCGTGGGTGCCCGCGGCGACTGAACTGCTCCATTCATCGGCGCGTCCCATCAACCGGGTGCGAAGGCGGTGGTCAATGTTCCGCAAGCCGGAAATCGCAAACGAACCATCCTTCTGTGAAAACACCGATGTCCACTTTCGATGTTGAGTGTCGATTGCGGACACCATGACACCCTCGACGGGATCGCCAGACTGGTCAACAACCCTGCCTCGGATCGATTCGGCGTCAGCCTGGCCGCTGAACAGGTGGAATGTCAGGACGAACACGGCAAGTGGCACCAGGCACTGTCGCATCGAGTTCTCTCCAATTGCGATTGGTTGCCGACAGCTAAGAATTCTATTGTTCATTTGATTCTTCCGACGTGTCGAGCACTTTTGCCTTCAGGATAAGTTTTCGAAACTGATCGTTGGGCACGTCTTCCAGCAACTTCAGGAACGCCACGAGTCCCGGAATGTCTCGTTCGCTCAGTTTCATTACAGAGTACATATCGCTGATGTCATTCGCTTTTCCGGATTGTTTCTGTCGCGATGCTGCGAGCTTTTGCAGCAGGGCCTTCCGCAGGTCGACCCGGCGTTTGGCAAGGTTGCGTAGCGATGGTGTCCGCCTGGCGGTTCCTCCCTTGCTGACCACGTGTGGCTTTCCGTCGGTGAAGTTTGACGGCACGTGACAGGCGGCGCAGTTGCCGACGCTCGTGGCTCCCTCGTAACGCAGAAACGTCTTGAATCCGTCGTACGCCAGGCGGGACATCCCCCCCGGGGCTTTGAGCAAAACGCGGCCTTCCTGGTTGGCCAGTCGACCAAAGACACGTCCGGCGAAATCCTCCGCCATTTCCTTGTCGTAGGGCTTCTCGGGAATGCGGTTGATGTATGAGAACGCATCGAACGTGGACCGCTTTGTAGTTTTGAGCCGGTGGATTCGGGTCTTCTTCGGGATGTTCTTTCCCTGACCGACGTCGGTGACACGGTGTTCAAGACAATAGAGTGATTTTCGACCGCGAAGAAACAGTTGTCGTCCTGCAATCGCCGGTGAGGCGTTGAACTCGTCGTCCAACTTGTTGGTCGCCAGGACTTCCAGCTTGTTCGTGCGTTTGAGTACAACCGTCGTGCCCTTACGGCCGGTGAAGTAAACGCGTCCGTCTGCGCCGACGGGTGAGGCGTAGAGGTTTGAAAGTCCGGGAATACGGCTGCGTTTCAGCAGGGTCTGGCCTGTCCGCGAATCCACAGCCGTCAGGATCGCCTGGTTGGACTGCGTGAAGTACAGCATCCCGTCGTAAAGCATCGGAGAGGGGACGTACGGTGTGCCGTTGTTCCTGGACCACACGATCTTGTCGGAATTCGAAATGTCACCCCTGGCGTTCAGTGGCAGGGCGAGCAGTGAATACCCCTGGTAACCGCTCATGCAGTACACGACGTTGCCATCGACAATCGGGCAGGGAGTGACGTTGCCACTTAGCCCGCTGCATTGCCAGTTGATGTCGCCGCTACCGAGGTCGTAACTGCGAATCATCTTCGAGGCGGCAGTGATGACCTGTGTCTTGCCACCATGTTCGACGATTTGTGGTGTTGCCCAGGCGTTGGGCTCGTCGCGGTTTTTCTTCCACAACGTTTTGCCGGTTCGTGCGTCGAGTACCTCGATGCTGGACTGTCTTGCATGGTCCCGGACGATGACGAGTTTGCCCTGGTGGACAACCGGAGAACATCCTTCGCCCAGGCTGGCCCCGATGTAGGCCCTGCCAAGATCACGTTGCCACTGTTTTTTTCCGTTGAGGTCATAGCAATGCATACCCGCGGAGCCAAACCAACAGTAGAGACGCTTGCCGTCGGTGGTCGGTGACGAGGAGGCGAAGTCGGCATCGTGGTGCGTGCCCTCGTGTGGTACGTGCTCGCTTGCAGTCTGCCGCCAGAGCTCTTTTCCCGTATTTCGGTCGAGGCACAAGACTTCGAACCTGTAGTAGGTGTTGGGGTGCTTGATCCCAAAGACTCGTTTTGGCTGGTCTTCGGGCTTGGGACGCGATGGGTCGACTCGCCCGGTGTTGATCGCTGTCAACAAGAACACCCTGTCGCCCCAGACAACAGGCGACGCATTCCCTTTCCCCTTGATCGCGACTCTCCAGCGGACGTTCTTGTTTTCACTCCACTGGACCGGAGGTTTCGCGGTGCGACTGACGCCATTGGCCTCCGGACCTCGCCATTGATGCCAGTTCACCGTCTGGGTGTCGATGCCGGTCTTCCCGGCAGGCTTCTCGCCGGCAGCCACGTATTCGAGGATCCTGACGAACGACATGCCGGCGTTCTGCATGTTCGGCTGAAGCCGGCGTTTTTGTTTCCACAGCAAGCCAATTCGGCCCCTTTGCTGTGGTTGGAGGGACTTCAATCGCCCGTCGACATAAGCCTGATGCTTGGCGGGGTCGTAATCCGCAGGCAAGACCGCCTTGTCGATCCGGGTCAGCAGTTTTTCCAGATCGGCATCATCGCGATTGGGCCGGGGTTTTGGCTTCGTCGCGGAGGCAACGATTGGCCTGTACGGTGCCCACTCGGGAGCCTCCTTCAATACGCCAGCGTTGATCGCCAGCACCTGTTCTTTCAAACGGTTGGTCGTTTCGGGAAATCGTTGGGCGATGTTGTGTTTCTGGTTGGGATCGGTCGACAAGTCGTAAAGCTCGAATCTCGTTATGCCGCCCGAGCCTTTCTTGATGAGCGGGATCCACGCTTCCTGGAACGTGTTCAGCGTCACAAACTTGCCACGCAGGCGATTCCATTCAGGCGTTTTGATTTCGCTGTTGTACGCTTTGTGCCACAGTTCGGACCGCGTCAACTTGCGATCGAGCTTCTTCTCGAGGATGACTCTCATCTCATCCATGACAGCTCGAATCGTGTTCTGGTCCCTGGGGTACTCCATGTTTCGGTAACCGACCAGCGAGTACTTGCCTTCACGAATCACGGCAATCGGTTGACTGGTCGGGGAATGCCACGTCAGCGGTTGATGACGTTTGAAATCGGCCGACCTGCCAGCCAGCAACGGCGAAAGGTCGGCTCCGTCGAGATGCACGCCCTTGGGTTTCTCGATTCCCACGAGGCCACAGATTGTGGGCAAGAGATCGACCGCGCCTGCGGGCGTGTCTTCAATCCGACCACCCTTGATGCGTTTTGGCCAGTAAACGATGCCGGGCGTACGAATCCCTCCCTCGAACAGTGACCCCTTGTTGCCCCGCAAACCGCCGTTGCGATCCGGCCGGAAACTGCCGTGATCCGAGGTGTAGATGATGATCGTGTTTTCAAGCGCACCACTGTGCTTGAGTTTCTTCAGCAGTCGATGAATGGCGCGATCCGTGTTGTCGATCGTGCCCGAGTAGATCGCGGCGGGATCGTTCAGATCACCGTACTGCGAAACAATGTCATCCGGAGCCGCCAGGGGAGCGTGCGGTTCATGAAACCAGATGTTGAGGAAGAACGGTTTTTCCGCATCGTGTTTCTCATCCAGCCAAGCAATCGCTTCATCCACGACAAGCTGGCAGGCATAGCCCTTCAGGCCTCCGACTCGTTCCCGGTTGCGCCAGAAATTGCTCGGATTGCGATGACTTGGTGCGGCGTTCAAGTCGGTTGCGAACCAGTAGTCGAATCCGTGTTCGTCAATCCACGGTTTCTTCATCCCACGAAACGGTGTGCCCAGGTGCCACTTGCCAATATGAACCGTGTCATAACCGTTGGCTTTTAGTAGCTCGGCAATCGTCACCTCGCCTTTGCGAAGGTGCATGTTGTGAATGTGGTCCTGGATGACCGTGTAGACCCCCGTCCGCAAGTGATGACGCCCAGTGAGCAGCGTGGCTCGCGCGGGAGAACAGACCGGGGCACCGGAATGAAAGTCGGTGAAGCGGACTCCCTTCGCAGCCAGTTCATCCAGCGCCGGTGTCTTCACCGGCCCGCCATAGCAACCGATGTCCTTGGAACCGAGATCATCAGCGAGAAGGATGATCACGTTGGGGCGGTCTTGCGCAGCAACAGGCTGAGAAATGGCAGCGAAACACGTCGCAATGCCAAGAATCGTTGTCAGTATGTGAGTCATTTTGTCTTCGGATCAGTTCGGGAATCGGCTTCCACTACTAATAGTCCACCACAGGTCGCACGAATGGACAGGGAATTGTGGCCAATTGAACAAACGGAGGCGGGTGGAGTTTGCGAGTGGCACCAGCCTGGCGGAAGCGCTGCCTGTCTACAGAGCGTCGATGGCTTTGGATTCGAAGGGGTTTTCAGCCGGGGACAGGCGAAATCCCATACAGGGAGGAATCGCCCGTCCGTCATCCGTGCCACGACGGTTGTCCCAGGTGGTGT
>CAWVUS010000237.1:0-8507 GCA_963933195.1 uncultured Planctomycetaceae bacterium
GATATTGCCGACACCGAGTCAGCCCGTCGATTCGGACTCATCCCCGGTGGAATGAGCTGCCACCACGGGATGCGTCGATGTTGCCCGGTGGGAACGGGGCGGTCTACAATTGAGGTATGAACACGAGTAAGCCGATTTCGCTGGCCGAATTGCTGACGTTTTCCAGCCAGCCGGAATTGGATGACGCCACGATGTTGCTGGCCTTCAGCGGCTGGATGGACGGTGGCGATGTCTCGACCGGGACGATCCAGCGGTTGGTGGATCTTGTCGATGCGACGCCGTTCGCCGAGATCGATCCCGACCCGTTCTACATCTACAACTTCCCCGGTTCGATGGAGATGTCGGCGTTATTTCGACCCGAGATTCGGGTCGAGGACGGATTGGTGACCTCGATCGAACTTCCGTCGACCCAGTTCTTCGCCAGCCACGAGCACAACCTGCTGATGTTCATCGGCAAGGAACCGAATCTCAAGTGGCAGACATTCGCCGACTGTTTGTTTCACCTGGCACATGAATCGGGAGTCACCCGGATTCTATTCGTGGGTTCATTCGGCGGTGCCGTTCCACACACTCGTGATCCGAGGCTGTACACGACGTGTTCAAATCCCGAGTTGTTGTCGGAGATGGAACGTTTCGGGATGAGACGGACGGGGTACGAGGGGCCCGGGTCTTTCATGAGTTACCTGATGAGCCGCGCGGAGGATGCGGGGCTTGAAATGGTCTCGTTGATTGCCGAGATCCCTCATTACCTGACGGTGACCAACCCCTCGAGTATCGAGGCGGTCAGTCGACGCTTGGCCAAGATCCTGCAACTTCCCCTGGACCTGGATGAACTCCGTTCGGCGAGCACCGAGTGGGAACTGGAGGTGTCCAGTGCCATCGACGAGAACGACGAGTTGGCCGAGCGGGTACGGGAGTACGAGGAGGCGTACGACAACGAACTGCTGGGGATTGAGCCCGAGGTCGACACGATGGGGCCGGATGACCTGGGCGATGTCGACGGCTTGATCCTGGATGACCTGGGGCCAGACGAGTAGTTCGTTGGCGACCGGTCCGGTCCTGGTCAGTACTCCATCGTCGCGGGGGTGGTGCGGTCGATGGGGACGTCGATCAATCGGGGCCTTGGATCGGCCAGTGCCTCGCGGAGCACCTCGGTCAGTTCATCGGCGGCGTGGACCCGACACGATTCGACCCCCAGTGACCCGGCGAGTGCGACGAGATCGACCTCGGGTTCGACAAGATCCATCCCGACGAACTGTTCGTCCGCTGCGTTGGGCAATCCGATTCCGCGAGCACCGACCTTGAGGATCTGGTACTGGGCGTTGTTGGGGATCACAAAGGTGACCGGGATGTTGTACCGGGCTGCGGTCCACAGGCCCTGGATCCCATACATCGAGGCACCCTCGCCGATCACCCCGAGCACCGGGCGGTCGGGCCAGGCCAACTGGACCCCGATCGCGCAGTTGAGGCCCCAACCCAGGCCCCAGCCACGGTGGCCAAAATAGCCCGTCGGATCGGTGATGGCGCCGAGGCGTTCCAGATAGGTATTGGTCGTGGTCACCGCCTCTTCGACCACGGCGACATTCGGAGGCAGGGCGGCGGCGATGGATGACATCAGCGCCAGCGAGGTCAGGGGGCGCCGGTTGAGTTCGGCTGCGGCCTGGGTTTCGAGGCTGGACCTGTTGCTCGCGTGTAACGATTCGCGGCGAGACCGACGTTGGCCGATTTCCTGTTGCTGGGCGGGAACCAGTTGCTCATCGAGGAGTTGAGTCAACTCGGCCAGGCCAGGCTTCAGACCACCGCACAGGGCGACCTCGGTGGGGTAGTTCTTTCTGAGTTCCCAGGGGTCGTGGTCCAGGTGGAGTAGCCGGACATGATCGGGGATGGCCCGGTCGGGTTCGTAGTGCACGTAGAGTCTCAGCACGTCGAGACCCACTGCAAAGAGGACGTCAAATTCCGAAAGCCGTTCGTGAATCTCGGGGGCCCACAACGGCAGGCCAGGTGCCGAGAGTGGATGGGTGCACGGGAAGGGCAGGCGGCCATGGGTGGTGCCCGGTTCGCTGATAACCGGGGCACCGAGCACTTCGGCCAGGGCGACCAACTCAGCAATCGCATCACTTTCGACCACCCGGCTGCCGGCGAGGATAGCCGGGTTGGTGGCCGTTGCCAGGATGTCGGCAGCACGAATCAGTTCGTCCCGGGGTGGTCGTATTCCGGCGTGGATCGGCTGTGGCGGCGTGAGGTCCAGCGGAGGCGCCTCTTGCTGCTGAACGTCGACGGGGATCGAGAGAAAAACCGGACCGGTGGGCGGCATGAGGGCCGTCTGGATTGCTCGTCGCATTGCCGCGGGGATGTCCTCGACCCGTTGCACCTCGGCCGACCACTTGGTCCATGGCCGGGCGACGTCGACCATCTCACCCCAGAGAATGGGTTCGGAGAACCGGAGTCTGCGATCCTGTTGCCCGGCGGTGACGATCAATGGGGTTCCGCTGCGGTGGGCGTTGTAGAGCATCCCCAGCCCGTTGCCCAGGCCCGGGCTGATATGCAGGTTGACCACGCCGGGTTGGCGGGTTGCCTGGGCGTAACCCTCGGCGATTCCCATCACCGGGATCTCCTGGAGTCCCAGGATGTATTCCAGCCGGTTGTCGGTGACCATCGCGTCGGTCAACGGCAACTCGGTCGAACCCGGGTTGCCGAAAACATAACGGACACCAGCCGAAGCCAGCATCTCGAGCATGATCTGGGCGCCGTTCATGGGCGATCGGAGAATGGGAGCGGGGGACAGTGAACAGCCGGAACGTGACTGACGAGGATAGGCGATCCGGGCAAGGGTTTCACGTCGGCCGAAACGACACGTTCGCGGTGGCTAGTGCAGGTCACGGCGATGTTGGAGTGCCGGCAGTGTCGTGCGAATTTCTTGTTGTTGGTCGAAGTCGAGTTCGGCGGTAATCACCGTCTCGCCGTCTTCGGCCGCGGACAGCACGGTTCCCCAGGGGTCGATTATCATCGAATGGCCGTAGCTGCAGAGGTCTGGTGTGTGATTTCCGGACTGGTTGGCGGCAATGATGAATACCTGGTTTTCGATGGCCCGAGCCCGCAGCAACACCTCCCAGTGGTCTCGTCCGGTCGTCTGAGTGAAGGCCGAAGGAACGACAATGATCTCCGCCCCGCGTTCCACCAACGCCCGAAACAACTCTGGAAATCTCAGGTCGTAGCACGTTGCCTGGCCGATACGGCCGGCTGGAGTCTCACTGACGACGACGTCCTGTCCCGGTTCGACAAACGATGATTCACAGAAGCTGACCCGATCGGGCAGGTTGATGTCAAAGAGATGGATTTTTCGGTAACAGCCCAGTTGTTCACCGGTTGGCCCGAACAACAGGCTCGAGTTGGATATGCGTTCGTGGCCCTCGCGACGCTCGGCCAGGCTGCCGCCGACGAGGGTGACTTGTAGTTCCAGAGCGAGTGCGGCGAGCATCTGGCTGGCCGGACCGGGCACCGACTGGGCTCCAGCAGTGATTGCCTCGGGACTGCCCAACACGGTGAACAACTCGGGAAGTACCACCAGCGAGGCATTCCTGGCGGCGGCCTGCCTGATGAGTCGTTGTGCGTTGGCGAGGTTGTTGTCGATGTCGTCCGTGGAAGTCATCTGCACGGCGGCGGCGATCGGACTCGGCATCAGCGGATTGGCCTCTTGCGGTTCCAGGCTCTCATTCAATGTCGATCCGAGTCCAATACAGTTTTTCCCGGTCGGCCCGGTTTCGGAAGTCGTCGATCATGTCGGAGATACTGGGCTTGAGGAACTGGCTTTTTCCTCGACGTCCGTTGACTGTCACCTGGACGCGTTTTTCGAAGTCGACCAGTTCCGGCGAGAGCCACAAGGTGGTGGCACGGGCGGCCGAACTGACATGGATCGAGTTGCCGACAGTGATCTTGGCCGTCAGCCTCAGTGGCCGCGTCTTGCGTCCTCGTGTCTCGGCCAGTGGGAGCGACCGCATTTCGACCCAGTGAAACCGATTGTCGGTGGAACGCAGTGTTCCGGCCTGGAACTCGCGAGGCTCCTGGGAGCGGGTGTGCCGGGGCAGCCAGTCAAAAATGGCAAACAACTCTTCGGCGAACGATTCGTATCCCCGGCCAGCGTACTCGCAGTAGATCATCGGGAAACGGTGGCGGAGCATGCGGTTGAGTCCAAAGCTGTTGTGTTCGACTCGAACCCTGTCCAGTTCCCCGTTGACGACATACCAGGCCACCTTGTCTGCATTTCGCCAGTAGTAGGTGCAGTACTCGGTCATGCGTCCGGCAATCGGGATCACTGCCGCAAACCACTCGGGATGGCTCATGCCGATCTCGAAAGCGGCATCGGCTCCCTGTCCGTGGCCGGCCAGGTAAATTCGATCCGAGTCCACTCGAAATCGTCGCCGGGCATCGACCACAACCCGGCGGACGGCCTGGTGCAGTTTCGGTCCGATCTGCAGGTCCATTTTTTGTGACGTGCTCTTGTCGTCCGATTGTGTCCCGGGTCGTGCCACGCCGGGCAATTCGGGAGCGATAACGATGTATCCGCGTTGCCGGGCCGGTCGCGGTTTTTCGGGTGTGCCGGCCCACCAATCGATGCTCTTGCGGGGTGAACCAGCTGCGGCGTGAAGTGCAACCAGCGTGGGGTAACGGTGGTGGGGATTGTATTCCGGAGGCAAAAGAACCCAGTAGCCGGGCAGATCCGCCGCGGGTTCGATCTTCACAGCGGCGCCCGGTTGAAGTTCGGGCGTGGGTACGATGGGCGGCAATTCACCGATCAGCAAGGCAATGCGAGCCGGAGAAATTCCCTCGAGCGACTCGAGTCTTGAGAGCAATCCCGGGAGTTCGGCACGATCGGCCCGGGTGGCAGCCAGGAGCAGCTCGCGAGCCCGGTACAGCGAAACCGTGTCACGAACCATCGTGACGGCGTTTTGCGAACCCGTGAGCCAACCCGATCCGGCCAACGCCAGTTTTTGGGACGCGTCCAGGGTCGCATCGTCAGAGAGTTTCAGGAAAGCATCGACTCGTGAGACGGATTCGGCATCCAGTCCGGCAACAATTTCGTCAATCAGCGGTTGCAGTTGCTGGCGAGTCTTGGTCTTGGAGACCGCTGCCAACTGGTCGGTCATCAACAGCCTGGCGGTGTTCACACGGTCGGTCTGCAAACGATCCTGTTCGATCAACTCGCGGACCTGGCGACGAAGGGTGGCACTGAGTTGGTCGACCGGGAAGGACTGCAGCGCCTTGCGGAACAGGCGATATTGTCCGTTGTCCCGGCGTCGCTTGAGTTCGTCCAGGATTCTCTGTCCGACCAGTTCATCGAGCCTCGCCTGCAGGCTCGCGATACGGGTTTTTTCGTCTGGGAAATCGGCTCGCACGTCCCGGAGTTCACCACGTGCCTGCTTGAACATGTTGGCCTGGAGGTAGAAGCGGGCGATGGCCAGGCGGTCATCGAGCTGGTTGTCTTTGGTGACACGTCTCAGCCAGCTGTCGAGAACCTGTGCCGGAATGGCATTGGTAGAAATGCCATGCGACCAGCCAAGTCCCTGGGCGACGACGGTGGCCTGGTGTGGTGTCAGCTTGGTGACCCACTGGTAGACGTTGACCGTTCGGTCCTTCACACGGAAGACCAGGCGTCGGCGGCCGAATTCGTCCCACTCTCCGACTTCGGTTGGAATTCCCAGTGACTGGACTTGCGTGGAAAAACGGCTCTTGCGTTGAGACAGTTTGAACGTCTCGAACCGGTCCAGGTCGGAATTGTTGTTGAGTTCGGCGACCAGTCGCGTTGGGACGAAGTAGCGACGCAGAGGTGTCACCGTGGCGATGATGGGGTAGGTGGTCAATTCGCCAGCGTTGCGCTGGGAGGCGAGTGCCAGGGATTGTTGCGGGCGAATGGTGCCCCTGAGGACTGTCCCATCGGAGAGTTGGACTTCACCGGCCGAGGCACAGGCCGGCATGAGTATGCCGGCGAGCACGCCGAACGCCAGAAACCAGGTCACTCTCCGACGATGCATGAGTTGAACTCGGTGGGGGCCACGTCGTGCCGGGGAAGATGCTTACCTCATTAGTGGCTATCGACCATTGGCGGGGCGAGAGTGTGGAGCAATCATGCTGGTCGGTTTGCTGGGGTGCGATTCTGACGAATGCACCGGTTCTCGGCTCTACTGGGTCAGATCCGGCAGCTTCTGGCCATACTCGTCATACAGCCACCAGATGCCGAGACCGGCGGCGACCAGGAAGGCCAGGAAGACCGTCAGCCAGACCCAGCCCATGGCACTCCGGAACAGGTAACTCAACGCCCGCCATTTCTTGCGGCGATGATGTTGCTCGTCGAGCTTCTGATAGATGTTCTGCAGGCCGCTTCCCGTACCGGATCGGGCCTGGGCAAGTCGTTTCTTGACCCCTGTTTCAAACTCGGGGAATTGCGCCAGGGGCATAAACGAACCACTCTGGTCCTGTTTGACCCGGGCCTTGAGATCGAGCAACTTGCCATCGATGGCCTGTCGAATTCTCGCGGTCGACATCTTGCTGACCACGGTGCGGCCCTTGGCATTGGTGTGCTGGACGAACCACGTGTCATCATCGGCTGCGGTGGTCCGTTGCGAGGCGGCATCCTCGGACGAATTGGGAGGTGGCAATGAGACGGCCGGAATTGACGAGGAGGGCTTGGTGGCCACGGCTGCACGGGACGGGGTGGAGACCGGGCTTCCTCCCGCGGCCGGTTGGGCGCCCTCGATGAAACTCAGTGTCTCACCGGCCACTCCCAGTGAGTTGAGGTCGCCCAGCAATTCTTGGCAGTCGGCATAACGGTGGTCGGGGTCCTTGGCGATCATGCGGTCGACCAGCAGGTCGAGTCGATCCGGGATCTCTTTGTTGAGTTTTCTTGCCGAGGTGAACAGGCCTTTTTCCTTGGCCATCACCAGTTCCAAGGCTGTCTCGCCCTGGAATGGCAATTCCCCGGTGAGAAAGTGGTAGAGGCTGCAACCGAGTGCATAGATGTCGGCTCGGAGGTCGACGGTCTTGGCGTTCCGGGCCTGTTCGGGCGCCATGTACAGTGGGGTTCCCATCCCGGTCCCACTTTGAGTCATCGACACGTCTTCGTCGGCCGCTTTGGCCAGGCCGAAGTCTGCCACTTTGACCTGGCCCGATTTGGTCACCAGCACATTGTCGGGCTTGATGTCCCGGTGGACCAGGGTGGCCTCGTGTGCGTGCAGGAGCGCTTCGGCACAACGGGCCGTTACCAACACCGCATCCGGCACACTCAATCGGCCCAACTGGTCGAGCCAGTCCTGCATACTCTGGCCATCGACATACTCGATGGCCACGTAGTGGCGACCCTTGTCGGTTTCGACGGCGAACACCTTGAGAACGTTTGGGTGATCGAGTCGGGCCATCGCCCGTGCTTCACGAAAAAATCTCTCGACAAAAGTTTCCTTCTTGCCGAGTTGCTTGGAAAGCACCTTGAGGGCAACGTTGCGATCGAGTCCCTGTTGACGGGCAAGGTAGACCTCGCCCATGCCACCTTCTCCGAGTTTCTTCAACAATTTGAAGTCACCCAGTTCCGAGGCCTTGCTCTTACGGATCGGCTCGTCTGCTTGAGACGACGATTCTTTCGGTGACGGCTTCTTTGCGGACGAGTCCTGGGAGGCGGATGGCATTTCCGCCAGGTCACCGGTGTCGGCTTCATCAGGTACGTAGGTTTCCTCGAGATCCTCTGCGGCCACGTCGTCACCCTTCTCGGGTGGCGTTTCCGAAACAGGTTGTCCGGGCACGGGGGTGTCCATCATTCCTCTCGAGATTGGGATGTGAGTGAAGGCAGCTACCCACCGACACAAACAACCTCACGGCAATGTTCTTGCCGTGACATTATGTGGCCCGTCGACGACGGTTTCAATTGGCAATTGTCGCGGACTCTATGTCCCGGGAAACGTCTCACCGACCAGCGGTTCAAAGGCCTCGATGTACTTCGTCCGTGTTGGCGACACGATATCATCGCGGAGAGCCGGTGAAGTGGATTCCATGTCCCAGTCAAAGGCACTGATGCGATCTGAGGTGACAAACAGCAGCCGGCCGTCGAAATCATAAATGTTGCGGATCTTGCCGCGTCACATGGGGATCCATCAACTGAACTCTCAAGAAATGAGGCGGCACTTCATTGCACGACCCTTTCTGGCAGAGGGGAGCATAACTAGGCTTCAGGCAAGGATTTACCACTCGAACCTCACTTGGACAACGCACCGGGGGGAGGTATAGAGTGGGAATGTGGAGTTTTGCCGGGCGGTTGCCGTTCGGAACGATCGTGACAACGGTTTGAGAGTGGGGACGTTCATGGGCGTGATGCGATTCCAGGTGTCTCCACCTGGTTTCCTCGCTGGCTGGCCCGAGGCCGAACAGGCTTACATCAGCGGGTTCGACGGCCGGGTCTTTCCGACTCGCGTTGAACGCGACGGTGATGAGCTGGTGTGTCGCCGCCCGAATTCCGACAGTGGCCG
>CAWVUS010000238.1:0-8463 GCA_963933195.1 uncultured Planctomycetaceae bacterium
CTCATCATGACCAAGGTCACCGACACGGGTGTCGCCGACCTGCAGAAGTCGTTGCCCAACTGCGGGATCTCCACCAAGTAGGCGCCATCTCGCTTCGTACGAACCCGCGATAACCGGAGTCCCACCGCGAGCGAGGGGCGGGGCACGATGACCCGTGCGATGTCACCACCGAGTGCCCACCGACATTGGGCCGCTGGACGCCTGCCCGGGCACAAGGACGCGTCTCCCAATCTCTTGACCGGTGAATGACGAGCCAGCAGGAATGGTCAACGACACGGTGGCGTTCTTTCCGGTCGCGTAGACAGACTCGCCCTCCACTGTCTCATATCCAATCGACGGCGAAGAGACCAGTTGCGCGCCCAGGGCATCGCAAGTCACCGACAGCGACACTTCTCGGTCGGCGTGGAGCCGAAGGCCGTTGTAAGCCAATTCTGTACCGCGGATCAGCACGAGGCTGCGCAGCCGACCTCGGTTGTCGAGTTCGACCACGCCGAAGCGACCGGCCAGCCGCCAGCCATCCGACCCCGAGCCGGACTCGTAGATCGCCAGGCGTCGCCCTCCGTCCGCGTGCGTGATCTCCACGGTCACGATCGAGTTGCCCGGCAGCAGACGCATGCCGGTAGCCGTGGGAGTGTCGTTATAGGCCTCGTGCACCGCCACGAAGGGAACTGTCGTGTTTTGGTGTCGCACCATCAGGCTGTGTTCGCCCGGGTTGGGAAAGGTGTGGAGCACGAAAGCTGTTTGATTCGGCACGCCGGCCACCGTCACCCGCGAGAACACGTCTTGTCGTCGGCCGGCGTATCTGGAACTGGGGGCGGCTGGGATCCGCCAGGTTGCCGTGAAGGTGTTTTCTGCCCTGCCCTCCTGGTAGCCAGATTTGCCTCGCACGACATACACCGCCGGCTCGAATCCGGTTTTGCTTTTCATGGGTATTGAGAGTGCCGGCGATTGGCCGACACCGTGGTAGAACCAGTCGTGCACCCTTCCTCCCTCTACGCGGAACACGTCCAACACGTACTCGTCGAACTGGCAGAGGAGGCGGCGATACATCTCCGTTTGTTCGTAGACCTTGTCGCCGTGCGCCTCGGCTACCTGCGCCGCTGGCAGGTCGACGAAGTTGTCAATGTGAGGGACACGTTTGTCCTTCAGGTGGTTGCCATGCACCTGTGAGGTCTCGTCCACCGTGACCGTGTTGTGGGCGTAGGAGGCACCACTGTAGAGGTGCTGGTCTTGGTCGTAGTACTGTGTCCGCTTTTCACCAGTGAGCATCCGGTCTCGCGAGTAGGTGATCAGGTTCAACCTATCTCCGTGCTGATGGCCGCTACCGGGTTGCAGGGCGTTCAGCCCGGCATACAGGCGGTTTCCATTCGTCTTCCGTTTCAGTGCCACGTAGCCGCTGGAGAGGTGCGTGCTCTGGTAGGGCACCGGCTTTTCCACGATGGTGTCGGCGCCGTATATCAGCCCGGTCATCCCCCGGTTGCCATCACGCAGGGTCCGGTGCGAGCCCACTTCATCGATACCCAAATAACGGTAGCCGATCTCCGCCGTCAGCGGGTATGCCTTCAGGCTGATCCGTCCGCCCATGTCGCCGAAGGGGGCCATGGTGAAGTCCGGGAACGTCTGGGCGGTGAACCACTTGAGGGTTCGACGCATCACGCGGGCGCGGGGGTTCCGGAGATCCAGTTCGTCGTAGATCTCCGGTGGGAACAGGTCCGGCATCTGCTGCGCGAGTCGATGGGCCAGGACCAGGGCCTGGCAATTGGGGCCCACGGCGTACAGATGGTAAGCGGTGCAGACCTCATGGGTACCCCCGTCGGGCCGGTAGTAGTTGTCGGTGAGCCAGGCGAGGCTGTGATGGTCGGGGCGCTTCTTTGGAGAATACTTTCGGCGGCCGAAGGCCCAGTCCACGTAGTCCGAGTCCTCGAGTGCAAAACCCACGAATGCCGCAGCGGTCAGGTAATGGAACATCTGGTTCCAGCGAGGGGTGCTGTCTTCTTCGACCCGGAAAACCGAGTCAACCCAGTGCTTGAGCAGGTCAACTTGTATCGTTCGGTGTTCCTCTGGACTGAAGAGACCCTCCACGTTCCTCAGGAGCTCGTAGGCTTCTGTGAGGTGCAGGACAATCCCGCAGTCGCCTTCCTTGTTGTAGGTCCAGATGACCGTCTGGGTCCCACGGCCCAGCACGGGGAGCGGCTTGATGTGCGTCGCGAACAACTTCAGGATTCCGGCAGCGTGCTCGGCGTAGGACCGATCTGCGCCCAGGGCATGCAGGAGAGCCAACTGCTGGGCCGTGCCCGCCAGCCTTTGCAGATAAGAGCATCCCCAGCCTTCATAGAGGGTGCCGCGGTAGTCCGTCGCTGGGGAGGGGCGAGCGAGGCTGAAGGTCTTCTTGCACCGGGGGCAGGCGGCCTTCTGGTCGTCGAACGGGTTGAATTGCAGCCCGGTTCGACACTCCGGGCAGATCAACATTGAGTAGACTTGCATCTTCCGCTTCGGCAACAATTTACCGAGTCGCTCAATGGGCTGCGCCAGCCACGGCTGGACCTTCGCGTCCAGATCCTCCACCACCTTCCTCGCCCAGTCGAATGACTCGGACTTGCGTTTGATATCCTTCAACGTCGCCACGTCCAGGAATCCGGCAGGGTGAACCCAGCCTTGCGCCCGGGCTGGAGTCGCGATGGCCACGGTGGCGCCAACAACCAAGATCGAGAGGCAGAAGATGTTGCCCTGTTTACTCATGGTCGGACTCGAACCGATCGATATTTGTTTGGGGCTCGCCGTTGGCATAGTGTGACAGACCATGCCCATCTTTGGGACCTTTGCTTCGGGTGCGTTATGGATCGTGGAAAGTTTCACTGGCCATGAAATGACACTCGGGTCCGTGTTTCGGACTCAGCGGGTTGAACGCCGGGGCTGGGGTGGGGAGATTGGGGTGACGTGTCCGAGCCTGGGGAGAGGTGATGCGAGTTCTACTGGCGGTGCTGTTGGTTCCCTGGGCCGTCGAGGCGGCCGACGACGAGCGGCCGGTTTGTACGATCGCTGCGATTTCCAATCCGTACATCACCACGCTGTCGGCCGAGGAGCTGGGCGAGCGGAGTTGGCTGGCTGCCAGCAGCCCGATCGGGTTGCGGAACGCGGTTGCCGCGGTCAAGAGCGGCAAGCCGGACGCGTTCGTTGTGCTCGGGTCGCTGACGTGGACCGGTTCGGATGCCGACTTCAGGAAGCTCAAGACGTTTTTTGCCGATGTCGATGTGCCGCTGCACCTGGTACCAGGTCCCAAAGACCTGGCCGACGGCGGTCTTGAGCGATTTCGGCGACACTTCCCGAAACAGCCAGGCGAACGCTCTTCGGTGAGGATTCGTGGCGTCCATCTGCAGTTGGCGTCTCTCCTGAGCCAGCCGACTCCGGCCCAGGCCACCGAGCGAGTGGACTGGATGGAACAGGACCTCAAGCAGGCGGGCGACTCGCGTGCCGTCCTGATGTTCGGCGGCCTGGGATATCCCGCGACGAAGCCGCCGGCCAAGCCTCGACCTCTGCAGAAGAGGTACTGGGAACTGGTCGAGCGTGCCGGTGTGGCGGCGAGGTTGATCCCCAGCCACTCGCACTATGTCGCCTACGAGAACAGCCTGCCGATCTGGAGCGTACCGGCCACAGGTTGGAGTCCTCGGAAGTGGACCGTGGCGCTGATCCGGGTGTTTGCAAAGCGGATCGAGCTATCGGTGGTGCGAGGTGCCGGCCAGCCGCTGCAGAGCCTGGTGATTCCGAATCCGGTCGCGGCTCCGCGGCTACTCACCGCGGCGTCGGATCCCTACGGCGTGCCGACCTACAGCCAGGATCTGGCGCTCAAGCCCGAGCTGACCTTCGTGCAGTTGTCCGACTCGCAGTTCGACGACAAGACCGTGGACCGCTACAAGGCCCGGTTTCGCTACGACCAGCAGATGAACAAGCTGGCCGTCACGCAGGTCAACCGCCTGAAGCCGGCGATGATCTTCATGACCGGCGACCTGACGAACAAGAACACGCTGACGGAGTGGAAGACGTTCGAGAGCATCTACTCGAAGCTCAAGCCGCCCTTCTACACTCTGCCGGGCAACCACGACATGTCGGCGGCGGGCACGCCGGATCGGATCGCGCTGTATCGGCGGTTCACCCGCCGTGAAGCCTACTACTCGGTGGAAAAAAACGGCTGCGTTTTCATCTGCCTCAACACCGGCACGGCATCAGTGGATCGCGAGCAGATGGCGTGGTTCCGTCGCGAGTTGGAACGGACTCGCAGCGCGAAGCACGTGTTCGTGCTGGGCCACTACCCGGTGCTGGCTGCCTTTGGGAACAACGTGAAGGGGCCCGAAGCGACCGAGATCCTGACCTTGCTGCGGCAGTACAAGGTGGCGGCCTACCTCTCGGGCCACAGGCACCGCTACGACTACCAGGTCCACGACGGAGTGGCACACGTGCTGTGCGACTGCCTTTGCTGGGGCGAGTACCTCTCGTACCAGGTCTACCACGTCTTTCCAGATCGCATCGTCGCCTGCTGGAAACCGATCTTCCGCACCGACGGCAACCGGCCACTTTACGAGCGGGTGGTGTTTCCCGAGCCGCGTTATCGAGACTGACGCCGGGAGGCGGGGTTCGGATCTGGCGAGTTGAACGCACAATGCCCCACCGCCCGCCCACGCTAACCGGAGTCACGCCGCGAGCGGGGGCGTGGTTCGGACCTGGCGGTTACCGCCCGTCGGTTGAACGGCGGGGCTGGGGTGGGGAAACTGGGGGCGGCAGTTCGCCGTGCCCGCAGCCTGGACTGCAGTCGGATTGCCCGGCCTGACGCGCAACCATCTGAGGAACAGTGATGTCCCGTCTTTTGCACCACTCCGTCACGATGTTCGTCGTCAGCCTGGTACTGCTTCCAAGGAACGTTTCGGCGGAGGAATCCGATTCCGACGCCGATCAGGCTGCCGGAAGAATCGATGGGCTCATACTGCGCGACCTGCAGGGGCATGATCTACAGCCCAATGCTCCCGCGAGTGACAACCAATTCCTCCGCCGCGTCTACCTCGATGTCATTGGTCGAATTCCGACCGTGAATGAACTCGCGAAGTTTCGCCAGGACACTCGCAAGGACAGGCGTGCCCGGTTGGTCGCTGAGTTGCTGGCCTCTCCTGGGCATGTGTCGCACATGTTCAACTGGCTGGGTGACATGCTGCGGATCAAAGATGTGTACTACCGAATTGGCAAGACCTACACGTTTCATACCTGGGTGAAAAAGCGACTCGAACAGAATCGACCGTGGGACGAGATGGTCCACGACATGCTGACCGCGGAAGGACGGCTCGGTGAGAATGGCGCGACCGCGTATCTGCTGCGCGATGCGAGTATGCCGCTGGACAGCCTTTCCAACACGCTGACCACGTTTCTCGGGGCCAACGTCGCGTGCGCTCAGTGTCACGATCATCCGTTCGCCGAGTGGACTCAACGCGACTTCTACGAGATGGCTGCGTTCTTTGGTTCGACCGCCTTCGACAGGGTCGACACGCGAAAGCCTGCCAGGATACTCGCAGACAAGCGGTTCTCGAAGGCAAACCTCGTCACGCTGCTTCAGCCGAACATGGAACGCGTTGCCTTTGATCGAACCCGTGCAACCGTCTTTCCGAAAGACTATGCATACGATGACGCGAAGCCTGGAGCCAAAGTCGTCCCGCGATTTATCGCCTGGGACGATGAGAAGAGGATGCCCGTGGCAGGCTCGGATTCGCGGCGTCTTCGAAAGCAGTTTGCTGACTGGATGATTTCTCCGGACAATCCACGATTTGCCGCCGCCATCGCGAATCGATTGTGGAAGAAACTCTTTGGCGTGGCAGTCAAAGAACCCGTCACTGATCTCGATGTTCTCGCAGACGCCACGAATCCAGAATTGCTGGGATTGATCGCGCAATTGATGAAGGACGTCGACTTCGACCTGCGCGAGTTCCAGCGAATCATTTTGAACACGAAAACGTATCAGCAGCAGGTCAGCGTGACGCCTTCGGAAGGTGAAGCTTTTCGTTTTTCCGGCCCGTTGCTGCGTCGCATGACGGCAGAGCAAGCATGGGACTCCATCGTGCTGCTGCTGCGAGGGCCGGAAGTGGATGCAATCAGGACAGATCACGCACCGCGGATGGAGCGGCTGGTGTTTCCGTTCGAAATCACACACGACCGCAAAGGCATCGTGCAGGACCGGGAGAAGATCTTTGCCTTTGCTCGATCGCTGCTTGGTGGCCGCAAGGTATCCAACGGCGCGGGTGGACGCGGACTTTTCCTGCGGACGCCAAAGTCTCGAGGAGCGAATGCGTGGCTGCGTGCTTCAGAACTGCGTCAGCCAATGCCGCCGACACACTTCCTGCGAATCGCCGGCCAGTCGGCTCGCGAAGTCGCGGATGATGGCTCGACTGAGGGGGGCATCACCGAATCGCTGGCCCTGATGAACGGCGAGATCACAGAGGCTCTCATGACAAAGTCCGCGGTCTTGAAGGACACTCGCCGGAACCGCACGGAAGCGGAGCAGATCGAGTTCCTTTACCAGGCATTCTTCTTGCGGCAGCCGGATCAGCAGGACAAGAAGCGGTGCGTTGCTGCTCTCGCCCAGGGACTGGAACTCGGTGACATCATCTGGGCCCTTTTGAATTCGCGAGAGTTCATTTTTATCCAGTAAATCGTCTCGTAGCGAAACCTGCCAAGATTTTCGCTACGAAGAAAAGAGGACGCCATGAAGCAACTTCTCGACCGATTAGACGCACCGACGCGAAGGCAGTTTGTCGAACGCTGCGCTGCAGCGGCATTCGGCCTTAACGTCATTCCCGCGACACAATTGCTGGCAGACGAAACCAACCCGTCGCCGCACCCCGCGTTCGGAAAAGCAAAGAGCGTGATCTGGATCATGCTGGGCGGTGGCCTAAGCCACATCGACTCACTGGATCCGAAAGACGGCAAGTCAAAGGGCCCGGCAGGCAAGATCGAAACAGCTGCCGATTTTCAGGTCACGAGTTTCTTTCCACGGCTCGCGACAGTCGCCGACCGCATGTGTGTGATCCGCTCAATGGAAGCGAAGATCGGCGTCCACAAACCGGCTCAGTATTTCATGCGAACCGCTTATGAGGCTCGCGGCACGATTCTTCATCCGAACCTTGGAGCCTGGGGATCACACTACCTCGGCCGCAGCAGCGACACGCTTCCGTCCAGCGTCTGCATTAATCGCCGTTCCGATCAGGGCAATGGTTTCTTTCCCGCGAGCTACGCACCTCTGGCCATCGGCGAACCCAGCCAGGGAATCAGCAACGTCCGCGCGATCGGTGATGCTGGTAAGAACAGAAAACGCCTGGCATTGTTGAACGGACTCGACGCCGATTTTCGGAAGAAGTTCGAAGACAAGGGCGTCAACGCTTACAACGGTTTCTACGACGATGCTCTCGTACTGATGAAGAGCAAGGAACTGACAGCCTTCGATCTCGCCGGCGAAACCGAATCAATTCGCACGGCCTATGGCAACAACGCATTCGGTCAGGGATGCCTGCTGGCGAGACGGCTTGTCGCGTCGGGTGTTCGATTTATCGAAGTCACACACGACGGTTGGGATCATCACAAAGCTCTGGCTGACGAAATGGATGAGGTCGCTCCAGTTTTCGACCAGGCATTCGCCACGCTGATCACCGATCTGGAACAACGCGGAATGCTTGATTCCACCCTGGTCGTCGTCGCCACGGAATTCGGCCGGAAGCCGGACTTCAATGGAGGCGGTCGCAGTCACCACCCCGTGTGTTTCTCAACAGCACTTGCCGGCGGCGGTGTGAAACGTGGCTTCGTTTACGGCAGTAGCGATAACCTTGGTTACCGCGTCGATGAGAACGCGGTCTCGGTCGGAGCCTTTCACGCCAGTGTCACCTTCGCCGCGGGCATGAACATCAAGAAGCCGGCGATCTCACCTTCCGGACGCCCAATGACGATTGGCGACGGTGCCACCCCGGTCATGGAGCTGTTCGCATGACGGTCGTTCAAGTCCCCTGCCTCTCAATTCTGACCGTCATTGGTGTCAGTCTCGCCACGACAACGACGTGTGCCCGGAGCAACAGCAAAGGGCGCAACCGCCTCACCATCGATTCTCGCTATTCTCCAGCAGGCAAGTAGCCGTCCTCTCCCCTGTCCCACCGCCTGACGCCGGGGGCGTGGTTCGGATCTGTCCGTTACCGCCCCTGAATGACTTCGATCACGCTGGCCGGGTCGAGAGACGATTGGCCGTTGGTGTCTTAACCACAATCACTGGCAACGGCATAGTGCCCCGGCCGCGTTCGAGGCCACAAGGACACAAAACGACCACTGACCTGAAACTCTCGAGGCAACGTCACATTGTCTCGATGTCTGGCCGTATTGTCATGGAGGTTGGACCATGAAGATCCCTCGCGCAGCGTTTTCGGGCAAAGCACCCGACCTGGGCGC
>CAWVUS010000239.1:0-8461 GCA_963933195.1 uncultured Planctomycetaceae bacterium
GGCGGTGGCGGCGGTGGCGGCGGTGGCGGCGGCGGCGGCGGATTTTCTGGCCCAAGCCGACCGCGAAAAGAGATCCCGGTTGTCGAAGGCGTGTTTGAGGGAGTGCTGGAATTGCATCCCAAGGGATATGGATTCCTGCGAGATCCCCAGAAAAACTACGCTGCCCAGGATTCCGATCCGTTCGTGTCCAGTTCGGTCGTCGAGCGATTTGGCTTGCGAGCCGGTGGGTTGATCAAGGGTGAAGTGGGGCCGGGATCCAAGGGGCAAGGACCCCGGTTGAAGACGATCGAGACGATTGATGCGATGACCGTCGAGCAGTACCAGGACGTGCCCTATTTTGAAGACCTGACGGCAATCACTCCATCAGAGAAAATCCGGCTCGAGACAGGTTCCACGCCGGTGACGATGCGGGTGATGGATCTGTTGACGCCGATCGGCAAGGGGCAGCGGGCTTTGATCGTTGCTCCGCCGAGAACCGGCAAGACCATGTTGCTACAGGATATTGCCGATTCGGTGAGTGAGAATCATCCCGAGTTGCACTTGATGGTCCTGTTGATTGATGAGCGACCCGAGGAAGTCACCGAGATGCGTCGACGGGTCAAGGGCGAGGTGGTCGCCAGTTCAATGGATCGTGAAGTTGAAAGCCACGTGCGAATTGGTCAACTGATCATCGAGCGAGGGAAACGATTGGCCGAAGCAGGCCATGGAGTATTCGTGTTGCTGGACAGCATCACGCGAACAGCCCGTGCTTTCAATAAGTGGGTTGGGAATACCGGGCGGACGATGAGCGGCGGCTTGGATGTCAAGGCGTTGGAGATTCCCCGGAAGATGTTCGGAACCGCGCGGCGGTTCGAAGAGGGCGGGTCGCTGACAGTCGTGGCGACGGCTTTGATCGAGACCGGAAGTCGGATGGACGACGCGATTTTCCAGGAGTTCAAAGGCACGGGCAACATGGAGATGATGCTCAGCCGCGACCTTGCCGATCGTCGTATCTGGCCCGCGATTGACATCACCCGTTCTGGCACCCGCCATGAAGAGAAGTTCTTCACCGAGGAAGAGTACGCGGCGGTGACCATGATCCGACGCCACCTGATCACTCTGCCTCCGGCTGATGCGATGGACAAGCTGCTCAAGATGGCCGAGAAGTTTCCGAGTAACGCGGAACTCTTCGAAAAGGTGCGGATGGTCATGTGAGTGGCCAGCCGATGGGCCGGGCATCACATGCGGGCCGGTTGTTCAAACCGGCCGTGGGACCAGTGCACGGCGGAGCCGTTCGAACTGCCCGGGTGCGACCAGACAGACGAAGACGGTCCCCGAGGCATTGTCGGTCCAGGCTGTCGTGCTGAAGCGGCCTGATCTGGAATACCGTGGTCGTGCCCCGGTTGCGTGGTGTGCGGTCGGGACCTGATCCACATCGTTGATCGGCACCGCCAGCAGCAATCCGGATACGGAATCTCTCTGGGCCAAGGGCACCCGGAAGGCCGTGACCGCGATCGTGTTGCGGCTGGGCCATCCTCGGGCAGGACGACGCATCCACGCCGGATCCCAGCCGGCTGGTACTGGTGGACCGCCCTGCGACTCGATCCACTCGGGCAATGCCGCCAGGGCCTCAAAGTCATCGACCGATTCGAATTGACGGGCATCCGGCCAATTGCGGAGTTGTTCGACGGTCAATGACTCGGTCTTTGCCAGTCTCGATTGCCATGCCAGCCCGATGCCGATCAGCAGCACCAGTCCGACCATCACTTTCAGCCATTGGTGCCGAGTGTTTCGTTGGCTGGTGGGCTCGGGAGCGACTGTCGTGACATCAGGTTGTCCGGACGTGTGCGAACGGAGAGTCGCATGGATCTTCGTTTTGAGGCCGTCAGGTGGAGTGTCAGTGAGGTTGGTGGCGGTCTTGAGAAAGGCTCGGTCCCAGGCGTGCCGTTGGGCAATCACGGTGGTGCAACCGTGGCAGTTGTCCAGGTGCCGTCGGGCGTCTCGCAATTCGGGTGCGTCCCAGTCGGATCCGTCTGGGCGAGCAGAGTCGAGTTGTTGAAGCGCGTCGTGACAGTTCATGGGTCAGCCGGTTTGGGCGACAGAATGATCAGGCAGTGGGGCTAACGAGCCGAGTCGGTCGCGTAATCGTGATTTGGCTCGTGAGAGTCGACTCATCACGGTTCCTATTGGCAGGTCGAGAGATTCGGAAATCTCGCGGTAACTCATCTCCTCAAAGTAATACAGCACGATCGGCACTCGGAATTCCTCGGGCAAGGCGTCCAGGGCCAGTTGGATGGCCTCGGTGTCGGTCTGGTTGGCTGACTGTTCCTGTGGGGCGGGTTCTCCGAGTGCATCGAGTGAGACGGTCGTGGCACGCCGTCGGCTGCGAATCAGTTTCAGGAATTCATTTCGGAGAATTGTGCACAACCAGCCGCGAACCTTGGTGTGGTCACGGAGTTGGTCACCGTGTGACTGGGCCGCCAAAAAAGTTTGTTGCACAAGGTCCTCGGCATCGGCCGGGCAACCGGTCAGGCGTCGCGCGAGCCCGAAGAGCAGGCCAGCGTACTGCTCGACCAACTCCACGAGATCCAGCGACGGACCGGGAGGGTTTTCCCGAGGCGTTGCCATCGAATGGAAGATCCTTGAGTGAGGGAAATAATTCCCGGGAAATGACGAATTCGTCGTTGGTGAGCAATTGCCGGGAATCAAATGTCCGGCGACGCTTTCCGGTTAGACGGGGGTTGGGCCGGCTGAGTTCCGGCTGAGTTCCGGCCAAGACGGGCGTTCAGGGTATTAGTTGTGGAAAGGGAATACCAATTTGATATCCAAATCGGAGCGGATAGTTTGTGAGTCATCAAAAAAAACAGGTAAACTCGGGAAGGTTTTGAACCAGTTGTGAATCATGGATTGTGACGGGTCAGAGTCGACCCTATGTGGGCGGAATCAGTTTCCGTCGGATTTCTTTAAGTGAATCAGGAGATTGTGGTCATGCGTTTGTTTTCGATCCTGTTGGCCAGTGCGTTTCTTACCGTGGCCGGTTGTGGTGGAGATGATGGGACTTCCGGTGGTGCGACGCCACCAGGTACGGACAATTCCGGTGCAGATGTCGCCCCTCCAGGAATGGATCCCGCGTCGATGCCCACCGAAGAGGTCAAGGGCGATGACGGCAAGGCGACCGACGAGGGTGGCAAGGAAGAAGCCCCCAAGGGTTCGAAGCTGATTCCCAAGGAAGTCACCGGCGGAGCGAAAGCCGAACCTGCCAAGGACGCCCCCAAGAAGGACGCCCCCAAGAAGGACGCCCCCAAGAAGGACGCTCCCAAGAAGGACGCTCCCAAGAAGGACGCCCCCAAGAAGGACGCCCCCAAGAAGGACGGTGACAAGAAGAAGTAGTGTAGATTGTAAGGTCTACTGAAAAGACAATACCCCCGTGGTCGGAGTCCGGCCACGGGGGTGTTTTTTTGCTCCGCCATTTCGGGCTAGCCGATTGTCGCTGTTTGCAGCGTGAGTTGTTCAAGTCGTTCCGGAACGGGGTCGGGCAGTTCGTTGGAGGCGACAACTGAGGGACGGCCCTGCGTGTCAGGAACGAGTTCAAGGGGTGGAGTGGCCATGTCCTGGTGATAGAACCGGGCGGACGGGAAAATGTCGGCGGGGTATGTGAAATTGTCGAGCATCGCAAGTGCGACACAGGCGGCCGAGCCGGTGGCACTTTCGAGCATCCCACCGACCCAGCAGGGAATGCCAGCTTGTTGGCAGACGTCGTGGATTGCGACAGCATTGGTCAGCCCGCCGACGCGGCCCGGCTTGATGTTGATCCAGCCACAGGCACCGATGTTGCAGGCCTGGCGGGTGCGGTGGACCGAGACGATGGATTCATCCAGACAAATGGGAGTGTCCAACTCGGCCTGTAGTGCGGCGTGGTCGAGCAGGTCGTCGTGTGGCAGGGGCTGTTCGATCATCGCGAGTCCCAGTTGATCCACTTCCTTGAAGATCGCCCGATCGTCAAGCGTGTACCCGCTGTTGCAGTCGATGTGAAAGACCTGGTCGGGAAACGCCTCTCGGACCCGTCTCAGCATTGGCAGATCCCAGCCCGGTCGGAATTTGAGTTTGACTCGAGGGAATCCTTCGTCGACGGCCGAGCCGATATCTTCGAGCAGGTCGTCGAGGTTGTCCATCACTCCAAAGTCAGCCCCGACGACGACCTGGTCTCGCGAGGCGCCCAGCAGCCGGTGCAGTGGTGTCCCGGTCCGTCGGCTTTCCAGTCCCCACCAGGCCACATCCAGTGCCGCTTTGGCAAAGGGATTGCCCTTGTAGAGCGCCATCCTGTCCTGGAGTTCGTGTCCCGAGAGGATGTCCTGGCCGACCACCGCGGGCGCGAGCCAGTCACGTGCCACCGCGAAGGCACCACTTGCGCACTCGGGGCTGTAACACGGCGCCGCGAACGGAGCACTCTCGCCCCAGCCCACCAGTGAGCCGCTCGACATCCGGCACAGCACCGCGTGGATCGCGGCGTCTTCGCCGTAGGCCGTTTTCCACGGGTAGATCAATGGCATCGCGACGTGGTACAGGTCGATACGGTCAATCTGCATGGTTTCACCTTTTGGCCGATTTACGGCTCCGGCAAGTTCCAGAACTCTTCTTCGCCGCTCCCGGAGTTTTGGGACGAACTGAGACCGGGGGGCAAGGGGGGCGGTTTGACCGATTGAGATTGGCCGGACGAGGAGGACTTCCGACCGCCGGTCGAGCGTTTCTTCTTTGAAGTTGGATCTCCGGTCGCCTGCTTGCGACGTCGCCCGGGCTTGGTTGTCTTTCGGGGCTGCTGTGACGGTTGATCGTCGGAATCTCGGGTGGGCGGAAGGTCAATAATATCGATGTCGTCGGTGGGCAATTGTATGGCGGCAGCACTTGTTGAATCGGCCCATTCCTCGACCTGGAAGTCATCCTGGGGAGCGGCCGATTTCGGCTCGTTTTTGGAGGCGGCTTCCGCTGCAATTTCGGTGGCCAGCACGTTTTCTGGCCGAATGATTTCGGTCGAAGCTTCGTGTCCACCGGCGAGTTCGACTGCCGTGACATGCACGCGGGCTTGTTCATCGTAGGCGATCGTGATCGCGATCTCGGAGCCTTCCGGGAGATCGGGAGAGAGGTCGTCGATGATACAGGCTCCCAGTGGGGCGTGTGGCTGGCCTTCCGTCGCAGGGCTTTCGACGATCTGAAGATGCACACGTTTCTGGTTCGCGACGACGGTGCCGAAGGTCTGGGTGATTCGAGTTGGCAGGGGCGTGTTGGGTGGGATCAGGTAGTGGGGGACGCGAGTTCTCTGCTCGTTCTGGACCAGTATGCCCAGCCCACGGGCGTTGACGCTAACCTGCTTCATTCTCGCCAGGCGATTCGAGACCTCCTCGTTTTGGATCGACTTGGCGAACTCGGTGTTGGTCAGCAGCATTCCGGCGTAATACGTGGCACCATGCGCAATAGACTGGTCCGGTGAGAGAGACGTGTTGAGCGTGCGACCGCCGAGCTCCTTGAGGCGATCTCGCACCATCGGCATGCGTGACGCACCGCCGGTGGTGAGGATCACGTCGACGTGGGCCCAGCCCATCTTGTTGTCGGCCAGCATCTTCTGAGTGATCACCGCGGTGCGTTCGACCAGGGGCCGTGTCAGTTCGGCAAATCTTTGTTGCTGGACCTGGTAGGTCTTTCGGTGTGAGGAGTGCTGTACGGTCAAGGCGGCCCGGGGACGAACCGAAAGGCTCCGTTTGGTGGTCTCGATTTCCAAGGCAAGTGCTTGCAGGCTCCTGGGGTCCTGCCGTGGGTCGGTGTTGAAGTCCTCGACGAACCGTTCACAGATGGCCTGTTCCAGGGCCGCATTCCAGTCAATGCCACCCAGGTGGAGATCGCCACTGCTGGCCATCACGCAAACTTCGTCCTTGTGGTACTTGACCAGCGAGAGGTCGAAGGTGCCGCCACCCAGGTCGTAGACCAGGATTCTCTGTTCGTCGGCCAGTTCGGTGAACCAGAGTCCCTCGGTTCCCAGGACGTAGCACAAGGCGGCGGCCACCGGTTCGTTGATGATGTCGACCTGCTTGAGCCCCGCGCGATGGCCAGCCTCAATCGTGGCCCGTCGCTGGGCTTCGCTGAACTGCGCCGGGACGGTGATCACGGCTCGTTCGACGGCTCCAATCTGTTCGTGCGCCGCAGACAGCAGTTTGCGAAGGATATAGCTGGCAATGTCGACCGGTGAGTAAGATTCGTCGTCAATCGCCCACGCGTGATTCGGATCACCGATTTTCCGCTTCGAGTTCTGGACGACACGATCGGGTTGCACGATCGCGTTGCGGAGCGCCTCGGTGCCAACCATCACCTGGCGGTCCTCGTCAAAGAACACGACCGAGGCGGTGGCGAGTTCACCCTCCTGGTTGGCCAGGGTGACCGGTTCGCCGTGCTCGTTGAGGTAGGCCAGGCAGGAATAGGTTGTGCCCAGATCAATCCCGACAGCGTGGGCTCTTGTCGTCTTCACGTTCAGGTTGCCCGTCTATGTCAGCCCGTTTTCGGTGGATCGTCTCGCGGCCACATCGTTAAAGAACATGGCACGCGGGTGTGACTCCATGCTAACATCACCGCGCCGGAGCCTCCAGAGAATCGCAAAGGGAGCAGATCAGGGTGAGAACGCTCGTCGCCTGGACGACGCTGCTGGGGTTGCTGGTGCACGGGTCCATGCCAAGTTGTGCTTTCGGCCAGGAGGTGGCGAAGTCGACCTCGGTGCCTCCGCTGCTGTTCGGAACGGGTTTTCGCCGGGCACTGGCCCAGCGGGTGTCTGTGTCCTGGATCGCGAATTCCAGGGATCGGCTTCGACAACACACGATCCGTGAAATCGCCGGACGATCACAGAAACTCTGGCAGGTGTCCCTGGTGCTCGATCGGCGAATCGATCCGTCGTCGGAGTTGGAAATCGAGGTGACCAACCGGTCTGTTCGTGAGGTCCTGGACGCCGTGGCCCGGCCGGTGGCTGCCGGAGTTAGCGTCGTGGGGAACACGGTGTACATCGGTCCGGCGGCTGACTCACGCGTGCTGCGGACCCTGGTGCACCGCCGAGACAATGAACTTTCTGAGTTGGCGCGGGCCAAGAGTCGCGTGGCACGTGTCGCGAAGCTCAGGCGGGAATTCACGATTCGTTTCGAGAATCTCACGTCTCCCCGGGACGTGCTGTCGCTGATCGCTCGTCGTTGGGACATCGCCATCGAGTCGACGGAGCCCATTCCTCACGACTTGTGGGCCGGTGCCGAGTTGCCCCGGACGACAGCCGTCGAGGCGCTGTCGCTGGTGTTGATCCAGTACGGGATGACGTTTCGATGGATCGATGGAGGTGTGGGAATTCGTATCCTTCCGCCTCGCCGCCCCGTCAGCCTCGCTGGCCGGTATCGTGCCCGGGGAGGACGGGTGGCAGCGGCCATCGCCCTGGTCGAACGGGAACTGTCGGGTGTCACGATCGAGCGTGCTGGGGCCGGCGAAGTCGGGGTGCGGGGGACGTACGAAGAACTGCAGGTGGCCCGGGCCCTGATCGAACGTGGACGTCGGCCGGCCGGTTCGGTGGCGAGTCCCCGCTTTCCTCCGTTGTCGAGGCGGCGGTTCACATTGAAGGTGACCCGTGCTCGCGTGCGGGATGTCATGCGGCAACTCGAACAGACCGGGGTCCGCTTCGAATTTGACGCCAAGCGGCTGGAGAAATCCGGAATCCGCTTCGACCAAGCCGTCGCGGTCGATGTCCAGCAGGTCACCGCCCGGGTCTTCCTGGAACGGCTGTTTGGTCCCCTGGGGCTGGAGGCCAAGATCGATGGATTGAAGGTGCGGCTCAGGATCAAGGATCGTTGAGCCGGACCCGCTAGTGGTTGGTGACGAACTCGTTGGAATTCAGCACTGCCCAGAAGACATCCTGGAGTCCGGTAATCGGATCGCCATTGCCACCTTCCTTGAAGACCTGGCCCAGGGCGGTCATTTCCGGCTCGGTTGGCTTTCGTTGCAGGGCGATCAGAAACAGGGTCTCGATCTTCTTGGGAATCGACCGGTAGCGATTCTTGATTTGTTGTTGCGTTCGGATCTTGATCGCTCGCTTGGTGCGTGGGGCCCGCTTGGTGCTTCCCGTCTTGGTGGGACGGATGTCACCGGAGGCGGAGTCGACAACCTGTTGCAGTAACGAACCGTTGGTGGTTGCCACCGCGTTGTTGATCAGGGCTCCGTTCATCATCAGCAGGGCTTGTGGAATGGTGCCGTTGAACGTCGTCGACTCGTCATTTTCGTCGGTTCCAAACGTCTGCACGAACTGTCGCAGCCATGTTTGCCTCTGGTTTTCAGCCGCCTCGAAATTGCGGCCGACCTTGTGTGCGTTGGTGGCGATGATCAGCGAGTCGTAGAGTTGTTCGGCACGGAATCCCTTGACATACATTCTCGAGAACAGCGGGGTGGTTCCCGCGGCGGGATTGTCGCTGGC
>CAWVUS010000240.1:0-8385 GCA_963933195.1 uncultured Planctomycetaceae bacterium
ATGGGACCACGGATTTCTCAACGCTACCGTCCCGCTCCACCAGCAGCCCCCTTGGTGGCTCCCTCCCCGGAAGCGGGTGCCGCCGGCTTGGGTCGGTTGAGTCGCGAGAGAGCATCAGAAATTTTCTTGGCATCCGAGGCCAATGGGCTCTCGGGGAACTCCTGGATCAACTGGTCAAATCGTCGCCCGGCCTCCGACCGGCGGTTCATGCGGTACAGGCAACGGCCATAGTTGAACAGGATCACGTCCAAAAACTTCGCATCGGGGTAATCGCTGAGGACCGTCTCGAAGGTATCGACGGCGCGAGAAAAATCTCGTTGCTGGTAGTAGTAATTGGCCATGCGCGAAACAGCTTCACCCACCCGTCCACTGTCGGGGAACTGATCGAAAACCTTCTTGTATTCCTGGAACGCACGGTCACCCAACTGTGCGGCTCCGGTTCCGGTGGACGCCAGGGCCATCTGTTCGTAGCACTGGGCAATCCCGAACTGGGCCTCACCGCGCAACTGGCTGGTTTGCATGTTGACCAGCCGGTTGTAAATGCCAATGGCTCGCTGCAGGTTGCCCTGTTTGCGGGCCACGTCAGCGAGTTGCAACAGGGCATCGTCGACAAACCCGCTGTTGGGGAACTCTCGTTGCAACCGCTGGGCCATCGCCGCGGCCAACTCGAGACGATCCATCTCGAAATAAATCCGCCACAACTGCACGTAGGTCTCTTCGAGCAGCCGACCACCAAGCTTCGAGGCCGACCGGGCCACTTTCTCGCAGACCGCCAGAGCCTGCTTGTACTTGTCGTTGGCGTTGGTCTTGAGACCGAATTCCTTGTAACGGTTGGCGATGTTGGTCAACGCGCCGGCCGTTTTCAGCTCCGTCTGAAGCCGCAATTCCAGGTCCGAAATGACCGCCCGGGTGACTCGCACGCCTCCCAGGTTGCCTTCAATACAACGAGCCTCCGACTGCACCTGGTGGATTCCATCGCTACTGTTCCGCTCGTCCAGGTAAACCAACCGGACCTTGTCGCCGGGCAACGCCTGCAGAATCTGGTCGCCCCCGACAATCTCGTCCGCCTTTGCCAACGCGACGGTTGTGCGAAAGACGCCAGTATGAATCGAGTTGTCGACAACCGGCTCGGCAGCTGGTTTCTTTTCGGCAGCTGGTTTCTTTTCGGCAGCTGGTTTCTTTTCGACAGCTGGTTTCTTTTCGACAGCTGGTTTCTTTTCGACAGCTGGTTTCTTTTCGGCGGCGGATTTCGCTGCAGGATCATCGCCGGCTTTTTGCACCTCGGGCAATTTCCCATCGAGCCCTCTCACCCGTCGTTCGACCCTGGCTTCGACCAGCGTCACCTTGACCTCGTCGATTTTTTTGAATCGGTCGATCTCCTCCCGTGCATCATCACTCTCGGCGTCTCCCGTCTCGCCCACGTTGGCTGCAGCCTTGGTGGCCGCATCCTTCTTCGTGGCCTCCGAATCCACCTCGGTCGCCTTTTTCAACAATTCCGTTTCGATTTCCTCATCTGTCTTTCGCCGGTAGACCTCGATGATCGCCGTAATCTTGTCCGAGCCATCGGTCAGATCCCGGTCGGGATCGGAGATCTGCAGATTGATGGCTTTGCCCAGTACGGCACCATTCAGAGTTTCCTCGAATGCGCCGTCGGTGATTGCAGCCACACCATCACCGACAACGGCCACGGTGTTGAGCACCGGTTGATCGGTCTTTTTGTCCGCGGTGTGTGCGTCGGTGTAAGTCACCTTGACCGTATCGTCGCCCTTGACCTCCAGCTTCCCATTCCCCTTGGTCGGGCGTCCCAGTCGGGTGGGAATACTTCCCAGGGCGATCCGGACGTTGCGTCCCACGGTGAAGCAATCGATCGTTTCACTGTCGCCACTGGTGACGGACACGGTGACCTTGACGGGCTTCCCAGGTTCCAGGGCCGCCAGGTCGGCGTCGTCTATGCGTACGAAAAACCGTTTTCCCGCCTCGACCTTCGCCACCTGGTCATCTTCGCCGGACATGTTCGTTCCGACTTTTTCCAGGGCCGCGATCGCACGGCTGTAGTGACCCAGTTGAAAGTGACCCAGGCCGATGTAGTAGTAGGCCTGGTTGACCTGGGCACTGACGGGGAAATGCTCGATCACGTCCCGCATCACGCCAAAGCATTTTCCAAAATTGCGCGCCTGGTAAAAACACACGCCGATCTTGAGTGTCGCCTCGGCTCGTTGATCCTCGTCGCGGTTGTCCTCGGCAGCGGTCGCCTCGAAATGAACTCGCGCCTTGTCGTAAGCCCGATCACGTTCCAGGAAGAACTTGCCCAGGCGGATGTGAGCCTCGTAACGAATCCGGCTCCTGGGGTACCGCTCGATCACGCTCTGCCAGACCTCCACGGCCTTCTTGAGTTCCCCGGATTCCAGCCGCGCGTCACCGGCTGCGACGAGTTTCTTGGCGGCACGATCCTCGACCAACGACCCCCGCACTCGCTTCTTCTTTTTGCCCGCGGCCACGGATTTGGTGGCGTCCTGCGAGGTGGCCTCGCCGACGACAATCGCCAAAAGAAAACCGAACGACACACCAATCGCAAGCAGACGTCGCATGGTCGAATTTCCTTGCGGAGCAGAAACCGAAGCCCGGATGAACCGGCCTCAGCGTGTTACCATTAATCAATTCTCGCAGCCCCAGTGCCTCTATTCAAACCCAAAGGCAAATGTTGATGTGTTTATAAAACGGTTCACCGGGGAATTGGGCTATTGGCGCAAGAACAACGGCCGAGCCACCTGAAAAAGGCGACTCGGCCGTTGACTGATCAGGGATCTTGCGGCGGACCGTTTAGCCGAACAGTTCGGTCACGGGCTTGCCGTTGTCGACCAGCTTCATCGGCCGACCAAGCGGAGTCTGCACCTCGCGGTTGGGATCGATTCCCAGGGCGTGGCAGAAACTGGCGTGGAGATCAGCGACCGGAACGGGCCGTTGATCCGGCTCCATTCCGTCCTTGTCGGACGTTCCGATCACGGTGCCTCCCTTGATTCCACCGCCGGCCATGAAGCCGCTGAAAACATTGGGCCAGTGGTCACGTCCAGCATTCGGATTGATCCGTGGAGTTCGGCCAAACTCGCTGAGCATGATGACCATGGTCTTCTTCAGCATCCCGGTTTCAGCCAGGTCCTGGATCAGGCTGGCCAGCGCGGGATCCATCACGTCCCCATGATTTTGCATCGCGGGGAAGTTGTTGCTGTGCGTGTCGAAACCGCCACGGTTGATCTGCACAAACCGCACACCGGTCTCGACCAACCGCTTGGCCAACAGGGCCCCGCGACCAAACGCCGTGTCACCGTAACGATCGATCGTCGTGGTGGGGACCTTGTCGAGTTCGAATGCCTTCAGGGCCGGACTCCGCATCAACTTCACGGCTTCCTTGACCGCCGTCTGGTTGCTGGCGAGCTTTGTGTCGCCGCTGCCGGCGTTGAAGCGGCTGTTGAAGCGGCTCAACACGTCGAGCCGCTTGTTGCCACGCAATTGCCCGATCCCTTCGGGAAAGGCCAGGTACGGATCACGGTCACCGGGGCTGGCCACGAAATAGGCTTCGCATTTTTGGCCGAGGTAATGGGCCCGGGGAGCACGACCGGAGATCGAGATGTAACCGGGCAGGTCCCCCTGGCGGTCACGCTCGTGAACCACGACCGAACCAAAACCGGGGTGACGGATGTTGGCCGTCTGCCGGTAACTGGTCTGGAGATTGTAGGTGGCCTGGCCGTGAGCACCCTGCGTACCAGCAATCGAGCGGACCAGGGCGCACTGGTGCATCTGTTTGGCCAACTGAGGAAAGATCTCGGAGATCTGCACGCCCTTGGCCGAGGTCTGGATCGGCTCAAAGTCGCCCTGCGTCGGTCGGCCCGGCTTGGGATCCCATGTGTCCAGGTGGGTCATACCACCACCGTTCCAGAACAGGATCACGTGCTCGGCTGTGGGCGCGTGGCTGGTGCCCTGGGCCGCCAACAACTGCGGCACGCTCATGCCAAACATTGAGGCACCCGTGGCCGCGAGCATCCGCCGCCGTGTCACCTTGTAATCGTTGCACGAGATTGTCATTTGTTCGTCACTCCTTGGGACCAGAGAACGTGTCTCTCTTGGATCATTTATTGGTTCGATTCCAACCAGCGGCTGGATTACGGCAGAAAACGGAATTCGTTGGAGTTGAGCATCACCCAACGCAGATCAGCCATGCCGGCCAGCGCCGAGTCGCCTCCGGAAACAATCTGCCGGGCCTCGGCGATTTCCGAGGTCGAGGGATTGCGGGTGAAGATCTCGCGGTAGGCCAACCGGATCGCCCCATCAATGTCGCGGGTCTTGCCAGTCAACAGCTTGTGGATCGGTTCCAGTTCCCCAACTCGTGAGGCCTCATGAGTCAGCCGCCCGTTGAGCAGCATCAGGGCCTGCCGCATGGACGGGGTGTGGTCTCGTTTTTCGTCGAGTGTTGCGCGACTGGGCTGACCGAAAATTCTCAGGAAGTGTTCCGGAGCTGCCGGAGACGCCATTCGCATCGAGGTGGAAAAACGGGGATTGTCGTCGAAAACGCTGCGGATAAATCGGTCAAAATACTCGACGTTGGGCCGGCGGGTGGCGGCTTCCTGCTGCATCCGCATCGCCTCGATCTCTTCCTTGGACATCACCTTCATCCGGTCAATCTTCACCTCCTCCTTGGACTCATTCAACAAGGCATCAAAGTCCAATTCGATGGCCTGCTCAACGTCATAAGGTGACGGTCCGCCTTTCTTTTTCATCGCGGGCTTCTTCATCACCTTGCCGGCTGTCGCATCGGCCAGCAGTTGCGGCTTGACCGGGTTGTCCGATCCATCGGCCGGTCGCTTCGCGACCCGGGAACGGGACCAGACGACCTTCAGGTTCTTGCCCTTCTCGTGCTTGATGTCAAAAAGGTGACCCGCGGTGACCACGCTGTCGTAGAGGACTTCGCCCAACATCCGTCTCATCGGCGTCGCCAGGAACGCCTTCTCGAGTTCAATCCGAACCGGATCCTCGACTCCCACGGCGTGTTGCCGCCGGTAGGCTTCGCTGTTGACGATCTTGCGAACAATTCCCTTGAGTTCATAGCCCCCGGCAATGAACTCGTCGGCCAGGAAATCCATCGTCCTGGGATGGCTGGCGGGGTTTTCGGCCGAGAAGTTGTCGACCGGTTCGACAAAACCACGGCCCAACAATTCGGCCCAGACCCGGTTCACAAAACTCTGGGCGAACAGGCGGTTGCGGGGGTTGGTGACCATGGCGGCCAGATCGGCTCGAAGTTTGCTGGCCCGGTATCGGGACTGGGCAATCTTGAGATTCTTAGCATCTCGCTTGGCCTCGCCCGCCACATCGAGCGAACTTGCCTTGCGGCCGGAACTGGCCTTCGCGGCTTTGTCACCGGCAGCGGCCAGCAACGCCTCCAGGCCCGCGTCACCCTTGTCGGCCCCTTTGATCTTGGCCGCCAGCAACTTGGCCTGGCGCGCTCTCAGGGCTCGCAGCCGGGCAATCGGACGACCGGGACGATCGGTCTTGTCCAGTTTGAACGGGAAGGTGGGAACCATCGGCTTGCGACCGGCGGCGTCCTCGACACCCTCGGGCGGCCACAGCACAGTCGTCTGGTCCGCCTCGGTTGTGTAGACCGTATTGGTGAATTGCGACTCGACACGGCGGGTCTTGCCAAAATAGGCAGCCAAACCGTAAAAGTCCTTCCGGGTCCAGACGTCGAACGGGTGATCGTGGCACTGGGCACAGGCAACACGGACCCCGAGAAACACCTGGGCGGTTGAACCGGCCAGGGCCATGGGATCGGCGTTGTCGCCGAGAATGTAACCAAGTTCTGGCGTGGAACCGGCCTTGCCACTGGCCGCGATCATCCGCCTGGCCATCTCGTCCCAACCCATTTCCTGCTGGATCGCACGATGTACAAACGCGATCGATGCTCCGCCACCTTCGGCGTTGCTCCGCAACCGCAACATGTCGGCAAAGAAAATCGTCCAGCGGTCGGCAAAACGTTCGTCAGCCAACAACCGGTCCACCGTCTTCTGTCGCCGGCTTGAGACCGGCAACGATTCGAAATCGGTGATTTCCTGGGTGGTCGGGATCCGACCGACCAGGTCGATCGTCAGGCGACGCAGGTAGGTGAAATCATCAACAGCCGGCAAAGCCTTGCCGGCCACTCCCTTGGCCTGGTTCTCCTGGTCGAGCACTTTTCCAAGTGGATCGGCGGAAATGCCAGGAACCGACAGGAAAGAACACAGCACCGCAGCCAGCAGAAACCGCAACATCATGGCGACTCCGTGACGGAATACCCCAAATACCGACTAGGCCGGATTGGTCAAAAACAACACCGACTGCCACACCTTTACAGGTGTATCGGCAACCGTGATCATCCCCGATGATCTCACAACGCATAAACGAAAGCAACTGCGAAGACCATTTCAGCCGGAGGTCAACTGGTCGCTGGCTGAGGCGAGACGATCTGACGATCTCTCCAGCGGAAGCCCATCGAAATCGCAGCTTCCGACAGAGTCACCAGCATGTCGTGATCGACGACCACCGGCGGCAGATCCGGCAACATCCGGGAGGTGTTCGCCGAATCAAACTCCGGATCATCTCTCCAGTACGACGAGTAGACCTGCATCTGCTCGTAGAAGAGCTTCTCGATGCTGGAGGGATCCTTGAGGGGCCCTGGCCCGACAAAGCAGTTGTGACAGTTCTCGATCACCTGTTCCAGCACATCCGACATCACCTGTGTGGTGACAGGACGCGGCGAGGTCAGGTGATAGGTTTGCCCATGGCTTTCGGACCGGACAAGAATTTCGGTGATCGCACGTGAGACCCAATCCACCGTGACCAGGTTCTTGCGTTCATTGCCATCAAGCGTCAGTCGGGTCGGTGCCCGTCGATCCGACGACAGTGTGCTGGGATCGGAAACGGCGGCCTGCCAGAGCGTGTGAGCCAGGTGCAACGCCGCATAAAACCCGTGGAAGGTTGTGGAGAACCCGGTTTGCGAATCTCCGACGATGATCGAGGGCCTGTAGATGGTCGGTGGACTCAGGAACTCGGCCTCGCGGACCATTTTCTCGGCCGCCATCTTGCTTCGCTCGTAGTCGTTACCCGGCTCCTGTCCAACATCCAGTTGCGACTCCAGGACCCGGTCGTTCCTGAGCCCGCAAACATAGGCGGTCGAAACCTGGTGCAAGTCGGCAATCCCCGTGGAACGACACAACTCGAGCACCGCTCGGGTGCCTTCGACATTGCTCCGCCACGGTTCACCACCGGGATCAGTGCCGTGAAACGTCAAACTGGCGGCGTTGTGCAGGACCAGGTCGCAATGCTCGGCGATCCAATCGCGATCGAGTTCATCCAGCCCCAGATCGGGCCGCCCCAGATCGCCCTCGATGACATGGGGACGGGGCAATTGGCGACCGAGTTGGACATCCCAGGTCGCCATCAACGCCTCGACACGCTGCCGGGCCGACATCTTCCGAGTCGGCCGAACCAGCAGCGCCAAGGAGACGCCGCGATCGGTTAGATCGCGAATAAGATACCGGCCAAGCAGCCCGGTACCGCCGGTAAGCAACACATATCCCGACATTGCCGTCCTGAGCAAAAAAGCGGATCCCATCCAGCCGGCCCATTCTAAGACCTGTTCGGCGTTTCACAACCGAACCGGGTCGCTCGAAGTGGCCAGGCAACCGAAAAACGCCCTTTTGCGCCAGCCGGAGCCGCTGGTCATGCCGGAATCGACTGCTGTCTCGATCGGCCACGTCCCCGAGATCGCCCAGATTTCCTGGTCGAATCGGCCTTGTCAGCATCCGCCTCGATCACCGCGAAATGAGGCCGTTGTTCTCCATGCGGAGTCCGGGCACGGCGTCGCGACGTGTCATCGCTCCCATCCTCATCCTCATCTTTCCGACGACTCCCTGGCAAAGCCAGCAGTGACGGCAACAGGACCAGGTCACCCAACAGGGCCGTGATCAACATCGCGGCGGTCAGCAAGCCAAACCGCATCGTGGGCAGGAAGGGCGAAAGTGACAGTGCGAGCATTCCGGCGGCAGCCACGATGGCGGCTTGCAGGATCGGTGGCCCGGTCAATTCGAGTGCTTCTCGCGATGATTCGAACGAGGCCACCTGGTCCTTCCGCAGTTGCCGGTAGCGAACCAGGAAGTGGAACGTGCCATCCACGGCGATTCCCAGGGCGATGCTACCCGACATCATCATCCCGATATCGACGTACCATCCCGCCCAACCCAGTGCCCCAAAGACCAACAGGATCGGGGTCAGGTTGGGGACCATCGCCACCACGCCGGTGGTCAATGATCGGAGCGAGACAATCATCACGGCGGTGATGATCACAAACGCCGCCAGAAA
>CAWVUS010000241.1:0-8379 GCA_963933195.1 uncultured Planctomycetaceae bacterium
CCGGTGTTCATGAACGTGTGGGCCGGATCGTGATTGATCGCCTCGGTCTTCAGCGAACGAATGACGCACAACTCGTCAGCAACTTGCGGCAAATGTTGGAAGGCGGTGCTGATTTCGATTCCTGAATCGCCACACTTCCGGAATGGGTGCTGCGGTGCCATGCAGGTCAGCTTCTTGCCTTGAAGCTGCGCGATCGGCTGCCCCTTGGTGAAGGATTCGGGCATCGGCTGGCCGTGAAGCTTTGCGAGTTGTGGCCGATAGTCGAACGTTTCCAGGTGCGAGGGGCCTCCCGCCATGTAAAGAAAGATGACTCGCTTTGCTTTGGGCACAACGTGTCGCGGGCTTGCGAGGCCAGTCCAATTCGCGACATCGGTCGACGATTCAGCGTGAGCGTCGTCGCCCAACAGCGACGTGAGAGCCGTCATGCCGAGACCGCATGCGGATGTGCCGAGAAATGATCTTCGACAGAGTTGTGTTCGTTGGAGGGACATGACCGGTTCCAGTCTGGTCTTCAAACTTGGCCACAAGCGGGGCCGGGCTTGGATTGCTTGCGTTGCTACTCGCGAGAAATGGTCTCATGCAAATTGAGCACCACACGCGCGACAGCCGTCCAGGCGGCATATTCGGTGAGAGGGATGTCCTTGGGTTGCGGGGATTCCCCGGCGCTGACGATCTTCTCGGCAGCCGCCTTGTCGGTCGCGAACCGCTTCATCTGCCGCGAGACGAATCTGGTCAGGGAATCTCGTTCGCGTTCGGTCGGATTGCGCGAAAGCGCGAAACGAAACGCGAGACTCAGGCGATCATTGTCCGACGACCCACCCTGGTGAATCACCCGGGCCGCGAAGACGCGAGCCGCCTCGACGTACGTTGGGTCGTTCAGCAACACCAACGATTGCTGTGGCGTATTGGACCGCGGACGTTCTGCGACACATTCTTCGCGGGCCGGAGCGTCAAATGCTCTGAGGCTGGGATGCCAAAAGCTGCGCCGCCAGTAGGTGTACAGGCCCCGCCGATACAGGTTTTCGCCGTGGTCCTGGTTGTAATTGGCGTCCTTGTAAAGTCGGAACCAGTAGTTGGCTGGTTGATAGGGCCGTACGCTCGGTCCACCAGATTTGCGTGAGAGCAGGCCGCTAACCGCCAACGCGTTGTCCCGGACGAGTTCGGCGTCGAGTCTCCAGCGTGCCTGGCGGGCGAAGTACCGGTTCTCCGGATCGAGCTTGTGCTGATCGGCAGTCGGCGTCGAACTGCGACGATAGGCATCGGTCATCACGATCAGCTTGACCACGTGCCGCACGTCCCAGCCACTCTCGATGAACTCGACTGCCAGCCAGTCGAGCAGTTCCGGGTGCGTCGGCCATTGTCCCTGGGCTCCCAGGTCGTCAAGCGTCTGGCTGAGACCACGGCCGAACAGCAGTTTCCAGAGGCGATTCACGAAAACTCGCGCAGTCAGCGGGTTGTCGCCACTCACGATCCAGTTGGCGAGGTCCAATCGCGTTGCACGGCCCTTGACCGGTAGTGAGCCGAGGAACGCGGGAATCGCCGGATTGACGATTGGTCCGGAATCGTCCTGCCAATTGCCGCGAGGGAGAATCCGGATGTCGCGGGCTTTGCCTGGAATCGTGATGACCATCTTGGGCCAGTTCTTGGCGTCGCTGATCTGTTTCAACTCGGCTTCAACCGCTTTGATTTTCTCGCTTTTTGGATCCTGTTTGCGAAGTGACGCGAGTTGCGTTTCCAGTGCCTGCCATTTCCCGAGCTGCTCTTTCGACGGAATTGGCGTCTCGCCGGGGTGCCCGACTCCGCGCTCTTTCAGATCGGCGAAGAACGCGGCGAAGCTGTAGAAATCACGCTGTGTGAATGGATCGTACTTGTGGTCGTGACACTCAGCGCACCCCATTGTGGAACCGAGAAAGATGGCAGCCGTGTTGCGGACGCGATCGGCTGAATAGATTGCGAGATACTCCTTCGCCTGCGCCCCACCTTCGCTTGTCGTCTGGTTCATCCGGTTCAGTCCGGACGCGACCTTCCACCGGTACTGCTCGAATTTTGTGCCTTTCATCAGGTCTCCGGCCAACTGTTCGACAACAAACTGGTCAAACGGTTTGTTCTCGTTGAAGCTGTCGACCACGTAGTCGCGATAAAGCCACACGCTGCGGTGAGAATCCTTGTGGTACCCAACCGTGTCGGCATACCGGACCAGGTCGAGCCAATACAGCGCCAATCGCTCGCCGTAGTGTTTCGACCCCAGCAAACGGTGGACGACTTTCTCGTACGCGTTGGGCGATTGATCGCCCAGGAATGATTCGACTTCCTTGAGAGTTGGCGGCAACCCGGTCAAATCGAGTGAAAGTCTGCGGATGAGCGTTGCCCGATCTACCGCCGGTGTGGGTTTCAACGCTTGTTCTTGCATCCGTTTCAGAACAAATCGATCGACCGGACTCGCGACACCGTCGAAAATCACCCCTTTTGGCACACTGGGACGAGTCGGAACAATGTACGCCCAGTGCTTCTGCCAGGGAGCTCCCTGGTTGATCCAGCGACGCAGCAGGGCAATTTGCCGGCGAGTCAATTTGTGTCGTGACGCTGGTGGCGGCATCTGCAACTTCGGATCGTCCGAAGTGATCCGACCGAGCAGATCGCCGGTCTCACCAGGATTCGACGGCAAGATCCCCGCATCTCGCGCGGTCTTCAGCCCCACCTCGGTATCGAGCCGAAGCTCTGCCTTGCGCTTTCCGTTGTCGGGACCATGACAGGCAAAACAGGTGCTCGACAAAATCGGCCGAATGTCACGGTTGAAATGAACGGCTTGATCAGACGTGTCGTCGGCATGCGCTGCGGCAATGCCGAATGTGACACAGCAAACAAAAACCAATCCAACTCGCATTTTCATTTCGTTCGTCTCTCTCAATCGGTTGCACTCGATCATATCGAAAAACGAGTTCGATTTTCCCATGACGAGTGAACAATCCCAGTTGCTGGCATCCCTGTCGGCGTCTTGACTGCGACCACCGGCGACGGCATAGTGCCCTCGGCTACCAGGCCCCGGTCGCGTTTGCGGTCACCCGGGTTCTGGAGGGGGCCGCTTCGCTCTATCGCTTCGGGCATGAAACAACCGCCAGGTTGAAGTTCTCGCATTCGGAGTGGTGCGAGATCCGGAGGTAGCTCGACGTCGCGGCTTCGAAATCCGGGCGAACTGCAGTACTTCTTGCAACAGATGTCTCTATTAGTAGTAGTCAATATGCGATCCATCGCCATCGCCGTCCTGGTCAGCAGTGCCGTGGGGCCACTCGTCTTTGCAGCGGATTGGCATCAGTTCCGCGGGCCCGGGGGGCAGGGGCACGCGGACGCGCACGATCTTCCCACACGGTGGAGTGAAAACGAAAATGTCGTGTGGAAGGTGGCCATTCCCGGCAAGGGGCATTCCTCACCGGTGGTCGTCAACGACCAGGTCTGGTTGACGTCGGCACAGGAGAAGGGGCGGTCACTTCGAGCCCTGTGCGTCAATCGCGCCAGCGGAAAACTCATCCACAACGTCGAGTTGTTCCGCCTGGACATTTCGGGCCCAAAGAATGTCAAGAACAGCTTCGCGAGCCCGACGCCCATCATCGAGAAGGATCGTGTCTACATCCATTTCGGGCAACGTGGAACAGCCTGCCTTTCGATCTCGGGCGAGGTGGTCTGGAAAAATACATCCCTGAAATACAGTCAGCCCTACGCCGGGGCGAGTACGCCGATTCTCTTCGAGGATTCGCTGATCCTCACATGCGACGGTACCGACTCGCAGTTCGTCGTTGCGTTGAACAAGCGAACCGGCCAGGTCGTCTGGAAAACGGACCGCACCCATTTCAAGGAACGGGTGACACCATTGCCGCTCATGGCCTACTCGACGCCCTTGCTCGTCACTGTTGACGGAGTTCCACAAGTCGTGAGTTCCGCGGCCGATCACGCCGCTGCCTATGACGCTCGGACTGGACGTGAGATCTGGTGGTTACGCTACGATGGATTCTCCGAGGTGTTCCGGCCCGTGACATGGCGAGGGCTCGTTTTCCTGCAGGGATTCGAGAACGTCTCTGAGGTGAAACTGTATGCCGTTCGCCCCGACGGGAAGGGCGAGATCACAAAGACCCACGTTGAGTGGAAACTTGATCGGGGGGCACCGTTTGTGCCGTCGCCGCTTGTCGTCGGAGATGAGCTGTACACAATTAGCGACGCCGGTGTCGCAAACTGTCTCGACGCCAGTAATGGCCAAAAGCACTGGACGGATCGCATTGGTGGCAACCACTCAGCGTCGCCACTCTATGGCGACGGAAAGATCTACTGCTTTAGCGAGCAGGGAGTGAGTTCCGTGTTCCTTCCCGGCAAGAAGTTTCAGTTGCTCGCCAAGAACCAGTTGCCAGGTGGAATCGTTGCTTCGCCGGCCGCGGCAGGTCGAGCGCTCTACATTCGAACGCAATCGCATCTCTACCGTATCGAGAAGCAGTAGATCACCGGTTCGAGAACCTGAAGGGAACGACAGCGATCACTTCAGGACGGTATTCTGTCGTTCGGAACTCCCGTGTTCAGATTGAAGAAACGTATGTCCAACGTCACGAGCAAGTCTTCTGGAGCCTGGTGTTCGGGTTGGCTGATGCAGGTTGTTCTGTTGCTGGTTCTCGTGGTCCCCGGCACCATCGCGTGCGGCGGTGATGGTGGGAGTCGCGTCCTGATCGTCAGCCATGATCAGCAGGCGTTGTTCGTTCCGGCTTTTGTCATTTCTGAAGAACAGAAGCTCAACGGTCAGCAACTGGAGCAGTTGATTCGGGAGACGGTCGATGTCCACGCCGAAGCCGGGGTCGACATCGTCTCGTTGTGCTTTTTCGCTCGGTATTCCACGGGCATTCCCCGTTGCCGAACCGCCCAGACATGGAAGCCGACCCCCGACCTGTTTGCACGGCCCGGCAACGACTTTCTTTACAACGGCCTGGAGAAACTCGGCGACCGGGATCGCATGCAGATCGTCGTGGACCAGTGTCACAAGCGGGGCATCAAGTGCATCGCCAATCTCAGGATGAACGACCGGCACCGTGTGACCAATTACGTCAAGGAACTCTATCGCCAACATCCCGAGTGGCGACTGAAGTCGCCGATAGGCGCGTTCTCTGATCGTAAGGGAGCCCTGGACTTCAAGTACAAGGGTGTCCGAGACCACCTGCTGGCGTTCACCACGGAATTGCTACAGCGATACGACGTCGACGGACTCGAACTGGATTACATGCGGATGTGCCACATGTTCGAGCCAACCGAGGCAAGACAGCACGCGCACTTGCTGACGGAAATGATGCGTTCGATGCGAGCACAATTGTCGGCGGCGGCCCGGCGACGCAAACGCGAGGGCCTTCAGCTTGGCGTCCGGGTTCCATCCACGCTCGAGGAGTGCGACGCCCTGGGCTATGACGTCAAGACATGGATCCGTGAGGGCCTGGTTGACTACGTCACTCCCACGGATTTCTGGAGCACCGATTTCGGCGCGCGAACCGAGAAGTTCGTGGCACTCACAAAACAGACCTCCTGCAAGGTCTATCCCAGTCTCTCGCCGCCATCTTCATTTCCAACTCCGGATCGCAGGTTTCTGACCCCGGCCCAATACAGGGCGGCCGCCAACAACTTCTACGCCTTTGGGGCAGATGGACTGTCGGCCTACAATTACTTTTGGACCTGGGCGTATCAGCATGGAAACGTGATGGCTGGACTGGGGACCGTCTGGCCGACACGCAGTCTTGAAATCTTGACGCCGCTCAAGAATCCGGCCGCCTGTCGTACGGGGACCCGGCAGTACCTGGCCTACACACTTTGGACTGGTAAAAACCAACCACTGTGGCACAACCAGTCCCCGACCGGCGTCATACGCAGGGACAAGATTGTTCTCACCGCCAATCCGGAGAAGAACATTTCGACGACACGACTGCGAGTGGCCGAACAGCCGTCAGCAGGCGGAATGAAATTCTCTCTCGAAATGATCGTCACTGGAATGGCCGCCGACGATCACCTCCAACTGTCACTGAACAAGCACGCGATTCCCGAGTCGCAATTGAAGAAGATGGAACTGACGAAGCCCCGTCGCCAGCGAATCACGTTGGCCGTTGATCCCGCGATGTTGCGTTTCGGTGACAACACGATCGCGGCTGCCGTGAAGACGACACGGAAGACGTATCAAGTTGAGATCGAGTGGTTCGTTCTGTCGGTCCTCCCTGGACCATAACAGCGTGGCTCCGGGGCAGGGTGGTGTACACCGGCCGAGTGGAGGATAGGGGACACGTGTGATTTGGCCCAAACGGAAAAAGGTGAGTACGTGATGCGATACAGTCCCGCAGCCACCGCCCAGGCGAGAAAAATTATGAAGAAGTGTTTAGCGATTGTCGCCGTGATTGGCATTCTGCTGGCCGGAGATGGTTCGGGCAGTGCAGACCAGCGAGAAAAACAAGAGACAGTGGAATCGCTGCTAACCACCGTCGTGGAGACAAAAGATGAAAGCCTGCGCAAGACAGCGGTAGAGAAGTTGGTGAAAGGAAATAACACCTCGATCCCGTTGGTTATAGACGCACTAAAAAAAGCCAAAAGCAACCCGGCGAAAGAGGCGTTGGTCTCTGTGCTGTCCCAGAAGAAAGACGAACGAACCAAGACCGTGTTTTTCGAGGTGTTGGAGGACACCACTTTCAGCTCGAAAGCCAGGGAATGGGCTGTCGATGGTCTGGGTGAACTGACACGAGTTGTGAATCGATCGTCTGTCGATACGTTGAAGCGGTTACTCAAACTTCAAAAGAGCGAGCAGGTCAAAACCAAGCTCGGAGCCCTGTTGGCCGGCCTGAAGCCGTTCCCAATCAAGGACAACCTATTCGCCAAGGACCCGTCATCTGCAGAGATGCAGAAGGGGCTTCAAGGATGGGCCCGGGTCCATCCAGATATCATGGATGTCGAGGTGAGGGGAAAGAGTGTCCTGGGGAAGCCTGTTCTCCTGGTGAAGATCACAGACGAGAAAACCTCTGACGAAAACAAGTCCATCGTGTTGTTCACATCAACACATTGTGGGGGCGAGGAGATTGGGGCGACGAGCCTCCTTCACCTGACAAAGTGGCTCCTGGGAGAGGGTGAGGGGGTCAAGCGGATCAGGGAACGGATCATCGTTCTCATCATGCCCTGCGTGAACCCCGATGGCTGGGATGCTCGGAGGAGAAGTGGCAGGCCTTACCATTCTGTCCGAGGGAAAACCAACACCGCCTGGAATGTGTACGGGATCAACATCTACGACACGAGTTTCTGGTTCGGTGCTGCAGCGGCCGAGGAGAACCCCGAGGGCCTGGCGATTATGGGTGTCGCCGAGGAGTACCACCCGGACGCCTCGATGGATATTCACGCCACGCAAAGAGGCGGGACCATGCCCGACAGCACGGGCTTTTCGTGGGGCGACTTCAACGCTCACAGCTTCCAACCACTGATCGTTGAAGAGATGAACCGGGCCATGGAGAAAGCGGGCTGCCTGGCTGAAAGGCCCGCAATGGATGCCGGACGAATAAAGATCGGGTCCCGGATTCCGGGCCGGGAGCACAACTACTACCGGATCAATGACAAGCAGACGATCATGAGCCACCTGTATCTGCGGTACCACACCCTGGCATACAACTGCGAGGCGGCTTTTGACTTTGCGGTGGTTGCCCGGGCGCGGAGGCTTCTGGAGATAGGGACAGAGACCTGGCGGAACGAGTTTTACCCCGGCTACCCGGGCAGGCAGCTTGGAAGATGGGGGTCAACGAGCATTGCGGCCTGGGGAGACACGGCAAAAAAACGGAGGAAGAGCCGTGTCGAACTCTGGAGAAAAATGAACCAGATTCACTTTAGCAGCATCACCAACGTTCGGTCTCCCGGCCTGGCAGACCACAAGATATTGAGCATTTGTGCGACAACAACGGCCGCGTCTGAAAAGTGGATCGGCTACGGGACCAAGGCGGATATCATGGCCAACCTGGCCAAGCACAACAGGATCAAGTTCGACTACATAGAGGACTTTGTCAGGGGGCTGCCGGTGAGCATTCGGACACCCCCTCATTATTCACTGGGCTACAAATCCGGTGAGGTCACCGATGCTCCGATTCAAAACGGAATGGCGATGCGTGTGTTTATTCCTTACGCGGGGGCGGAGATATACGACACGCGGATCGACGGCCACCCGGTGGAGCGGTCCGAGGTGGATGGCTACATCGTGCAACGTGGCCCGGGCACCATCGTGCAGTTCAATATCCCTCCCAAAAAGGTGCAGGGGCTGCACCTGGTCAGCCTCAAGTACAAGGTGTCGCGACTTCACCGACAAGGTTTCGATCAGGATAGTGATTGGGACTTTACGAGCGA
>CAWVUS010000242.1:0-8363 GCA_963933195.1 uncultured Planctomycetaceae bacterium
ATCACGCTCAATCGCAACCAAGAAGAGGCACTCTCGAGTCCAGATTCAGTTTCGAGCGAAAGTGGAATTCTTGGTGGACTTGTAACGGACGTCCAGGTGCGGCGTCTCCAGGACCACCTGTTTGACCATTGACTCGATCGATGCGGCCAGGATGCCGGAAACCAGCATTGTCCGCTCGACCGGGTAGCCCGCCTTCCCACTGACAAACATGTCCTCGGCATGTCCCATCAATTCCGCCGAATACTGCACGTTGGGTGTCGGGGGAAGATGGAACAGGGTCGAGAGAGGTGACTTTTTGCCCTTGAGATCGGCAGCGAACGTGAAGTCACGGACCAGGCCATTGAGCAACAGCATTGTCGCCTTGGTGCCGTCGCGGTGCTGGTACCGGTAGGCAACCGGTTCCTTGACCATCTCGCGAATTTCCTTGGGCGTGGGATGCCAGTGAGTGAAGGTGGCTCGCGGTTGCTCGAGCGTCTGCGTGCGGGTCAGGCACGCCTCGAACAGCTCCGGGCTCCAGCCTCCGGCATCGAACGACCCCTTGGACATTGCCTTCCAGAAAGCATCTCCTCGTAACCCTTCGACCCACGCCACGCCCGTCTCTCCCTTGTCCCGGCGCTCGGCCATGCACTGCATCGTCTCCAGCGCGTGGAAGTCATAGCTGTCGACACCACCGTAGGCCACGCCCATCAACTCGTTGACCTTCTCTCCGCGAGGAAGATCCACCGACGGCATCCGCCAGGTGACCGGCAAGCTCGACCCGGCCATAAACGGGAAATCCAGTTCCCGGGAAATATCGACCATCTCCTTGGCCCATTCCCACTTCCACGAGAGGTGCTTGTCGTTGAAGACCGGGACGCTCTTTCCATCCTCGCGAAAGACGTCCGTGATCTTTTTGAACAACTCGTAACGGGGATACTTTTTCTGCCCCAGTTCGTTGCGGGGATAATTGCCGTGTTCACCGATCAACAGGACGGCATCGACGGCCAGACTCTGTCCTCCCCGACGCAACGTTTCGGCAACCGTCGGAAAGATCTTGAAACCAAACTCCGCTTCACGTGGTCGGCTGAGGTCGTTCTTGGGAACCTGGTCAGCATAAAGCGACACCACGTCGAGCCGCGGCTGGTTCCAGACTCCGTCGGTCGGATACCCGTGCAAAAACCGATCGCCCATGTGCTGGGCGTGCGAGTGATAACGCCATTCGGTGGAGACGATCGCCATCGTCTTCCGCTTCGTTTTCTCCTGAACCGCGGCCTGCGCCGCGGGCAAAGAGACTGTGGATGCGACGGTCGCCGCTGTGGCTGCGGTCTGGACAAAGTCTCGTCGGGTCAACATCGGGTGACGTCCTCTTTTGGTTGGACTGAAGCCGTGCGCGGATCGGGGCGATCAGCGGGAACCGGCAGCTCGAAGCGGCGCCAGGATTCGCGATGAATACCGACTGCCATGATGAATTGTATTGATCGCCTTGCGGGCATCGGCCGGGAACTCGATGGTCGCCGGCTTGCCTGTCTGAGGATTGGGCTCATAGAGCGGCGACCCGGTGCTGGCGACGGTCACCCGAATGCGGTGTCCGGCATTGAATATCTGGCTCATCCAGCCCACTCGGAACCGGACCGGATGGACCCGATCCGGATCCATCAACACCTGCTTGTCGAATCCTTCGCGGTACCTCATCCGCCAGGGATAACCAACCAGCAGGACCGAACGCCCGTCGGGATAAACGTCGCTGATACGGACCAGCATGTCGGTATCGGGGGCCGACGACGACACGTACAGCTGCACCTCGACTGCACCGGTCCATTCGACCGGTTGTTTGAGAGTCTCGGTGGTGAACGTCAGCACATCCTTCTGTTTCTCGAATCCACGCGCATCACGAGCCCCGGGAAATCCTCGCCCGGGAATCGACCGGGGATTCCGTGGGTCACTGGAAAGACTTGTCATCGCTCCCGTCCCATCGGTCATGTCGGACTCCTCGAGCTTCAGGCGACCGCCGTGGTGCAGGTAATAAGCCGTGGTCCGGGTCTTCGGGGGGAAGTCCTCGGCATCACGCCAGGTGTTCCCCGGTGCGCCAGCTTCCCCGAGTGCCCCCATCACGTAGTACCGCACGGTGGCCCTGGCGGCCTTGGACAACGGTTTGCCCTTCAGATGATGATCGAACCAGTTGACCATCGACCGGTGGACATCGACAGCGGCATTGGCCGGATAGACCAGTTCTCCGACCTTGTTCCCCTTGTTGCGGCGGCCGTGCAGCCACGGACCGATCAGCAATTTCTGTTGTCCCACCGAAGCGGGACCACCACGGTCCTGGCGTCCCTGGAAGCTGGCGATCGACCCCTGGTTCATAAAGTCGTACCAGCTGCCGATGGTAAAACACGGCACATTCATCCGGCCAAAGTGCCGACTGCAATCCTCGGCCCGCCAGTACTCGTCGTAGTCGGGATGCTCGAACCATTCGGCCAACAACGCCCGGTTGTGGGCGGGCACGCGACAGTTGGCGTCCATGCCCTTGAATCGATCCGGCCGCGTCGTGCCTCCTATCCGGTAGCCCTCCTGAAAAAGGCTCAGCCCGGTATCAACCATGTACTGGCAGGTGAGATGAGGTGGCCGGGTCACGGCGAGAAAATTCTGAGCAAAGCCGCCCTGGGAACTGCCGAACGTACCGATCTTGCCCGTGCACCATTTCTGCCGAGCCAACCATTCGCAGGTGTCATACCCGTCCTGCAATTCTCCCCAGGCCAACGCCCGGTAGCCGACCCAGGTCCCCTCGGACTCCTGTGCTCCCCGGAAGTTGACATGCAACACGCCGTATCCCTCGGCAGCCAATTGTGCAGCCAGTTGGCGTGTCCCCCGCCCTTTCAGGCTGGCATAACGCTGCTCGAAGACCCCGGGCCAGGGCCCCTTGCCCGCGGGGAGATACAGGTAACCGGAGAGCCGTTTGCCATCACGCATCGGCACCATCACGTGTGTTTCCGTGACGTCTCCCAGGTCCAGCTCGTCGGCAGCCGACACTTCCAGTCCGACAAAAAACAGCGCGCAGACAACCGCCCGGCACACCCACACACCCTGGAATGATCGCCTCATGGTCTCGTCCTCGTTCCTGGATCCACGGCAGTTCACACACCCAGCATGCGAGCTGCGTTGTTGTAGAAAACATCCTCGACCTGGCTGTCACTCAGTCGTTCGGACCAGCAGGCCCATTTCAGCGACCGGATGTGTTCGAGCCCGACAATCACCGGATCAATCTTCTGGTGCTTTTCACCCCACACTGGAGTCTCTTCGTACAGCCAGATGAACGAATCGGCAGCCGAAAGCGACCGACCACGAAAGTGGCTGACAGGCAGGTCGGTGCCGTACATCAGCTTGTCATGCCCGATGATCCGCATGATCGACTGGTGAGCAATTGGTTCGCAATTGGCACTGGTGTCGAAGTACAGGTTGTCGAGCCCGGTGAGTTGAGGCAGCCCCTCGAGATTGTGAGCGGGCTGGAAGCCACGAGCCGAGTGCGCCAGGATCAGCCGCATGTTGGGATACGTTTCACAATACCGCCGGATGCACGCGATGTTGGCCGGCTCGGCCACCGATCGCGACTTGACCATGTGCAACGTGATCACCCACCCCTCCTGGTCGGCCACCGCGATCAACGGTTCGGGCAAAAACGCCTCGATATCGGCCTCCCAGGTCGGATCGACATCCGACATCGTGTGGTAACACTTCAGTCCGTGCAGCCCCAGGCGGCGAACCTCCTGCCGCACCCACTCCGGATCATCCTTGGGATGGATGAAGAAAATCCCGCGGTTGCTCGGATCCACCCGGGTGTGATCGGACACCCACTGGTTGGCCTTCTGCCTGCTTTCGAGTTCCACCGACGTGGTGAACGGAATGAACAAGGCATTGGTCGGCCTCGGACCATGAACGTCCTGCATCAGCCGTTTGTATTCCTCCAGCCCCACGTCCTGAGGTGCTCCGGGCACGCTCCAGCCGACGCAGTCGTGACACCACAGGTGAGTGTGCGCGTCGTAAATACGGTCGGGAAGAAACGACTCGATCTCCCGCCGATAAAACTCATGGTCAACCTCGTTGACAGGTCCGCCCGTGGTACTCATCGGTATTCATCTTCCCCGAGAAAACGCGTTTCAATTGATGACGAGTGGGCATCCTACGACCCCCCTTGCGGCATTGCCACCGAATCGACCGGTAGGCCGTTGCACACTTGGAGATCATCCGGGCGAAGCGTAGGCTGAAACCACGATGTTGATACGAACCACCATCCCGGCCCTGGCGATTCTCCTGTTGGTCACTGCCGGTGCCTCGGCGGCCGCCCCCACATCCTCCTCCAGAAAACCGTCCCCGCCGGACACCAGTTTCCTGGGTCCTCCCGGAGTGAGACGTTTCCAGACCCGTGACACGCTGGATCCCGGCCCGGAATCTTCCGCCGACGCGAGCCAATGCCTGCAGGGACTGACCTGGCCACCAGGGAAGTTCTCGGTCCACTGCGAAATGCCCACCGACCGCCGCGGCGAGGTCCTGCTGCGGTTTCCCTCCCCGGTTCAGACCGGCGACGCGGACAACGACCGGGTGGCCGTAGAGTGGTACGTGGCGGGGATGGACACCGGGCAGGCGAAACGATCACGAGCGGTGGTTGTGGTGCACGAGTCGGGCCGGGGGATGACAGTCGGACGCCTGTTTGCCGCGACACTCCGCAAGGAGGGCCTGCACGCCTTCATGGTCCAGTTGCCCGGTTACGGTCACCGCGTCGGCCCCGGAAGACGGGTGCCATCCGAGAGACTCTTCAACCGGCTGCGACAGGCGATCGCCGACGTCCGTCGCACCCGTGATGCCATCGCCGCCCTGCCACTGGTCGACACCTCTCATGTTTCCCTGCAGGGCACCAGTCTCGGTGGATTCGTCGTGGCCACCTCCGCGAGTCTCGATGCCGGCTACGACAGCCTCTTCGTGATGCTCGCAGGCGGAAACCTCTACCAAACACTCCTGGAGGGCAAGCGGGACACGGCCAGCATCCGAAAAAAACTGGCCGGGGCAGGAATCACGGGCAAGCGATTGAAGAGGCTGACCCTCTCGATCGAACCCACCCGTCTGGCCCATCGACTCGACCCCCAACGCACGTGGCTGTTCTCGGGAATTCGTGACACGGTGGTGCCGATGAAGAGCGCACTCGCGTTGGCCCAGGCCGCACGACTGGCGGACAACCATCACGTCAAGATGCCCACCGACCACTACACCGGCATCGTGCTTTTGCCCAGCATGTGCCGCTTGATCGCCAGGCAGATCAAGACGCTGCCTTCGCGAACACGGTAATGGCCCGTCGGAACTACCTGGCCCCTTCGGCCAGGACACGGGCCAGCCGAAACCCCGCTTCGACCACGCGACGGCGGGACACAGCGGCGGCCTGCCTGGCATAGTCATCCGACAATACCACCGCCGGAATCGCCTGCTGGGGATCCGACTCGCCACGACGAATCGCTCGCAGGATCACCGGTGAATACACCACGTTGCGAGCCAACTGGTGGCTCTCGGTCACCCAGGCCCCAGGCTGCAACCGCTTCTCGGCCCGTCGCCCTGCCGACACCAGCTTGGTGTCGGCCAGGAGAGAAGCCGCCCGACGGACCAGGTCTCCGTTGAGCGTTCGCCCACTCCCAAATTGGCCATCCCAGTACATGTGCAGGTTGATGTCCTTCTTGTCTCCTCGAATCGGCACGTCGTTGCCACCGCGATCACCTCGGGGAAAACGTCTCGCCGTGAACGCTGCGGTTGAATGACACGGCTGGTGGACGTCACCGACCATGTGGCACAACCAGGTCACGCACAACGCCCGCTCGCCGTCACTCGCGTCCCGGGCCGACAACCGACGCCGACACAAGGTGATCGCCTGGATCACGTTGAGTTCCTGTGTCGCCAGGGTCGCGGTCTTTGGTACGCCAGAGTCCAGGTTGACCGTCAATTTCCTTCCGAGAACCCGGCGATCATCGGTGGAAAGAAACAACGGCCTATTGATGTAATGCCATGTCGGCCGATCGCGATCAGTCTTGCGGACCAGGTCACTCCAGACAGCCGCCTGGGAAACAATCCATCGGTGACGCATCTGGACACCCTGCACCTGCTTATCGGGCGTGAAATATTTCTCGGCCTGGGGATGTTTCCCCAGTAGTTTCAGCACTCTCATCCGGGTGTTGGCGTCCATCCGGTCCCAGGCAATCAGGGCCACAAGCCGATGCCCGGAATCCCACCAGGATCTCGCCGGTGCCGGCCAAACGGAGGCCAGCAACAGGACCAGGCCGACCGCCAGAAGCCTCCGGCCGCGATTTGGCTGTGTCATCATTCACATTCCCAAAAAAGTGGCGTTGCAAGTCCACGTCACTTCGCTCAGGGTGACGTACTCGAACCACTCTTGCCACACCACCGCGGCCCGGCCTCCCTCCTCCAACAGGTGACGATCGACGATGACAATCCCGATTGCCGGTGGATGGACCCGAGAAGCGGGTATTCGTATCGAGGGCACTCGCGACCTCGACGTGTCGAAGACCCAGGCTCCCGGCGTCATCGCACGACCGGAGGGTGGTTTTCGCCTGTTCTACACCGGCGTGGGACCAGGCCGTCCCTACCCGGAATGCCAGGGCTACATCCTGAGCGCCGTCTCCGATGACGGACTGGATTTCTCGATTGAACCGGGCATCCGGCTGGCCCCCGACCCGTCGGTTGACCACATGTCGTTGCGGCTGCTGGCCCCGTCGATCGTGCAACTGGCCGACGGACGATGGAGAATGTATGTCGAGGCCAGGGGAACATCGCAACAGCCGCCGGTGATCACCAGTGCCATCTCTGACGACCTGCTGCAATGGCGACACGAGCCAGGAGTGCGATTGAGGACTTCAGGTGGCCTGGGCGGACCACGTTTGACACAACTGCCTGACGGACGCTGTCGCCTGCTGGCCTGCGCCGACGACTACGGACCGGCAGGACGATCCGGCGGCCAGCGGAGTGGCAAACACATCATCAGCGGCCTCTCCGAAGACGGACTCGAGTTCGTTGCCGAACCCGGCCAGCGGATCCGCAGTGGCCAGGCCCCCTGGGACGCGATGGGGATCACCGCCGGACAGCTACTGGGTCCGACCGAGGGGTCCAGCACCGACACGGACTGGACCATGATCTTCTCGGCCTGGCAGGACGCCCCTCCCGGCACCGTCATACCACGGCATCCCAGTGAGCCGACGGAGACCGACACGCCACCGGGCGAACTCGATTTCGCCGCCGCGTCCATCGCTTCCGACATCGCCGGTTTCCGGTCCAGGATCTTCCAGGCCACCTCGTCGGACGGACTGAGTTTTGGTCCCTCCGAGTGCATAGTGGCCGGCGGGGGCTACGACAGTGACGACATCGACGCGGTCCACGCCGAGGACATGTCGGTAATCACACTCGGCGACGGACGCCAACGGATGTACTATGCCGCCTGTGACACGACTGGCCGCTGGCGGATCGCCAGCGCCGTGACCAGTCCCTGACACTCTTACCGAGGACCCGACGTGGACTCGATTTCGCCCATCGACTGGGTCATCTGTGGCTGCTATCTCGCCCTGGTCATCGGCCTGGGCCTGTTCTTCTCCAACAAGCAGAAGGACAACGATGATTTCTTTCTCGGCGGTCGCAACATGCACTGGCTGCCGGTCGGATTGTCGTTGTTCGCCACAACTTTCAGTTCCAACTCGTTTGTCGGCCTGCCGGCCGAAGGAGCGTATCGGGACTACCACCAGTTGCTGGCGATCTTCTTCATCCCCTTCGTGGTGATCCCCATCACCTGCATCTGGTTCATCCCGTTCTACAAGGGACTGGGATTTGTCAGTCTCTACGAGTACCTCGAACGGCGTTTCTCGCGTCCGATCCGGCTGATGGCCAGCCTGATTTTCATGCTCTATTCGGCTGGGTGGATGGGCACGATGCTCCTGGCCGTCTCGAGAATTCTCGACGTGGTACTCGACACCCAGTCGATCATCCAGACTCTCTCGGTGATTGCCGTGGTCGGCCTGCTGGCGACGATCTACACCGCAATTGGCGGCGTGAAAGCCGTGATCTGGACCGACACCATCCAGGCTTTTGCCCTGTTTGGCGGAATGGTCTTTCTGCTGACCCTGTTGGTTTCAAAGATCGATGGCGGATTCTCGACATTCCTGGCCACCGGCACCGCCAACGACAAGTTCGAGATGTTCCGGCTCGATGGCGGGCTTGGCGAACGAAATCTCTTCTCGGCCTGTGCCTACGGATTCTTCGTCTACATGGGCGGACAACTTGCCTCCTACGGGGCCTTCCAACGGTACGTGACCGTCGACACTGTCGGCGAGGCCCGCCGAGCACTG
>CAWVUS010000243.1:0-8326 GCA_963933195.1 uncultured Planctomycetaceae bacterium
CCGCCGCCAGTCGAGCCTTCTCGGCCTTCTCGGCCTTCTCGGCCTTCTCGGCCTTCTCGGCCTTCTCGGCCTTTGCCGCACTGCTGGCAACAACCGTTTCGCTTGGCGCCTTGGAATCACCGTCGTTGGCGTTCTGTTTCGGCTGCGATACCGCGAATCCCGGGATCAACCCATTGAACTTTTCACCAGCTTGCACAAGGGCGTTTCGGTTTTTTTGAAATGAGAGTTCTGGCTGCTTCGCGGCCTGCGAATTCGAGCCAGAAGCCGCCGAGATAAGTTCGGGAGTTTTGGCCGCGGGTTTCACCGCCTGCACCAGCGTGACCTCAGCAGCCGGCTTCGGTGTCGGTGTCGTCCTCAGAATCGGTCCGAGGACCGCGTGGGCATTCCTTGTCATCCGTTCCAAGCTCAGCCTGGCCTGGACATGCCGTGGATTGGCTGCCAGGACACGCCGGTACAACTCAGCTGCTTTTCCCAAGCGGCCCTGTTGTTCGAACAGTTGAGCGGACTGCATTATTCTCGAGGTCGGGATGCTCGTGCCTCTTGCCTCGAGCAGGCTGCTCCATATGGCAGCCGAACCCAGCAAAAAGATCCCAAGAAGCGTGATATAGCGAATCGCGGCCGGCTTCATCCGCCTGCCCCCCCGAAATATATGTTTTTGGCTTACTGTCGAATTCGATTCAGCTTGTTTTTCCAATCGCCAAGCCGATCAAGCCCGCCATTTCGGTCCAAAACCGTCCCGCCACGTGGCGTAACAGCAGACAGACCGGCAACACCGGACCCAACACAGTATTCGATATCGGTTCTGGCGGTCTTCCGGGTTGAACCGAAGAAGACTGATTGACGTTTTGACCCAACTGAAACGAATGGACAGGTCGGAGGAGGGCCGGGTCTTTTTCGCCCAGCCAGCTAGCGCGCCGAGGCCAAGTCGCTGTTGCTGATCCCCTGCGGGCCAACCATAATCCTCTTCTTCCGCACTTGTCTCGCCTTGCCAATCGGCACCTGCATGCCCCGTTCCGACCTCCGCAACATTGCCATCATCGCCCATGTCGACCATGGGAAGACCAGCCTGGTGGACTGCCTGCTCCGGCAAAGTGGCCAGTTCCGCGAGAACCAGCTCGCCAACGATCTGGTCCTGGACTCGAATGACCTCGAGCGCGAGCGAGGGATCACGATCCTGTCCAAGAACATCGCGCTGCCGTACCGCGACACCACAATCAACATCATCGACACGCCGGGACACGCTGATTTTGGCGGTGAAGTCGAGCGGGTCCTGCAAATGGCCGACGGGGCCTTGCTGCTGGTTGACGCCTTCGAAGGGCCACGACCACAGACACGTTTCGTCCTGCAAAAAGCGCTGGCTCAGAACCTGAGTCCATTGGTGGTGATCAACAAGATCGACCGCCCGGACAGCCGCCCCGACGACGTGCTGTCCGAAACATTCGACCTGATGGTGGAATTGGGTGCCGATGACCAGACGCTCGACTTCCCCTACATCTTCACCAGCGCACGTGACGGTTACGCGACCCACGACGCCACCGACCGCAGCGGAACAATGCAACCGCTGCTCGAACTGATCCACGACAAGATCCCTCCCCCCGAAGACACCTCAGACCAGCCGTTGCAATTGCGAGCGACCACCATCGAGTGGTCCGAATTTGTTGGCTCGATTGTTATCGGACGGATCACTGCCGGCGTGCTCGACGAAGGGCAGAAGGTCGTGGTCATGAAGGAGGACGGCGTCCAGGCCGGAGGAAGCGTCACCACGGTCGAACTCTTCGACAAACTTGGCCGCCGGGCGGTCGCACAGGCCCGTTCCGGCGACATCGTGGCCGTCCAGGGGCTCGACGAACCGGCAATCGGCGACACGATTGCCGACCCAACCCACCCCGAGGCAATGCCGCGGCTGGATGTCGACGAACCCACTCTCTCGATGGTCTTCACTCCCAACACGTCACCACTGGCCGGCCAGGAGGGTCAATTTGTCACCGGCCGACACCTGCGGGCACGACTGGCTCGTGAGGTGAAGTCGAACGTGGCATTACGAGTGAAGGAGTCCGAGGGAACGGACACCTTCACTGTTTCCGGGCGAGGCATCCTCCACCTGGCCATCCTCATTGAACAGATGAGACGGGAGGGTTACGAGTTATCGGTGAGCAAGCCCGAGGTGATCAGGCGCGAGGTCGACGGCCAATGGCACGAACCCTTCGAACGACTCGAGGTGGACGTGCCCCCCACTGATGTTGGGCCGGTCATGGAACTGGTGGGCACCCGCCGTGGCCAGATCGTCGAAATGAACGCCGGTTCCGCCGGACAAACCCACATCGAGTTTTCGATACCCGCCCGTGGATTGATCGGCCTCCGCACCCGGCTGATGAATGCAACCCGCGGCGAAGCGATTATGCACCACCGGTTCGAAAACTACCAAAAACGCGATGGCGAAGTGCCTCGACGGAAGAACGGTGTCCTGGTGTCGCAGTCGAATGGCCAGGCCGTCGGCTACGCCATCTGGAAGCTCCAGGACCGTGCCGAGTTGTTCGTGCCTCCTGGCGAGGTCGTCTACGAGGGCATGATTGTTGGCGAGAACTCTCGCGACAACGACATGGTCGTGAATCCCACGAAGGAAAAAAAACTGACCAACGTCCGGGCGGCCGGCTCCGACGACAACATCCTGCTCAAGCCACCTCGCCAAATGACCCTGGAAATGGCCCTGGAGTACATCGAGGGTGATGAATTCGTCGAGGTCACACCCGGGGCGATTCGGCTCAGGAAAATCCACCTGACCGAAAACGCCCGCAAGCGAAATCGCACGACCTAGAATCCGGCGATTGGATTCAACGGCGACCCGGTGCCACCTCGCACAGGAATCGGAGACGCTGTCAGCAGGAACTCCCACCGGCTGAACTTCTCGCAGGTGGAACCCAAATCCTCGAGATCGCAGTTGTCGAAGATATGGCAGCCCATCGCATGCAACAGCAACAGGTGCACGGGGTGAGTGATGCCTTCGATCTGTGATGGCATCACGTCCATCGCCGCATCGCTACCCACCATCGCGACATCTCGAGATTTCAGCCAGGCGCAACACGAGGCGTGCAGACCAGGCATCCCCACCGCCTGCACATCCCACGGCCCCTTGGCATCACGACGAGCCCAACGACCAGTCCGAAAAAACACGATGTCTCCCCGACCAATCTTGATGTCGGCTTTCTTCTCCCAGGCATCAAGGTCTTCCGGATAGACAGCCTCGCCCGGTTCCAGCCACTTCTTGCCACGGAGCCGCGGGATATCCACCAGGACACCTCGGGCAAAAATCCCGTGCCGCAGGTTGTGGATACTCAGGCGACGCGCCCCTTTCTCGGTGACGTCCTCGTGAGTAAACCCGTTGTAGAGCCGCCCCCGAAAGAAGAGATGGCACAGTGAATCGATGTGTGTGTGAGCGTACCCGTGGTAGTTCACGCTGTAGTTGTCGACCGCCCAGGGCACACCCGGTGTGCGACCGATCTTGAGCATCTTCTGCTCGAACGGATCCGGGTTGTCCACGGCTTTGGTTTCCTCGGCCACTCGCGCCAGCGACACGGTCACCCCGCGTTTCACCAATTTCGCGGCGCGGCGACGTGTCTTGGGAGTCACCAGGTTCAACGACCCGAGCTCATCGCCGTCACCCCACCGGTTCCAGTTGGAGAGTTCCTGCAACTGCCGCTCTATATCGGTCAACGTCATCACGTGCCGGGCGGGCGGCTTCTCCGCGGCATCCAGCCCGCCAGACGTTGCAGTCAACAGAACACCGACGGCAAAAAACAACAGCAGCGAACGGCAAGAACTGGTCATGATGGTGGATCCGTAAAAACGGTGAAAGCAGAACACGCAACCGGCGCGAGACCGGCCACACACCACTCAATTTCGCAAAACCAACCGGCCAGTCAAGCGTCACACAACCTCATTCACAGCACCGGGTTGAAGCAACACGCCCGGGTCGCCACCATGACTGCTCATGACGCCGTTTTCTATGGAGAGTTCCGGACATGTCAGATCTGTCGATCAATGCAAACCCGTTGCTGGCCCTTGATGAAGGCCCGCCGGCGTTTGACCGGATCCGACCCGAGCACGTCCAACCCGCAGTCGGACAGCTCCTGGAAGACACAACTACCGGGCTCGAACAGATCGAGCTTTCCCTGGACAACCCCGCCGCTGCCACCTGGAGCAACACCATCGGGGCGCTCGAGGCTCTTGGGCAACGCTGGGAACGGATCTGGTCGCCCGTCTCACACCTGATGGGTGTGAAGAATTCCGACGATTTGCGAGAGGCCCACGAGGCCGTCCTGGCCGATGTGGTGGCGGTCGGACTGCGAATGCGACAAAGCCGTCCGATCTACGAGGCACTGACCCACATTCGCCAGGACGAGACCCTCTGGTCGCAGTTCGACGAAACCCAGCAGAGGATCGTCAGCAAAAGAATCCGTGATGCAGAACTGGCCGGAATTGCCTTGCCCGAGAGTGAACAGGAACGCTTCAACAAAATCTCGGAGCGACTGAGCCAACTCAGCACCGAGTTTTCCAACCACGTCCTCGACGCCACCCGGGACTGGGAACTGGTTCTCGACCAACCCGCCGACGTCGAAGGCCTTCCCTCCAGCTTGACACTCCTGGCCGCACAGTCCTTCAACAACCACAACGAGGACGACGACGAGCCCGGCGACCCCGAATCGGGTCCCTGGCGTTTCACACTCGACGGCCCCAGTGCGATGCCTTTCCTCCAGCACTGCCGTGCCCCTCACCTCCGAGAAAAACTCTACCGGGCTTTCGTCACCAGGGCATCGGAAGGCGAACTCGACAATTCCCCCTTGATCAACGAGATCCTGGAACTTCGACGGGAACGGGCCGTCTTACTGGGATTTGACACGTTCGCGGAAATGAGCGTGGCCACCAAGATGGCCAGCGTCGCAGATGTCGAATCGATGTTCGACTTGCTGCGACAGGCCTCCTGGGACGCCGGACAATCCGACCTGGCCGACCTGCAGGAACTCGCCAGGGAAAGTGGCCAGGAACAACCCCTGTGCCACTGGGACCTGGCCTTCTGGGCCGAACGCCTTCGAGAACAGCGGTTCGACCTGACCGACGAGCAATTGCGACCCTACTTTCCGCTGGAACGTGTCCTGGACGGATTATTCGACCTGGCTGGTCGCCTGTTCGGAATCACTGTCGAGCCCGCCGACGACGAGGCCCCGATCTGGCACGAGGATGTCCGCTTTTTCCGCGTCCTGGCTGAGTCCGGACAACCGGCAGCCTACTTCTACCTCGACCCATATTCTCGCCCCGAGGACAAACGCGGCGGGGCCTGGATGGACGAGTGCCTTTCGAGACGACTCGTCGCCGGGCAACTGCAACTCCCCATCGCTCACCTGGTCTGCAACGGCACTCCACCGGTCGGTGACCGCCCGTCGTTGATGACTTTCCGGGAAGTCGAAACCTTGTTTCACGAATTCGGCCACGGGCTTCAGCACATGCTGACCACCGTCGACCACGCGGATGCTTCAGGAATCAGCGGTGTCGAATGGGATGCAGTCGAGTTGCCCAGCCAGTTCATGGAAAACTGGTGCTATCACCGCGAGACGCTGATGGGAATCGCCCGCCACTTCGAAACCAATGAGCCGTTGCCCGAGACGCTCTTCGAAAACCTCCGCCGCGCCAGAAACTACCGGGCCGGTTCGTTGATGCTGCGACAACTCAATTTTGGCATGCTCGACATGTACCTGCATCACCAGTACGACCCAGCCGGAGACGAGACGGTTCTCGACGCGCAACAACGAATCGCTGCCAGCACGTCCCCACTGGAGCCGCTGCCGGAGAATCGATTCCTGTGTGGATTCCAACACATCTTCGCCGGCGGCTACGCGGCCGGATACTACAGCTACAAATGGGCCGAACTGCTCAGCGCCGACGCCTTCAGTGCATTTGAGGAGGTGGGACTCGACAACGAGGAGGCCGTCGCAACCACCGGTCGCCGGTTCCGCGACACCGTTCTCGCCAGCGGGGGAGGGCGGCACCCCATGGACGTCTTCCGTGACTTCCGCGGGCGAGAGCCTGGCACCGACGCGCTGCTGCGGCACACCGGGCTGGCCTGAAACGACAAACGGGGCCGCCCCCACTCCAGGCAAGGGCCGACCCCGTTGGCGAATTGTCTCGAACCGATCAGATCAGTTCGTGGATGGGCATTTTGCCGTCAGTGAGGTACTGCGGCCGCCCGCCCGGGTCATTGATCGTCGCGGTACGAACGTCGACACCCAGGTTGTGGTACATCGTGGCAAACACTTCCAGCAGGTGCACCGGCCGTTCCACGGCCCGCTCGGCGTTCCGGTTCGACTTCCCAACCACCTGGCCGGTCTTCATCCCACCACCGGCCAGGAAGCACGACGCCACCTCGTACCAGTGATCACGGCCACCCTTGTTCTTGTTCACCCGCGGGGTTCGTCCAAATTCACCCCAGACCACAACGGTCACATCCTTATCCATGCCACGAGCACTCAGGTCCTCGACCAGGGCATGCAACGCGTGATCCAGACGTGGCAACTGGCCACGGAGGTGGTTGAAGTTGTTGCTGTGAGTGTCCCAGCTGCCCCAACTGAAGTTCACGACACGAACCCCCGCCTCGATCAAACGACGCGCGGTGAGGAACATGTTGCCGTCTTTTCCATAACGGTCGCGAACCCGAGGATCTTCCGTCTTGGCGTCCAACGCATCGGCGACACGCCCGGACGTCACAATCTCGACGGCCTGCTGCGTGTAGGCATCCAGCGCGAGCATGTGGCCCGTGTGATCCACATCCCGGCGGAGGCGATCAAGTCCCACCAGCAGATCGGTCCGAGACTGCAACCGATTGGCCGTCAGCGTGTTGTTGAGCTTCAACTCGCCGCCCTGGGGCTTGTACGGCTTGAAGACAGAACTCAGGTAACCGGTGTAGGAACCGTTGTAGCCCACAAACGGCGGGGCCCCGCCGGTGCTGCCATGCATACGGGCCGCGACGCTGCCAATTGACGGTCGCCCTCCCATGCTCTGCAGGCTGCTTCGTGCAAAACCGGTCTGTGTCGGATAGTCACTGTGGTCTGCGATCGAACCGGTCAACGACCTGACGATCGCGAACTTGTCGGCCGCCTGGGCCAATCGCGGCATGTGCTCACAGATATCGATCCCTGAAACATTCGTCGCGATCGGTTCGAACTCGCCACGAAACTCCCGAGGGGCCTCGGGCTTCAGGTCGAACATGTCCTGGTGCGAGGGACCGCCGCTCAGGTGGATATTGATCAGGGCCTTGTGAGATGAGCCGGTGTCGGCCTGGGCCTCGGCACGCAACAGATCGGCCAGCGTCAGGCCACCAAAGCCCATCGCACCAACCTGCAGCGCATCGCGTCGCGTCAAACCATCACAGAACCGTTTCCCACGCCTGTCCGAGCTGATCGAGAACATCCAAGCTCTCCCCGTGTAAGTTGTTCTGGCACAACGCACCCCCGCGAAGCGCCTCGAGTCCCTGTTTTACTACGAAAACATGGCCTCTATCAACAGTTCTCGGCCAATCCTGGTGTGCGAGAACGGCTTTCCTGCCATTCCAGCTCAACAACTCGAATTGGGCCGTCGATCAGGGCGTCGTTTTTTTCTTCCGAGCTGCGGCTTTTCGCCGATCAATTATGCCTTTCAGTTTCTTTTGTTCGGCGGCCCGGACCGCTGGAGAAATTTTCTGGGGCCGAATGTTCTGGCTCACCAGCTTCTCGGAACCGGGTATCGTTCGCATCCGAAGCGACCGATACCAGACCGGATCTCCATGATCCTGCAGGTTCAACCTGGCTCCACGACTGGCCAGGTTGCCACCCCGCAGCTTCAGCAATTCGACATGTTCCTTCCATCGTGGCAAGGCGTAGTCGAAGTCGATCACCTTCTTGCCGTTGAGCCAATGCTGAACCACGCTCCCCTTGGCCACGATTCTCCCGGTATTCCAACTGCCCACCCTGGCAGTTGCGTCGTGACTGGGCGCCATACAGAAATACAGGGACGCGGCGCTGGTCCGCGGGTTGCGGCCGTCAACGTGCTTGCTGTTGTCCAGGATCTGGTACTCGTACTGCCCCGGCCTGTAATAGACTCCACTATTACTTCCGGCTGCCACCCGCCATTGAAACCGCAACTCGAAATCGTCGGGGACCTTTTTCACCGCATACACGAGGCTGCCACCGCGACCACTGCGGGTTATCACCCCCTTGTCGACCTTCCAGTTCCCCTTGTGCTGCCAGCCGGCCAGGGTGCGGCCATCAAACAGCAATTCGAATCCCTGCGAGCGTTCTTT
>CAWVUS010000244.1:0-8257 GCA_963933195.1 uncultured Planctomycetaceae bacterium
GGGCCAAGTAGGGCCCATCCGAATGAGGGGGGGGCAACGATGAATGTCGAGAAGCGACCGGTTGTTGACCGGCGCGGGTTCCTGTTGGCCACTGCGGCGACCGCGGTGGCCGGTTCCATTTCCCAGTCCGCACAGTCCCGGAAGATCCGCGTGACGACTCACACCTACAAGACCGTCAAGCGGTTGCCGATCAAGCTGGACCTGCATCGTCCCGACACCGACGGTCGGCCCCGGTTGGCAGTCTGGATTCATGGCGGCGCCCTGATCAACGGGCACCGCGCCGGAATCAGCGGTCGCGTCAAGAGTGACCTGCTGGGTGCCGGCTACGCCCTGGCGTCTATCGATTACCGGTTGGCTCCCGAGACATCCATGCCCAAGATTCTCTCGGACGTCGAAGACGCCTTCGAATGGTTGAGGGACCGGGAGGATCGGCTGAAGATCGATACATCGAGGATTGCCGTGCTGGGAGGGTCGGCGGGAGGCTACCTGACGCTGGCGACCGGGTACCGGGTGAAACCGAGGCCGACCTGCCTGGTCCCGTTCTGGGGTTATGGCGATTTGGTTGGCGACTGGTACAGCAAGCCGAGTCCACACAAGAGACACAACCGGGTGAAGTTCACCGAGGCACATGCCCGCAAACAGGTCTCCGGTCCCGCGGTCTCCGATTCGCGACTCCGCAAGGGCAACGGGGGCGATTTCTACAACTGGTGCCGCCAGACGGGGCGGTGGCCACTGGAAGTCTCCGGCTGGGATCCCCATTCCCAGCCCGAGAAGTTCTACCCGTTCATGCCGGTCAAAAACGTCACGAAAAAGTATCCGCCGACGCTACTGATCCACGGCACCGCCGATACGGACGTGCCCTACGAGCAGTCGGTCCTGATGCAGCGGGAATTCAAGAAGCACGGGGTCGAGCACCAACTGGTGTCTATCGACGGTGGCGAGCACGGCCTGGGTGGAGGTGATCCACAGGCGATCGACGCCGCCTACAAGACGGCCCTGGCCTTCGTCTCAAGCCACCTCGGCTAGTTCTTCGCGGCTTTTTTCTTTTTCTGCTGTTTCTTGTTCTGTCGTCGAGCCTGGTGCTCGAGCGCCTCGAGTTCGGTTTGTTGTCCCAGGTCACCCTGGTCCTTCATCCAGCGTCTTAACTGGCCCTTCAACTGCGACTGGATCTCGGCCAGTTTTGGATCCCCGGCCAGGTTCTGCCATTCGTGAGGATCGGCCGTGATGTCATAGAGTTCCTCGGCCGGTCGTTGTCGGTACCGCCGGACCTTGTCGCGGGCATCCTCGTCACCGCCACGGGCCCTGGCTTCCCAGGACTGGAAGACCCGTGTTTTCATGCAGATGTTTCGGAACGGGACGTCGGGGGTCAGGTTGAGAATGTACTTGTAGCGTTTCGAGCGAACGCTGCGGATTCCAAAGTGATCGGACCCGTTGAGAATGCCACGCGTGGTCATCAATCCGAAGACATGTGTCTTGTGAGTCTTGCGTTGTCCTCGCAGAACCGGCAGAAAACTACGACCGTCGAGCGTCGCCGGCGAGTTGACCCCGGCGGCGTCCAGGAACGTTGGCAGGACATCGACGTACTCGACCATCGCGTCACTGGTTGTTCCGGGCTTGATCTGGCCGGGCCAACGCGCGATGCACGCGCTCTGAAGGCCCGTGTCGTAACAGGTCCATTTTCCGAAGGGAAAACCAGACCCCTGTTCGCTGACAACCATGACCAGGGTGTCCCCGGCCAGTCCGTGTTTTTTCAGGAGTTCCAGGCACCGGCCGACCTGGCCGTCGAAATAGGTGATCTCGGCGAGGTAGGCCACCATTTGCTTGCGAGTCTGGGGTGTGTCGACGAAATAGGACGGCAGTTTCACCTTGGCCGGGTCGTACCGCGAGCGATCTCCCTTGTCCCATGGTGAGTGCGGTTCGTTGGAACAGGCGAACAGGCAGAAGGGTTTGCCCTGGGCCTTGCTCTGGGCCATCAGCGTATCGATGGCCTGGAAGTCTGGGTTCTTCTTACCCGAGTATTCAAAGGGAAAGACCTTCCGCGGGGCGATGTGAGTTTTTCCTGACAGCGCGATCCGGTAACCGTGCGGTTTCAGGTAGTGCACAACGCTTTTGGTTCCCGGTTTGGCGAAGGCGTGATTGGGGTAGGCGCCGCTTTTGACCGGATAGAGGCCCGTGTAGATGTTGTGTCGTGTGGGCGAGCACATTGGAGCGGCCTGGAAGCATCGGGTCATCCGCATTCCCTGGGTGGCCAGCCGATCGATATTGGGTGTGTGAGCCTGTCCGCCATAGCAACCGAGATCACGAAACGTGCAGTCGTCGGCCATGATGAACAGCAGGTTGGGACTCGCCGCTTCCGCGGTGATCGGAACCGATGTGGCAATCAGCGCCAAAAGAGCAAGAGAGAATTGTCGGAGCATGCCGTCGGATCTTCCTGGTGGTCGTGAGTTGATGGAGATGATGTGGCTGTCACTATGAGGATCACAGGCCCAGGGGAGCAAGATCCCAGAGTGTCACTTTCGAGAAGCCACCGGCCGCCAGTTGGAGTCCGTCCGGTGAAAAGAGAACACAAAAGGTGCCGTTCTGGTGGGCATTGATAGTCAGTAGCTCCGTGGCCGTGTCAGTGTCCCACAGTCTCACGGTGCCGTCGTCGCTGGCCGTGGCCAGTTGTCGACCGTTGGGGCTGAAGGCGACACTCACCACGAAGTCCTCGTGACCGGCGAATGTCCGAACCTGTTCGCCCGTGTCGATGTTCCACAACTTGGCTGTCTTGTCGTGACTGGCGGTGACCAGTTGCCGTCCGCCGGGACTGAAGTCCACCCCGGTGACGGCCGAATCGTGTCCCTTGAGTGAACGAATGGACTTGCCGGTTCGAACGTCCCACAGGTTGATCTCACCGGGTTCTCGCAGCGTCACCGTCTTGTCACCCATTTGGAATGGTCGGAAGGATGCTGCCGTGGCAATCTGCTCTCCGTTGGGGCTGAATGCGACATCGACAACGAACCCGCTGCTGGATTCGAGCGAGTGCAGAACCCGGCCGGTCGCGAGATCCCAGAGCTTGGCGGAATGGTCACGGCTGGCCGATGCGAGCAGTTTTCCATCAGGGCTGAAAGCCACGGCCAAAACCCAATCGGTGTGGTCTGAGAGTGTTTGCAGTGTCTCGCCCGTTTCGATGTCCCACAGGCGGACCGTCTTGTCCATGCTGGTTGAGGCCAGTTGCCGTCCATCGGGGCTGATGGCGATGCGCATCACCGGATCGGTGTGCCCATCAAACGACCGGACAAACCGTCCGGTCTGTACGTTTCTCAATTCCACGGAGTTGCCACTGGGTGAGGCGATGAACCGGCCATCGGGAGTGAATGCCAGGCTCCACGCGTCTCCCTTGAGACCGCGGAAAATCCTGGCGGTCTTGTCGACCTCACGCGAGGTGTCCTGTCGAACCAGCCAGGGACGGACGAATACCAGTAACAGCGGCAGGCCGATGACCAGGAAAGCGGTCACCAGGATCGTCAGCCGGCGTCGCCTGGTACGTGCAACTGCCTGGACCGGGCTGTCCGATTTGACGGAGTCCGATGTCGGTGGTGGCACACCGGGCGGCAGTTCCGATTGGTTCTCCGCCGGATCTGGCATCAAGAAGGGACTCCGTGTGGCGATTCGAACCGGGCCTTGCTCGATTGTCTGGATGCCGGGAGTCGTTTTCAAGCGCGCTTTTTGGTGTGATCCACGCGGACGCGTTGGCCAGAAAAGGAGTCGATCCATGGTGGATCGACTACAATCCTCGGGATCGTGGATCACAACGACCGGTCGAAAACGGGCCTCGTGATTTCCGTTTTACTGCCGGGGACCCACAACAGGAAGACATGCCCGATCATGACGGACTCCGGCAGCGGAAAGCGATTTGTTGTCGCCTGTGTCGTGCTTGTCGTGGTTGTTTCCGGTCTCGCACTGTGGCGTGGGTCTTCGGTGTCTCCGGTCTTTCGCAACCAGGCGACCAGGCTGGCTGGCCGCGTCTACCTGCTCGGTCGCCTGGGTCCCTCGGTGGCCTACGTGGTCGACACCTCCGATGGACTGGTGTTGGTCGATTCGGGAGTCGAACCCGATTGCCAGTTGCTCCTCTCGCAAGTGGACGAACTGGGGCTGGATGTCCGCAGGTTGAAGAAGATCTTGCTGACTCACGCCCATGTCGATCACGTCCAGGGAGCCATGTACCTCCGTCGGCTGACCGGAGCCAGGGTGTTCGCCGGGCGAGCCGACTGTGACAGCCTGCGAGCCGGTGGTCCTCCTTCGGCATTGTTCTCGACCTACGAGATGCCGGGGGTGGAACTTCATACGACAGAAATCGATGTCGAACTTGATGGCGGCGAGGTCATCACCAGCGGGGATTGTCGTTTTGAGGTAATCGCCACTCCGGGGCACACGCCGGGAAGTCTCTGTTTCGTCTTGCAGTCCAACGGACAGCGTGTGTTGTTCAGTGGCGACACGGTTTCGAGCATCACGGGTGACCTGGGCACTGACGCCACGCGTGTCGCGCCGCGGTACCGTGCCGACGCCGACGACTACCTGGAGACGTTGAACAAACTGAAGGAGTTGCCACCGCCGGATCTGTTGTTTCCAGGTCATCCACGGACGATCGGTCGAGGCGAAGGCGGTGGAGTCAACGCCGCAATCACGCCGACGGCGTGGCGGAGAATACTCGATGCAGGGATCGCCGAGATGCAGGAACTTGTCGAGCGACACCGGGCCGACGGAGCTGATTTCCTGGATGGCACGCCTCGCGAACTGGTCCGCGGCTTGTTCTACCTGGGAGACTACGATGACACGGCGTGCTATCTGCTTGACGACCAGGGCCGACTGTTTCTCTTTGGTGCGCACGGTGGTCCGGGCCTGGTGAAATTCCTGGAGACGAGGCTGGCACGATTCGATCGACGACTGGCGGATGTCGCGGCCGTCCTGCCGGCCAGTTGTTCCGTGGAAGCCACCGCCGGACTCTCGGCATTGCTCAGACGGCTGGAGTGTCCTGTTGTCGTGTCTCGAGCGGGCCGCGGTGTACTCGAGCCCAGCTTGCCAGCGGCCACGCGGTTCCTCGTTTTGGAGGACACGAAGTTATTGGGGCTGGGGCCCATCGAGGGAATCCCGCTGGGCGGATACGGCGTGGCGCCGGTGGCGTTCCGGTTTGAGTGTGAGGGAAAACGAGTGCTGGTGGCCGGTGGGATCCCAGCCAATCCCGACAGTCCTCGAGAGATGCGAAAGTTGACTGAGTTTCTTGGTGGTGGCCACGGCGACGTGACACGATATGGACAGTCGCTGTCCCGGATCCTCAGGGAAAAACCGGACCTGTGGTTGCCCTCTCGCCCGGTTCACGGACAGAACGCCAATCTCTACGACGTGCGCTGGCCACTGGTGATTCGAGAGAATCGAAACGCGATCAGCCGTTCGCTGGAACGGTGATCTTCCGGTACCTGGTGGCAAGTCACTTCTTCTTCTTGGTCTTCTTGCGTTTGCGACGCTTGCGCTCGAAGCGGACCTTGCAGCCGAAGGCGATCGTCTCGTCGGTCGTGACTTTTTTTCCGGCGAGTGTCGCGTCGACGGCGTCGTTGAGATAGAGCTTGGAGGCCTTCTTCACATCGGGATTGTTGTCCATCGATCCCATGTAGACGATCTTGCGTTGCTTGTTCAGCACGAAGAACTCGGGTGTGAACAGCGCCCCGTAATCCTTGGCAATCTTCTGGGATTCATCGAAGAGGTACGCGAAGGGAAAGGACTTCTCCTTGGCTCTCTTCTTCATGGCCGGCAGGGCGTCCTCGGTGACCTTGTTGACGTTGATGGCGATGACGGCGACGTTCTTCGAAGCGTACTTCTTGTGGAAGGCGACCAGCCGGTCCTCGTAGTCGACCGCGTAGGGACAACTGTTGCAGGTGAAAACGACGACGACGACGTCCTTGCCCTTCAGATCGGCCAGCGAGTGGGTTTTGCCATCCGTGCCGGGGAGCTTGGTCCAGGCCGGGGCGGCGTCACCGATTTCACGCACCGGGTTGTATTCGCCGGCGGCGACCAGGGTGGTGAGAACCAGCAGGGTGGCGGTGGCCTTGAGAAGGATTCGCATGAAAGTGTTTCCCGGTTGACCTGGTGGGAGGTGAGGGTGGGCCGTAGCTGGAGGAAAAACCAATCGCCAGTCTTTCCAGACTAGGCAACGTGTTGGGAGGTTGCCACCTGTCCACGAGGATCCAGGAAGCACCAGCAGAGTGCTCCGGTGGCGTAGATGCCGACAAACACCAGCAGCACGAGGTTCCAGTTTCCGGTCGACTCGACCAGGAAGCCGATGGCCAGTGGGCAGGCGGCGGCACCCAGGTTGCCCGTCATGTTCATCATGCCGTAGATCTGCTCGGGATGGTCTCCCGCCTTGTCAATCGTCGTGGCACTGGCCGGGGGGCCGGCCAGTGTGCCACAGAAGGTGCCCAATGAGATCAGGCAGACGGCTCCGTAGACATTGGCCACGAAATAGGCGGCCCCGATACACGCGGCACAGGCGGCCATCGCAACGGCCGCGGTCCATTGTCGACTGATTCGCAGGCTACCGGTTCGACGCAACAACCAGTCCACCATCGCTCCACCGACCAGGCTGCCCAACACCACCGCCAGCAGCGGCAATGCTGTCAACAGGCCACTTTCACCAGGCGACACGCCTCGCGTTTCGCGCAGGTATTCGGGAAACCAGGTGGGAAAGAAGATGTAACCGGCGGCGCGGCAGAACTGTTGACCGTACAGCAGGAACATGGCCGGCTGGACGGCGATCCGCAGCCAGCCGGTTTCTGCCGAGGTCCTGGACGACTCGGGGCTCGCACTGCGGATCAATGTTCGCTCGGCCTCGTTCACCCCGTTGTGCAACTCCGGCCGGTCCCGGTACCAGTGGTAGAACCACGCAGCGAATGCGAATCCGGGGATCGAGAAGCCGACAAAGACCCATCGCCACGAGATGGGTGGGATGGTCAGCCAACTGGTGGAGACACCCTCAATCGCGTAGCCGGTGATCGCCGAGCCGATGGCTCCACCGACCGACATGAAGCTTCCCATCAACCCGACCGAAAGGGCCCAGTGCGTCGAAGGCATCCAGTGACGGATCATTCCGGCCGAACAGGGAAAGATCCCGGCCTGGGCGACACCGAATCCGATCTGCACCGCCAGCAAGCCCGCGAGTCCTCCGACCAGGTAGAAACCCGCGCACAGGGCGGACCACACCAGGGCGTACATCGCCAGGGCCACCCGGGTGCCGATGAGGTGCGCCAGCCACCCGGCGGGAACCTGTGCCAGGGCGTACGACCAGAAGAACGCACTCATGACCCCGCCCCACTGGGCCAGGTTGATTCCCAGGTCGGCCCGGACTTCCTTGGATGCCACGCCCAGGCAGTTCCGTCCCATGTAGGCAACAACGGCTGCCAGGCAAATCGCGAAAATGACAACGTACCGTGCACGGGTTGGGCGAGAGTTTGCGTCAACCTGGTCAAGAAATCCGTTCATTGGCTGGATCCTGTGACGCGGTACTTGCCGTCGGGCAGTCTCTTGGGGAAACGGTAGCGGGAATCGGTCAGCAATCGAAACAACAGCGGGTCGCCGGACGGGAGGTGGGGGTTCGAGTGCGTAACAGGCTACTAGAGATCCATGGCCGTTTCGATGTCGGGGTGGATCCTGGGCGGCGACGAGAAGATCGAGACGACGTAGAAGACAGTCAGGGAGGCCAGCAGTGCCACGGCTCCGTTGTAGAAGAGGTGCGGCAGGGTCACCGAGAAGACCTGCAGGCCGACATTGAGAACCAGGCTGGTCAGGATGGACAGGTTGCAGGCCAGTGGAGTGGCCCGTTTCCAGTTGAAGCCGATGGCCACCGTGGGCACGATGGCCCCGGCGAAGACCGACCAGCCGATGGCTCCCAGCAACGCCACCATTTTTCCGCTGGCCAACGCCACTCCGGAGGCGACGGCCGCGATGACGACGGTGGCGACGCGTGCCCAGAACAGCTCGTTGTTGAGCGACCGTCCCCGCAATGCGCGAGGGATGTCGTGGACGACGGCGGCAGCGCCGATGTTCAGGAAACTGTCTGCTGTCGACATGATCGCGGCCATCAGGCCCGCGAAGACGACTCCGGCCAGGATCGGGTGTGCGTAGGTCTTGAGGAATTCGGGAGAGGCCTGGTCGGGTTCGCCCAGGGGCGGATGCCCCCCCTGCAGGACCAGTGTCCGCATGCACAGCCCGATGCCGATCCACAACA
>CAWVUS010000245.1:0-8188 GCA_963933195.1 uncultured Planctomycetaceae bacterium
CGTTGCTCGGCGGCTGTCATGGTGGACCGGACCGGAAGTACACCGTGGTCACCACGCGTGCCACGCCCGCCAAACCAACGCATCCGGTGCTCAATGGCATCCAGCCGTTCCAGGTCAAGGACGAGTTCTATTACCGCCTGAAATTCGTCGGCGACGGCTCGAAAATCACCCCCCTGCTGAAAGTGCCCATCAACGGCACGCCCGAGACCGTTTCCTGGGCCTGGAGTCGCCCCGACGGGGGACGAAGTTTTGGGTTCAGCGGCCTGCACTTCCACGAGAACTGGAAAAAGACCGAGTACCGCCGGCTGGTCATCCAGGGCATCCTCTGGACACTCAAAAGACCGATTCCCCAGGTCGGTGTCACAGTCCCCATCCAGCCCGGTGACCTCAAACTCACACGCCCCAAAACACCGAAATCTGGCAAGGAGTAGGATCGCGTCCCGATCGAATTTTTTTCTTGCCCTCCAACGGTCCGCGTTTACAATGCGCGACTAGACACGATGTTCGACAGGAGGTCGTCGATGTCAGCCACCGAAAAAGAGACCGTTCCACCCACACGGGTTGTCGTACTGGGCGCGGGCACCATGGGTGCCGGGATTGCTCAATGCCTGGCCGATCACGGTCACGAGGTGACTCTCACCGATGTCGACCCCAGTGCACTCCAACGAGCTCTTCAACGGATCGCCACCAGTCGCACGACACTCGAGACTGCCGGATTGCAGTCCAGCGACGTCTCGAACGACGGTGAACGGCGATTGACCACCTCCACCAACCTGGAAACATCGGTCAGCCAGGCCGACCTGGTCATTGAAGCCGTACCGGAAAACATCGAGCTCAAATGTGAGGTTTTTGCGACACTCGATCGGCTCGCTCCTCCTCACGCGGCGCTGGTCTCCAACACCTCTGGCCTCTCGATCACCACCCTGGCCCGGGCGACCGGCCGGCCCGAACAAGTCGCCGGCTTCCACTGGTGGAACCCGGCCGAGTTGGTGCCCCTGGTCGAGGTCACCTCCGGAGAACAAACCGATCCTCAACTGATCCAACAGCTGCTGGACCTGGCCGTCGCGGTCGGCAAGCAACCGATTCACGTCCGGCGTGATGTCCCGGGATTCGTTGGAAACCGGCTCCAGTTCGCGGTTTTCCGCGAGGCGCTGCACCTCATCCAGGAAGGAGTCGTCAGTCCCGAGGATCTCGACCGGGCCATGACCGGAGGCCCCGGATTTCGATGGGGATTCCTCGGGCCACTGCAGGCGGCGGATTTTGGAGGGCTGGACGTCTTTCACAGCATCGCCAGCTATCTCTGGCAAGACCTCGGTGATGCAACCACGCCTCCAGCGGTACTGTGCGATCAACTTGCCGCCGGCCGGCTGGGAACCAAGACCGGCAGTGGCTTCTACGACTACTCGCCCGAGGACCTGGCCCGGCTGACCGAACGCCGAGACCGTTTCCTGCTGGGTCTCAAGCAACTCGTCGACGCCACCGGCCCCACTGGCAGCGACACGGTGGGCACTCCGGTCGCGGACAACCAGAAGGTGGCCTGAGGTGGGCGTTGAGTGGGGGCCACGCCAGCAGCAAACCTAGGTTTGCCCGGTCCATTCCTCGCCCGCATCGTCCACCGCTTCCTCGAATGCGGTTCGGATCCGAGCGATCGCTTCCTCGGGCAACGGCCCGCGGGAGGCGGCTTCAATATTGGCGAGTACATGATCAGGATTTGTCGTACCGATAATTGCGGTGTGGACATCGCACGACAATGTGAACCGCAAGGCCACTTCGGCCCAGTCCGATTCCTCGAACCCAATGTCCTGGGGCCCAAACGCCATCAACGCCAGCCGTTCGGTGTAGGTTTCGGCATAACGAGCATAAAAACCCGGCTGGTCATTGAGGTCCTTCCAGGCAGCGTTGGCGATTGGTCGCTTGGCCATCACGCCAACTCCAAATTCCGCGGCGGTGGGCAAGACCTCGTCGATATTCACTTGATCGCACAGGTTGACTGACGTCTGGATCACGCTGACGTCGTCCAGGCACGCCGCGTAGGCCCCTGTCCGATTGTCCCCGGAATATCCCACGAAACGGACCTTGCCGGCATCCCGGGCACGAACCAGTGCACCCAGCGCCTCACCCTGTTCCAGTACCTCACGGTCACAGGTGTGCAGGAGCATCACGTCAAGATAATCAGTCCGCAATCGAGCCAGCGACCTGTCGACAGTCGCGGTAATCACCTCGGCAGACCACGGTGATCCCGGCACATCGTCAAAAGCCTGGCCACACTTCGAGACCAACACGAATTCGTCTCGCCGGCCCCCGATCGACTGCCCGATCGCCTCTTCTGAACCGCGATAACCGGCGGCGGTATCGATCAGGTTGACGCCGTGATCCAGCAAGAGGCTCAGTACGCCATCGACTGCGCGTTGCCCGGTCTCGAGCACCCCGATTGGTGCTCCGCCAAACCCCAGTACCGACACGTCCAGACCGGTTCGACCAAACGTCCTTGTCTCCATCGATTCGGCCCCTGCCCCTCGGCACTACTCAAAGACGATACTCAGCCAACCGTCGTTCGCCTCGACACGAGTCACCGAGAGATTGATCGGATCAGCGTCCTCGCGTGTCACGTTGAAGTGACGATCGATCATTCGATTCTTCAGCGCCGCGGTCAGTTTCTTGCGAACGACTCCCGCCCGGACGATCTGTTTCGCCCGGCTCTTGGGCCGTGACACCGCCGAGACCTTGACCGAACCGCGAGCGACAGCCACATTCTCACCGTCGATCCGAACGCCAAACGGCATTGTCACAACCTGTGCCGGAATGTCCTCCTTGCCCGTCTCCTGCTTCAAACCGGCACGGATGATCAACTTCAACTGGCCTTCAGCAATTCGGACCCGAATCGGGTCGTCAGCCGCAAAGATCAACGTCGTTGGCCCATTGTCGTCACTAGCTTTCGCCTCGGACTTGAAGTGAAATTCGCGACCCAGGAATGTCGAAACTGTCTTCTCGAACTCCGCTTTGACAGCATCCTCGGTCATCGTCTTGCCAGCCAGGTTCATCCGATCCAGGGCGTTGTTGATAGCCGACTCGTGGAGATGCACCACCAGCCCCTTCTTGGAAACGACTGCCGGATTGGGCATTCCACCGGCCAACTCCCCCGAGCCCATCAATTGGCTTGAGACACGAAGTTCGGTGTCCGTCGAGGTGATACTACGACCGGCGGGAGCCAGATTGAGTTCGTCGAGTGGGCCGTTGACATGCTTGGCCAGGTCGTCGGTTGCCTTCTTGAACTGCTTGTCCACTTCGCCGTTGAATTCCGGCGCCACGTCCGCCGCAACTTTCTGGGCAGCAATCTGTTCGCTTCTCGGCGTGAGCTTGATCGCCTTCTTGCGGGCAATCCGCCGGACCAGCGAACTTTTCGCCGTAACATCGACGATCGTGTTGTTGGCATCAACAGCCACCTCGGCAGGCTTGGTCGTGAAGCGATCGCCGTCAAAGTGCACCAGCTTGGTCGCGCTGAAAGTGTGTTCACCGTGCGTGAAAATGCTGGCTCCTCTCTTGTCGGCACGCGTGTCAGTGATCGTCTTGCCCTCGAGCACCATGTTGAAACGGGCACCCTGCTGGCTGGGCAGCAGATCAATTCCGACTCTCGCCGTCGTGGTCGAATCGCCACTGACCTGGGCTTCGAGGATCACGTCACGCACGGGTTTTTTCTTGACCCGTGTCTGCGCCACGTACCGGGCCAGCAACTGCTCGCTGGCGACGACCCGCAGGTTGTATCCCAGGTAATGTGGGCGAAGAGCTTCACCAAGTTGCTCGTACTGTGACCTGGAAATGCCCCGGATTGCCATCAAAGCCTTCCGGGCACGAGTGGCAGCGGTTCGCGATGAGGTCTCCTCGTAACTGTCGATCGCAGCAGCCAGGGTCACCAGGTGAGGCCGCAACGCCGAGCGGATCTTGTCATCCAGCGGCTTGGCCGGCGGCTTGGGAGCCGCCTTCGGCTTGCCGGCCACCGCCAGGTAAGCGGCCAGGCCGGTCTCGACTGCTGCAAATTGTGGTTCCTCGAGAAACTTGATCTGGGCGGCGTTGCCCAGGTTGTCCTTGGTTTGGAGAGTTTTGAGCACCGCACGCAGGGTGTTCAGGTCTCGCTTGGCAGGAGTTTCCTTCTGCACAGCGACGGTCAACTCGTTGAGACTGAGAAAGTCTATCCAGGTGGCACCGGTATCAAACGACTTCAGATAGGCATTCAGGGCCGTCACCGATCCAGCCAACTTCTCACGCGGCGAACCAGCCGCCGCCTTCGACGTGGCTGATTTGGTGGAAATCGTCACCGCGTCCAGCAAGGCCTCAGCCAGGCCCACGCGTCGAGCCAATCGACCATGCAGCGTCACCAGGTCTTGGACAACCGGCTTGTTGTTCGGCTGCTGGATTCCACCACGAATCAGCCGGATCTGCGCCTTGAGTTCCTCGATGACTCGACGCTGACCAACGACGTCCAACGACTTGTCCGAATGCAATTTTTCGACCAGCGTCGACACTTTTGTCCGCACTGGAGCCCACTTGCCGGTCAACGCCTCAAATGACTCCTCGTTCAGGTCGTAGGGAGCTTCGGCCGGCAACAACCCGACCAACCCGGGATTCGACCCCGCGGGCTTGGCCTGGGCCAACACATCGGGAACCGACAAAGCCAAGACCATCAGAGCCGTCAGCGAACCAATGGCAGCAGACAACCGGAGGACTGAAACGCGGCGAGAAATGGTCATGGAACGTGCCACCGAATTTGAGGATGACTTGTGTCTGGATTCAGCCCTGGCATTCAGGACGTTGGTAACAGTAGCCCACCGAGGAGATATCGATCGCAGAGGTCCCACCGGTGGTAACCCTTTCGACTCTTATCGACAGCGTTACCACGTTTTTCGACCAAAACCCATATCACTCTCCGATAAATTCACTCAACCCCTCTTTGGGTGAGACGAAAGGTTATGTCGACAAGGTCACCTGTTTCTTACGCAATCTGACCCACCATAACAATCCCAGCAATTGCCCTTCTTTGACCCACCCCCCCAAATTGGTCAATATGACTCTTTCGGGCCTGCCGGGACACTCCCACAACGCCCCAGCCACGGATGGACAACTTGGCCACAGCAGACTCGTCACCTCCGCATTCGCTTGATCCGGACCAATTGACCCCAGCACAGCGGGCTGCCGTGGACCACTTCGAAGGTCCACTGCTGATACTCGCCGGTCCGGGTTCCGGAAAAACTCGCGTGGTCACCCGCCGGATGGCACGGCTGGTTGAACGTGGTGTGGATCCCCGACAGATCCTCGCGGTGACCTTCACCAACAAGGCTGCCGAGGAAATGGCAGCCCGGGTTGAGCGGCTCGTGGGAGGTCATCCGGTGGCAGTCAGCACCTTCCACCGTTTTTGTGCGAGGCTGCTCAGAGACCATGCTGAACTGGTCGGGCTGCAGGCCAACTACACCATTCTCGACACGACCGATCAGAAACAGGTCGTCAGAACCGTCCTTGATGAACTCAACCTCGACGCGGTCCATTTCCCACCTGCCCGCATCAGTGGACGTATCAGCCGTGCAAAGAATGAACAGCAGACCGCGGAATCCCTCGAAGCCAATTCGGCGGCACGAGTGGGAAACCACTTCCAGGAGGTCGTCGCTCGCGTGTATCCCCGTTACCAGGAGTTTCTGCTCCGTGCCAACGCCGTCGACTTCGACGATCTGCTGCTGCATGTGCAACAGTTACTGACCGAAAACCCCGAACTCCGTAGCCGCCTCGACAACCAGTATCGCTTTGTGATGGTCGACGAATACCAGGACACGAATCTCGTCCAGTACAGCATCGTCCGACTGCTCTCACACGATCATCCCAACCTGTGCGTCACAGGAGATCCCGACCAGTCCATCTATGGCTGGCGCGGCGCTCGAGTCGACAACATCCTGCGATTCGAACAGGACTACCCCGACGCCACCGTGGTGCGACTCGAGGAGAATTTCCGCAGCACAGCCGCGATCCTCCGCTCGGCCGATCAACTCATCGCCCACAACCAGCTCCGCAAGGCCAAGTCGCTGATAACACAAAACCCCGAGGGTGATGCCGTCGAATTACTGGTTTACGCTTCGGCACAGGACGAGGCCCACGGTATCGCCGCTCGTATCCACGAACTGGTTTCACGCAACGAGTGCACCTATGGCGATTGCGCCATATTTTACCGGGTGAACTCGATGTCGCGACAACTCGAACAGGCATTCTCGAGATGGGGAATTCCCTATCAAGTCATCGCTGGAGTGGCATTCTTCGAGAGAGCCGAGGTGAAAGATCTTCTCGGCTACCTACGACTGATTGAGAATCCGGCCGATGACGCCGCATTCGCCCGGGTGGTCAACAAGCCACCACGTCGAATCGGCAAAGTCACTCAATCCAAGTTGTCCCGGTACGCCACCGCCGAGAAAATCAACCGGCTCGAAGCCGCTGCCCACGCCAAGCAGATCCCCAATCTCTCGAAACCCGCCACCACCGCCTTGTTGCGGTTTCATGAACTGATCGACGGACTGAACCTGGCCGATGCCGGCTCGGTAACCGAGTTGCTGAGGAACATCATTGACCGCACCCGGTACACCGCCGGCTGGCAAACCGGCCTCGGTCAATCCTCCGAACAGGACATCCAGCGGCAGGGGGTCATCGACGAACTGCTGGCGCTGGCAACACATTATGACGAGGATTTCGGCGATGACCGATCGTTGGCCGGATTCCTGGAAATCACCAGCCTGGTGGCCGCCACAGACGCCATCGACCCATCACAGGGCAACGTCACCCTGATGACCCTCCATGCCGCCAAGGGCCTCGAGTTCCCCACGGTCTTCGTTATTGGTGTCGAGCAGAACCTGTTGCCCCACGAGAGGTCATTGCGAGACGACAATCCTCGTGAACTCGAGGAAGAACGACGGCTGCTGTTCGTCGGCATGACCCGGGCCATCGCCCGTCTGTCATTGACCCTGGCCGCCCAGCGTGACCTGCATGGGCAGTCCCGTTCGACGATTCCCAGCCAGTTTCTCAGTGAAATGCAACTCTCCATGCGGGACAACACCATCCCCGGAGACACGGCGGTCCCCAGGCCACCACTACCCGATGCCGGGAACAAATTGAGACGCTCCGGCATAGCCGATTCTCCACTGTTGACGACTGGCGCGGCCCTGCTCAATGGAACCGGTGAAGCCGCGACACTGGAACAGGGGTTCGCGGTGGGAATGTCTGTCAGGCATCCCCGCTATGGCCCGGGTACCGTCGTCGCCGTTGACGGCTTCGCCCGTAACCGCACCGTCACCGTGCGATTCGAAGACTCCGACGAAGGAGTCTCGTTCCAGGCCGCACACTGTCCGCTACAACCGATGGGCCGGTCGTAGCGGTTCAACCCGACCGTCTCAAGCCAACGCGGACTGAGACCGAACGATGGAGATATGGCACGTCGCGCCAACACCACCGAACGGTCTCGAACCGAACCGCTCCCCAGTCCGTTCGACAGCCACCTGTCGGCATTCCTGGCGTATCTCGAAGCCGAATGCGGACTGGCCGACAACACGGTGAAATCGTACCGGGGAGATCTGAAGGACTTTCTCGGTTGGTTGAGTGAACAACCAGGTGGGCCTGCCAAAGCGCTGGCCAACGTCGATTCGGAGACACTCCGCGACTACCTGCAGAAACTGCGTGACCGCCGACTGGCCACCAGTTCACTGGCCCGTCGGCTCAGCACCATCCGCACTTTCTACCGTTTCCTGGTTTTCGACGGAGTGTTGACCGAAACCGCCGTCGAAGAATTTCGTTCACCTCGCATGTGGCAACGGCTGCCCAAGGTTCTCGGAACCGAGGTCGTCGATCGACTGATCGACGAGCCCGGCCAGGTCACAACCGACCGCTTCCCACTGCGAGACCGTTCATTGCTGGGGCTACTCTACGCTACCGGATGCCGCGCTTCGGAAGTCACCGGCCTGCAATTGCGAGATATTGACCTGGTCGAGGGACTGTGCCGCTGCCTGGGAAAGGGAAACAAGGAACGACTGGCGTTCATCGCCAGCCCCGTGATCCGGGCCACTCTCTCGGAATACCTCGACACCGAACGCTCCGCACTAGCCGGCCTCCAGACGCCCCCCTGGCTGTTCCTGACTCGCAGCGGCAATCAGCTCTCGCGAATCAC
>CAWVUS010000246.1:0-8105 GCA_963933195.1 uncultured Planctomycetaceae bacterium
GCGGACCGATTCGAGGAAGTTGGCCATGTGGGGCGCGTAGCCCCGCTGGGTCCGTGTCTCGCGCGGTTCGGTCGGTCCCGGTTTTTCCTTGGGACCCAGGAACGTGTTGAAGGCTCCGCGTCGCGAGAAAATCATGTAGCCCTCTGTGCCGTAGAAGGCATTGCCACTGTCGTACCCGTGCAGCCCGTAGGGGGTGAACAGGCGGTCCTCGTAGATCAGCCCCCGCCCATCGGCGTACTCGTAGTTGACCGTCATGTTGTCGGGATACTCGCGATCTCCCCGGTTCTCACCACGATAAACCGAATGGCTGCCATGAGCGGTGACCCGGACCGGTTGCGTGGTGACCCCCAGTCCCCAGCGGGCCATGTCGAGATCGTGGATCCCGTCGTCACCAATGTCCCCGTTGCCATAATCTCGGTAGACGCGCCAGTTCCGATGGAAGCGGTTGATATTGAATCCCCGAACCGGTGCCGGCCCCAGCCATCGTTCGTAGTCGACGTCAGAGGGTGGTTGCGTGTCGGCAACGACTTTTCGAGTGCCTCGTCGCTGGACATTCCAGGCCTTGGTGATGCGGATTTCCCCAAGCAGCCCCTCGGCGAGCAGCTTTCCTGCAGCCTCGGTGACCGGGCTCGACCGCATTTGTGATCCATGTTGAACCACCCGCTTGTATTTCTTGGCGGCCGCGATGATGGCCGGTCCCTCGTTGAAAACGTGCGACATCGGTTTCTCGAGGTAAATGTCCTTTCCGGCGGCGAGGGCCAGCAGGGCGATCCGCGCGTGCCAGTGGTGGGGTGTACCGATGATGACAATGTCGACGTTGCTGTCCTCGAGGACGTCTTCGAAGCGTCCTGTCCGTTTGGGTGACGACTTCTGGTATCTCGAGACGACCCCGGCGATGCGGTTTATCTGGCGGGGATCCACATCACACAGCCACGAGACGTGAACTTGGGATGCGAAGTGGCTCAGGCTGCGGGAGTGGGAATTCATGATCCCGCCACAACCAATCAGTCCAATCCGGAGTGTCTCAGCGGGGGTCGCGGACCCCGCCAACAGGGTGCTTGCGACCGCGGAAGTCGAAGCCCCGGCAAGGAAGCCCCGTCGTGACAGGTCGTGGTCCATTTGAGAATCTCCGTGAGAATGTGACACGAACGTGTACGGTGATGGTTGATACCGTGGTGGACTGGATCAGGACCCCGCGGGATCGCTGGAGGATGCTCCGTTGGTGTCTCGCCGTTGGAATTCGGCATCGATCACGGTGGCGTCATCCGCGGCGAATCCGCTTCCAGGGTTGCCGGCGGAGTGAGCCGAGAAAACGGTGTGAAACTTGATGCGCGAGGTCAATCGCTGGACCAGGAATTTTCGAACGAGACGCCGGACCGGTGGGACCAGAAGTGCCAGTCCGACCGCGTCGGTGATCAATCCGGGGGTAATCAGCACGGTCCCGGCCAGCAGGATCAGCACGCCGTCGAGCATGGTGTCGGCTGGCAGTGCTCCCCGACCCAGTTCCGCGTTGAAGGTCTTCCAGGCCGCCAGGCCCTGCTGCTTGGCCAGTGACGCGCCGATGATCCCGGTGGCAAGAACCAGGCCCACGGTGGCGCCAAAACTGAGGACACCATCGGCGAGGGTGAACAGCAGCCAGAGATCGAGCAGTGGGAGGACGATGAACAGGACAAGCAGTTTGAGCAGCATCCTGTGGAATCCTTCCGGCGGCCGGCTAGCCGAAGAGTCCGTGTGCGACTTCACCATGCACGTCGGTGAGTCGGAAATCGCGTCCGGAGTAGCGATACGTCAGCTGCCGGTGGTCAATCCCCAGTTGGTGCAGCAGCGTGGCGTGAAGATCGTGCATGTGCATCTTGTTCTTGACCGCGACGTGACCGAAATCGTCGGTGCTGCCGTAGGCAAATCCTTGTTTCAGGCCACCGCCGGCCAGCCAGACCGTGAAGCCGTTGGGATTGTGATCACGACCGGTCCCGCGATTCTGAGCGTAGGGAGTGCGGCCGAACTCCGCGCCCCACCAAACGATCGTGTCTTCCAGAAGGCCCCGTTGGTTCAGATCCTCGAGCAGTCCGGCAATCGGCTTGTCGACGCGGCGTGCGTGATCGGCATGCTTGGGCAGGTTCGAATGCTGGTCCCATGCCGGGTTGGGTGTCCCGTCGCCGTAGGTCACCTGGATGAATCGCACTCCTGCCTCGCTCAGGCGACGGGCCATCAGGCACTGGCGGCCGAAGTCGTCGGTTGGTTTCTCGTTGATCCCGTACAGTGCCTGGGTGGCGGGGGTTTCCCGGGAGAGGTCCAGGATGTCCGGAGCGTGGCTTTGCATCCGCCAGGCCAGTTCAAACGAATTGATCACCGCTTCCAGTTCGGCATCGCTTGAGTCGGCCGGCAATTGGCCGTTATTGAGTGAACGAAGCAGTTCGAACTGCTTGAGTTGCTGCCGCCTGGAGAGTCGAGAATTGACCAGGTCCCGGATCTTGGCATCGGCGGTCGGGCCACCCGCTGTGCCCATGGTCGTCCCCTGGAATACGGGTGGGAGGAAGGCGCTGCCGTAATTGCGGGCCCCCCCGTTGCCCGGAGATGGACAAATCGAAACAAACCCCGGCAAATTCTCGTTTTCACTGCCGAGCCCGTAGTTGATCCAGGCACCCATCGAGGGACGGACGAAGTTCGTCGATCCACAGTGCAGAAACAGGGTCGCCGGTCCGTGGGCCACGCCCTCGGTGTGCATCGAGTGGACCAGGCAGAGCTTGTCGGAGTGTCGGGCTGTTTCAGGGAACAAGTCCGAGACCCAACGGCCAGATTCACCATACTGGCGGAAATTCCAGAGCGGTTTTTTTAGCAGTTGCTGGCTGCCGCGTTTGCCGGTGTTGGCGATCACACGAGCGTCGTCGAAAGGAAGCGTTTCGCCGTCTCGCTTTTCCAGCAGCGGTTTGTAGTCGAAAGAATCGACGTGGCTGGGTCCACCCTGCATGAACAGGAAGATGATTCGCTTGGCCCGTGGCGTGATGTGTGGCTGGCGTGGGGTCAGTGGATTGGATGGTGCGGCGGAGACTGGCTTTTGCAACAGGCCGGTGAGAGCCAGTTGCCCGAAGCTGCAACCGGAGGCTGCGAGCATTTGACGACGGGTGAGAGTGGCCTGTGACATTCCTGCTCGTGTTCTCGAGTGCTTATCGAGGCGGTTCGTGGGGGCTTACCGGACGTAGCGAAAATCGATCGAGCCAAAGAGGGCCTGGATCACCTGGGACCATTTTTGTTTCCTGAGAGTCTTATCGTCGTTTTCAGAGCCCACGAATACCAGTAGCGACGCCGATTCCGACTCGGTTGGTGGTCGGCCGAACGTGGCTGTGACCACGAGCTGGATCCTCTGGGCATCATCAAGGTGCTGGAGATCGAGCAGGTGCTCGGCGGCGAAATCGGCCTGCTGCAGGACCCACGGGTTGTTCATCAGGAACAACGCTTGCGGTGTCGTGCTGCTGTTTTCCCGGCGACCTGTGACCATGCTCGGGTTTGCGAAATCAAAGACCCGGAACAGTTCCGGCAGCGAATTGCGGAGGACGGGCCAGTAGATCGCACGTCGGTTGCTGTCGTGGAGGTAGTTGTAGTCGGTGGTGGTGCCGGTTCGAATCTGTGGGCCGCCCAGTTGTGTTCTCAGACGTCCACTGATGGACAAGATCGCATCCAGCAGGCTTTCGGCATCCAGTCGTCGACGATTCATCCGCCAGAACAGTCGGTTCTCTGGATCGCGGGCCATTCCAGTTGAGCTGGGACGGGAACTGAGCCGGTAGGTTCGGGTGCAAACTATTTCTCGCAGCAGGCTCTTGATTGACCAGTTCTGCTCGACCAGGCGTGTGGCCAGGTAATCCAGCAATTCCGGGTGCGAGGGCAACTCGCCGGTCGTCCCAAAGTTGTCGGTCGTGCGAACCAGTCCGGCTCCGAAAAGCCAATGCCAGACGCGATTGGCCAGGACTCGGGCGGGCAACGGATTGTCGTGATGAGCGATCCATTGTCCCAGTTCGCGACGACCGCTTTCCTTGCCAGTGAAAGTCGGTCGATAGTCCATCCGGATCACCTGGAGGAACCCCCGGGGTGCCGGTGCACCCAGGTTGTGGACATTGCCGCGGACGTGAACCCGCGTGTCCCCGATGGTGTTTTCTTCCTCGACCGACATGTACATCGGCTGCCTGGGAGCCTGTTTCTGCAGCTCTTTGAGTTGTTGCTCGAGTGAGCGAATTTGTTTCTTCTGACTGGTGGAGTTCTTTTTCCGAGGTGTCTTCTTGGCCGTTGTTTTTCCGACCGCATCAGCCGGCAGGAATTGGACGGCGTCGATAATCACCACTCCGGTTGTTCCGGCATTGGTGACAACAACCTCGGAGGGCCCGTTGAGCTGGAACCGGTGGCGACCCAGGGAGACGAACCGTCCATCGATTGGGGGCGTCTGTTTCTGGTTGATCGTGATCGTCTTGCTGCCATCGGCACCGATGACAGTGACGGGGACGGCCGGGCTGCGATTGCTGCCTGGCGTGTAGGCAAAACGAACTTCATATTCTCCGTCGCGAGGCAACCGTGGGCGAAAACGGGCCGTCTTGTCGCCCTTTTGTTCGTTCTTGTCGTGCTGGTAGCCAGAGCCGATGTAGCTCTTTGTGAACTGGGATTTCATCCAGATGCCGGTCGTCATGGCCTGCTCATCATCCATGACGATTCCCGGCAATTCTGCAGGGGGCAGCGGTGCCAGTGCCGATCCAGTGGTGCCCTTGAGTGACTTGAGCCGGGCTTTCACCGCGGCCACCGCTGCCTGGTGTTTGGTGAACTGGTTGGCCTGGTCCGGCGGCAACGGCAATGGCAACTCGATCCACTTCGAGACATTGGCGTGGTTGAGAGTCTTGGTGTTGCGGAGTATTCCGGCCAGTGCGTAGTAATCGCGGGTGGGGATCGGATCAAACTTGTGGTCGTGACATCGCGCACAGCCGACAGTTTGTGCCAGAAAGCCTCGGGAGATCGTTTCGAGTTGTTCGTCAACGACATCCATCCGCAGTTTGTCCTTGTCCTGGTCCTCGAGGTTGTTGTTCCCCAGTGTCAGAAAGGTGGTGGCGACGACGTTCCGTTGGCGTTCTTCAAGTGACTTGGCTGGTAGCAGGTCTCCGGCAATCTGCTCCTCGACAAACCGGTTGAAGGGTCGATCGTCGTTGAGTGTTCCGATCACATAATCTCTGTATCGCCACGCTTCGGGGAACAAGAAACCTCGCAAAGTGATCGATTCGGCAAACCGGACAACATCCAGCCAGTGACGACCCCAGCGTTCTCCGAAATGAGGCGAGGCCAACAGGCGATCCACCAGGCGGGTGTACGCCCCTGGCGACTCATCTTCCACGAAGGCCTGGATCTGTTCGGGTGTCGGCGGCAGACCCAGCAGGTCGAAATACAACCGGCGGACCAGGGTCGTACGATCCGCCTGGCCGACCTGTTGCAATCGAGCCGTCTCGAGTCGACGTCGCAGGAAAGCATCGATGGCCCATGCGTTGGACGATTCATCGATCTGTGGCACGAGAGGTCGTTTCAGTGGTTGGTAGGCCCAGTGATCGCGCCCCTGATTGAGATTGATTTTCGAGGAAGTCACGGCGGTGCCGCGTCGCGGATCGAGAGCGCCGCGAGCAATCCATGCCTGGAAATCGGCGATGACGCGTGGTGGCAACTTCCCCTTGGGAGGCATCTCCAGTGACTCGTATTTCAACGCCTGCACAAGCAGGCTCTCTTTTGGCTTGCCCGGGACGATCACCGCACCACTGTCTCCTCCTTTTCGCAACGCGGCACGGTTGTCCAACTGCAGCCCGCCACGCAACTTCTTCGTCCGGAGAGCCTGCGCCGAATGGCAGGAGTAACAGTGGGCCACGAGGATCGGTCGGATCTTCTTCTCGAAAAACGCGGTGTCTTGCGCCGACAATTTCGGTCCCTGGGCACTGACAACCGACCAGCCCAGAAGCGTCGCGACAAGGCAGAGGGCAATCGGTGTCTTGGTCATCCAGATTTCGATGCCAGGGGTGAAGGTGTTGAATCAACAATTCCGCTGAGATCGATCCGGTGAGCCGGCGACCTGCAGACACTGATCCATCGTGCGACTCTTCGATTGTCGGGGCTGGGCTGAGTCGAAGCAATGCCGCACAGACGGTTGAATTAAACAAACAGGACCGGCTCACCACGATCGGTGAGCCGGTCCTGTTCAGCGCATTACCATTCGTCAGCAATCCGGCCGACTAGCCGTCGGTCTTCTTGCCATCCGCATCAGGCATAGGCTTGGTGGCCTTGTCGGCTGAAGGCTTGGCCGACGGACCACCACCATCATCGTCGGCGGCGGGGTCAGCTGACGGCGGCGGATCGTTGGCGTCGGCTTCAGTTGGATTGCCTTCGCAACCGATGCCGGCCCAGGCCAACACCACCACGCTGAGCATTGTCGCAATAAACTTCTTCATCGTTTTCGCTCTATTAACACAAACACTGGTGAAACGAATCCCTCCCGGTGGGTGGAATCCAACGGCCTCCGGAAATTGCACCATACAAAACCGATGGTGTCACGAAGGTCAACGAGCCTAGTTACCGCCACCAGCAGCAGCTGCTGGATCGGCTGAGCCACCTTCACCCATTTCCTTCAGGATGTCGGCATCGCTGTGGACCTTACCGGTCTTCGGATCTGCATCGCTGGGTGATGCCTTGGTTTCGCCACCGGGACCCTTGGTGGCGCTATCAATCGGGGCTCCGTCACCAGCGGGGTTGGATCCCGTTGAGCCGGGACCACCACCGCAACCGATCGGAGCAGCTACCAGGGCGGCGACCATCAGGGTCGTGATGAACTTCTTCATAATTACTCCTCGTATCCTGTTAAACAGCGTTGATCACATAGGCCTCGTCGGGCCCGAACATCAGCCAGCCTGATCGAATCGATAGCCGACTGAAAACCTCAAACCATTGCAACAACTCGGAGCCACCACGACCAGCGTATATTCCCAATTTGCGAAAAAAACCATCGTCGACGGTGGTTTTGCTCCGAGGAGATCACCGTTTCCCGTCAAATGTCGGAATCCAATTCGTACCGACGGTCCGGTTAGAACGGCAATTCCGCGAGATCTCTGGCCGAAATGGTGCAGATCGACGTCAGGATCGAGTGTGCGACGTTCTCGTTGACGAATCTCACACTTCCGTCCACAAACAGGGCGTGTGCTCCCCCATCGTGTCGGCTGCCGGCGCCCCAGGCATAGGGTCGGCCGGTATTCAAGTAGTCGTAATTGATCCCGTACTGGATTGGCAGGATGTGATGCGTGTGGGTGTAGGCCTGCAGGTACGGCCCGTAGGCGGGATGTGTTTTCTGGAAAGGGGTTTCGATCATCAGGATCGTGGCGGTGTGTGGGTCAAAAATGTCCTTGAGCCGAGCGGCTCCATTTTTCCCGAAGGCGGTTTTTTGGCTGGACCGGTCAGCGCGGAACGTCAGCGGGACTCCGTATTCATGGTTGCGGTGAACGAATCCGTAGCTCACGCGGGTTCCACCGGTGATCGCGTACATGTTCCCCGTCAGCACCGAAGTGCCTCCCGCCTGGTGAAAGTCCTTCGTGTGCGGATCGTCATACCTGGGGTCCGATGGGCAGCGAAAGACCGAGATGGACACTTCTTCGAGCACCGCCTGGCTGTCCCCGCCACCCACTCCATGCCAGTCCGCCTTGCCGGTGGCCTTGTTCCAGTCGATCTGACTGGCGAGAGGCCCCTCGTCAATGTGAGGCAAGAGAAACAGGTAACCGGTGTGATTTCGAATCGAGCCTGCGGACAGGAAGGTGGGAGCATGAAACTCGCCGCCATTGACGTACGACGGAGGCAGAACCTCGTGCTGCTGGTGGTAATCCATCAAGGCGAGGCCAACCTGTTTCAGGTTGTTGCGGCACTGGGTCTTGCGCGCGGCTTCGCGTGCCGCTTGGACGGCAGGCAACAACAACGCGATCAGCACCGCAATGATGGCGATGACGACCAACAACTCGACAAGCGTGAAGCCTGGTGAGCGGCGAGGGGTAGAGCGAGGCATCGCGCGGCATCCTTGTTGCAAACTGCTGTACAACGGCAAAGTCGGTGAA
>CAWVUS010000247.1:0-8097 GCA_963933195.1 uncultured Planctomycetaceae bacterium
CTGCAGGGAACCGCCATTCGTTCCTCGACAATCGTGTCGCCCCAGGCCCTGGCGTTTCTCAATGGCCCGGTGGTTCGCCAGGCCGCTGCCGCGTTGGCTCGACGCTTGCGGGCCGATCGTCCAAAAGCCGAATCGTCGGTGCTGGTTCGGGATCTGTTCCGCAGGGTGCTCGGCCGGGAACCCGATCCCTCGAGCGTGGCACTGGCGCTCGAGTTTCTGAAAGAGCAAAAGACGGGCTACCAGGCCCTGGCACGCCAATTCGAATCCGGGAAACGTGAGGCTGGCAGTGGGCTGGTGCTGGATCTGACGGCCGTGGGTCTGTCACCCGGTGACGTCTCTCGCTGGGCCGATGACCGTGCCGGGCAGACCGGAATTGTCTTTCTGCCCCGTGGCAAAGGTCGTCCGCGACTGGTCGCTGATGCCACGCCGACCGGTCGGCCCGCCGTCCGATTTGGTCCCGAGCCGACGGTGCTGCAGGCCGACGACAATCCACTGGTGGAGTTTGGGACCGGCGATTTCACCGTGTCGGTGGTCTTCCGGATGGACCCGGCCAGCGGTGGGGGAACCCAGATCCTGGGCAAGGACTCTTATCCCGGAGCTGGTGCTTCCTACACCGGGTATTTCTTTCACGAGAACGGGGGACACCTGCGGTTTTCCACTCGCAACCTGCGGCAGGGTAAGGGGCCGGTCAATTACCTGGATTCGATCGGGACGATTCACCGGGGCCGTTGGCACCGCGCGACGGCGGTCCGGTCTGGCCGCACGGTGAAACTGTTTCTGGATGACAGGTTGTCGCCGGACCGTACACTTCTCGAGCCGTCGCCGACCAACATCGACAACACGGTGCCTCTGAAGCTCGGACTGATCGACGAACACGATTCCGGCGCGTTTCATGGCGACCTGGCCGAGGTTCGTATCTACCGGAGGTCGCTGTCCGACGAGCAGGTCCGGTTGTTGCATGTTCGCCAGGGGCACGAGTACCTGGGCCAATCGCCACCCGATCCGCTAGACCCCGCCTGGGTGGATCTGTGCCAGGCCATTTTCTGTCTCAACGAGTTCCTTTATATCGAGTAGCCCGTGTCGAACCTCCGACGGGCCGTCGCCCATGCCTGACTCTTCCATTGCACACCGAATGACCGGGTACGCTTCGCGGCGTGATTTTCTGTCGCGGGCGGGTGCTGGTTGCGGCACGCTGGCCATGGCGAGCCTGTTGGCCGAAGGAGCCACGACGGGTCCGGATCCACGAGTTCCCCTGGCTTCCCGATCGACACACCACCGGCCCGGGGCGACGTCGGTCATCTGGTTGTTCATGCATGGTGCACCCAGCCAGGTCGACACCTGGGACTACAAGCCCGCACTGGCTCGGCGACACGGCCAGACGGTCGAGGACTTTGACCAATCGACGGGTTTTTTCGCTGGCCTGGGTGGTCCGATCATGCGATCGCCGTTTTCGTTCCGACGGTATGGCGATTCGGGGACGTGGTGTTCTGAGCTCTTCACCCAAACGGCGCGTCACAGCGACGACATGGCGTTCATCCACTCGTGCTTTGCTCACGAGAACAACCACTCACCAGCCCAGTTCCAGATGAACACCGGGATGGCCAGGATGGGTTTTCCGTGCGTGGGATCGTGGGTGACCTACGGGCTGGGGACTGCGAACCGAAATCTGCCGGGTTTCATAGTCATGTACGATTCACGCGGGCGGGGAACTCCAAAGTCCCGCGCGTCGGCCTGGGGGTCTGCATTTTTGCCGGGCGTGTACCAGGGGACCCCGGTTGTCAGTCACGACAAGCCGATCGACAACCTGCGACGTCCCGACCGGCTGACCGACCGGATGCAGCGGCGGCAACTGGGACTGATTTCCCGGCTGAATCGTCGGCACGAGCGTCAATTGCCGGGCCGGGCGGAACTGGAAGCAAGGATTCGCAGTTTCGAACTGGCCTACCGGATGCAGATGGCGGCGCCCGAGGCCCTGGAGTTGTCCCAGGAGACGGCGGCGACCCGTGCGTTGTATGGTCTCGACGATCCGCGGTGCGATCACTTTGGTCGCCAGGCGTTGATGGCCCGTCGCCTGGTCGAACGTGGCGTGAGATTCGTACAGCTCTACAGCGGTGGTTTCAACAACGACGATTGCTGGGACGGGCATTCCAACATCGATCGCAATCATCGCCAGTTTTCCGGTGAGACCGACCGGCCGATAGCGGGCCTGTTGACTGACCTGAAGCAGCGAGGATTGCTCGATTCGACACTGGTGGTGTGTTGTGGAGAGTTTGGCCGATTGCCGCTGGTGCAGAAGGGGGGGACCGGTCGGGACCACAATCCCCAGGCGTTCACCACCTGGATGGCCGGTGGCGGTGTCCGCGGTGGAACCCATTACGGTGCGACCGACGAAATTGGCATGAAGGCGGTCGAGAACCGGGTCAGCGTACACGACCTGCACGCGACGATCCTGCACCAACTGGGGCTGGATCACGAGCAACTGACGTTCCGACACAACAGCCGCGACATCCGTTTGACCGATGTGGCTGGACGGGTGATCCACGAGATTGTCGGCTAGGAGGCTCCTCGGGAGCGGAGGGCGGGTTGCTCGCCTCTAGCGGTGCACTTGGAACCACTTGAGCACGTGGGCCACCTTGACCATCAACCGGCTGGGGCGGGCGACGATGCCATGGCTGGCCCCGGGCACCCGGACCATCATCGTGTCGACGCCTCGCAGCTTCAGGGCCTGGTAGAATTGCTCGGACTCCGAGATTGGCGTGCGGTGATCATCCTCGCCGGTCAACAGCATCGTCGGGGTGGTGACCTTGCCGACCAGCGAGATGGGTGAGCGGGCCAGGTATCGTTCGGGTTCTTCCCATGGCATGTGATGGAACCAGTAGCGGGAAATGCCGGGGTAGGCATCGGTGACGCCGATGAAACTGTGCCAGTTGATGACAGGTTTCTGGGCGACGGCCGCCTTGAACCGTCCGGTTTTGCCGACGACCCACGCGGTCAGGATCCCGCCGCCGCTGCCACCGGTGATGTATTGTCGGTTCCGGTCGGCCCAGCCACGATCGATCAGGACATCGAGCCCGGACATCATGTCCTGGAAATCGCCTTCACTGGGGTAGTTGTGATCGATCAGGTCGGTGAATTCCCGGCCGTAGCCGGTGCTGCCCCTCGGGTTGGTGTACAGCACGATGTAACCGGCTGCCGCGTACAACTGGATCTCGAACGAGAATCTCTCGCCGTAGTTGGCAAACGGTCCGCCGTGAATCTCCAGCATCACCGGAAGTGGTTTCGAGTCCTTGTTGCGTGCCTGGGCATCGAAGCCGGGTGGAGTGACGACCCAGCCGTGCATCTCGCGGCCATCGAAGGACGACTTGTATCGGATGGCTTCGGTGCGGGCGAGTTGGCGTTGCGAGAGGAGGTCGTGGTTGAGTCCTGTGATTCGTCGTGATGGTTTGTCCTGCCGGGTGATTGCCACGTCCGCGGGGTACTCGGGACGCGTCTGGGTGTAGGCCAGCGTCCCGTCGTTGGAGACCGAGAACGTGCCGCCGGCGTAGGGCCGTCCGATGACCGTGCCGCCGACGTTCGTGGCGACGGCAACGACTTTCTCGGGTTTCTTCAGCGACACGAAGCCGACCCGGGTGATTCCCTGGTCGTCGTACTGGAAAAACAGGCCGGAACTGTCAGCCGCCCAGATCGAAATCCCAGGCGTGCGATCCAGCGTGGCGGCGAGGACACGTGGGGGGGTGTTGGCTTTGTCGAGTCGTTGGAGTGTCAATTGGTCAGCCTGGTAACTCTTGCCGACGTCCTGGTACCCGAGATAGGCGACCCACTTGCCGTCGGGTGAAACGGTGGGGCTATGGTCGGGGCCCTTGCGATCGGTGAGTGTCGTGATTGTCCCATCGGCAACGGCGACGCTGTGCAAGTCCGACCGGCGGGTCTGGAGTTGCCAGTCGGGACGACGTGTGGCCGAGAAGATGATCTGCCCCGAGTCGGCGGTCCACGACAGGCGACCGGAGTGGTTGTAGTTGCCGGAGGTCAGTTGCCGTGGCGCCCCACCCTCGGCGGGGACGACAAAGATATGAGTGAATCCGGGTTCGAGATAGCCACGTCCGTCGGCCCGGTATCTCACCTGGTTGAACACGCGGGCCGGCTTGGCCCACTCGGCGCCCTTGGGCGGTTTCGGCAGACTGGCGAATGGTTTTTGTTTCGTGGAAATGAAGAGGGTGAAGGCGAGGGATCGGCCGTCGGGGGACCAGGTGAGATTTCCCGGTGACCGGTCGAGTTGTGCGACCCGGGCGGTTTGTCCCGAGTCGATCCAGCGGACCATCAACGCGTTGCCGGTTTCGCCACTGACGGAGTAGACGAGTCGTTTGCCGTCGGGAGACCAGGTGGCACCCGAGGCTTTGATCGAGTCATCCAGCAGTGGGCGATGGTTCTTGCCACCGGTGTCGATTGTCCAGAGCCGGCCGCGGACGCGGTCGGTCATGATGTCCATCGAGTTGCGGGTGTAGACGACCTGTTTGCCGTCGGGGGAGATTCGTGGATTCGAGGCGTATTCGAGTGCGAAGGCGTCGATCAACTCCAGTGGCCTGGCAGCCACTGCCGGCAGCGAGCCGGCCACGGCGATGACGAATGCGACGATAGCGTGAGAGTGATTCATCGTGGTGTCTTTCGTGGTGAATTGTGATCGGTGATCACCGGGCGTTGCCCGGAATGAGCGTGAGCATGGCGCGGGCCAGGGCGTCTCCGATCAGGAAGTAGCTCTCGGCGTTCCCGAACCAGTGGTGACCGTGACCGACATTGGGCGATTGTTTGGCGGGGCGGGCGAAAGCGGTGGTGGAAACGAACGCGGCGTGGCCTCCGATTTCTGGGTGTGCCGCGGCCGCCTTCTGGGCCGCCCGGATTGCCAGCATGTTCTTGTTGGCCTTGGGGCCTCCGTTGCCCAGTTCGCCGATGACGAACGGCAACCCGGGTTGCCGCAGGTCATGCCGGACGTCGTTGACCAGGTGGACCAGGTTCGCCTGGTACTCGGCCAGCGCCTTGTTGTCGAACATGTCGTTCCAGCCCTGGAACCAGACGAACCCGGCCAACTGGTAGCCTCGCTCGGTGTGCTCGGGAAGTTCCTTGTCGAGGCTGGCCAGTGCCTCGTGGATTTCCGAGAGCATGCGGTGGTAGTACGGGCCGGTGGGTCCGGAGGCGCTGGGAGGGCGAAAATCCTTGTGGAGGCTCTTGCCGCCCCAGGCGGTCTTGACCAGTAGTACCGGTGCCGTGATGGCATCGCCGATCACGTGTCCGAACTGGAATTCGGGGCCGATATGGTGCTTGCCCGGGTAACCGGTGAAACCGATCGAGAGGCCACCGTGTTTGAGTTCCTTGCCTGTCCGGTAGCGAACAAAGACATCGTCGCGGACGACCCACTTGCCATCGGTTGTTCTGACGTGTGCGAATCGCCGGGCCTGTGTCGGGTCGGCCATCACTTTCAGCAGGGTGCCGCGGCCGCCGTTGTAGTGCTGGGGGTGGTCGAGATCGACGACGCCCTGGCCCTGCATGTTGGACTGTCCGGCCAGTATGAACACCTGCAGTTTTTGGGGTCGAGGATCCCGGGCGTCGGCGACGTCGATGAGAAGGCTGAGTAACAGCAGTGTGAGTACGGGAGTGACGCGATGCGGGGCAGGCATGCCGACGTTCCGGTTGAGTTTCGGAGGTGTTGTGAATGACGGGAAGTGTCAACTGATCCAGGCCAGTCGACCGTGTTATCCCCGGACCAGCCGTGCGGCGAGGTTGTTTTGTCCGCCGACGTCGGTGAGTCGGCGGTAGCGGCCTTCGAAGAGGTAGGTCAGTTCCTCGTGGTCGATTCCCATCAGCCCGAGCATCGTGGCGTGGAGATCGTTGACGTGGACCTTGTCGTCAACGGCGGCGAAACCGAAGTCGTCGGTTGCGCCGATGGTCTTGCCACCCTGGATCCCACCGCCAGCCAGAAACGCGCTGAACCCGTAGGGGTGATGATCCCGGCCATTGGTCCCCTGCTTGATGGGCGTGCGGCCGAACTCTCCGACCCAGACCAAAAGCGTTGTGTCGAGCAAGCCACGTTGCTCGAGGTCGCTGATCAACCCGGCGATTGGCTGGTCGACCTTCTGGCCCTGGCTGGTGTGGTTGCCTTGTGTGTCACCATGGGCGTCCCACCCGCCACAGATCAACTGCACGTAGCGGACGCCGCGTTCGACCATCCGGCGTCCCATCAGGCACATCTTGCCATAGCGGTCCGACGGCTTGCCGTCTCCGATCCCATAGAGTTGCTGGGTCTGGCGGGTTTCACCCGAGAGGTCGATCAATTCCGGGGCAGCCGACTGCATGCGGAAGGCCAACTCGTAGTTGGAGATGCGGGCGTCGAGCCGTGAGTCGCCTGGTCGGGTCGAGCGGTGCAGCCGGTTCCAGGCGTTGATCTGGTCGAGCAGTCGACGTTGTTCTCCGGCCGAGATCGACTTGTGACGCGAGAGGTTCTGGATCGGTGCCCCCTGGATCCTCATGTCGGTGCCCTGGTAGACGGCTGGCAGGAACCCGGAACTGTACATCGAGGTGCCGTTGCGGAAGATGCCATCGGTCATCGCGATGTAGGCGGGCAGGTTCTGGCTTTGGCAGCCCAGTCCGTAGACGATCCAGGCGCCGGCGCTGGGGTGTCCCAGCAGTTGTGTGCCCGAGTGCATCATGATCATCGCCGAGCCGTGAATGAACAGGTCGTGGTGCATCGAGCGAACGATGGCGAGCCTGTCGGCATGTTGGGCCAGTTGCGGGAAGATACTGGAGATTTCCTGCCCACTTTCGCCGTACTTCTGGAACGAGAATCGTGGCGCCATCACGGTGGCGTCAGCGGTGTTGATCTGTGCGAGGTCGTAGTCCTGCAGGTCCTTGGGCAGCAGCTTCCCGTCGAACTTCCGCAGCACCGGCTTGGGATCGAAGGTCTCGAGTTGGCTGGGCCCCCCCTGCATGAACAGGAAGATCACGTTCCGGGCTGTGCCGGGCAGTTGGGGTGGTCGAGCCGAGAGGGGCGTGATGGCTCTCTCGGCGTCAGCCAGCGACTGCCGCTTGAGCAGATCGCCCAGTGCCAGGGCCCCGAACCCCAATCCACCAGTTTCCAGGAAATCACGTCGTGTGGTCATTGGTTCAGTCGACAAATGCGAATTCGTTGAGATTGAACAGGGCGAGGCAGAGTTTGGCCAAAGCCCGTCGTCGAGGTGCGGGGAGTGTCTTGAGCGATTCGGGAGGAGACTCGAGTTCGGCCTGGCTGGTGCCGGCGAGCGATTCGAGCAACTGGAGGGCGGACCGGGATTCCTCGGCTGATGGCAGGCGGGACAGCACGATCTGCCAGGCTCGCTGAACTTGCTTGGCCGGCTCCTTCCCGGCTTCCTTGACGACTCGACCGGCCAGTTGTGTGGCCTGCCTGATGACCGAGTTGTTGTTGAGGCTCCAGAGAGCCTGTGGCGCGACGGTGGTGACATCCCGGACGGGGCAACTCACGGAGGTGATCGGCGTGTCGAACACTTCAAACATCGGGAATTTGAAATTGCGTCGGACCATGATGTAGATCCCGCGTCGAGTGTGTTGGGCCGGATCGGCTGAAACGGTCCAGTGCCATTTCTCTCGCAGCGAGGCGATCTCGTCGGCGGCCAGAGGCGGCACCACCGGGGGGCCGCCGAAAGTGCGATTGAGTGTTCCCGACGATGCGTGGACGGCGTCCCACAATGCTTCGGCCTCGAGTCGTCGCCTGTTGGCCCGCCACAGCAGACGGTTGTCGGGGTCTTCCAACAGGTGCCGCTTGCCGGCAAGCCGACTCGAACGTCGGTAGGCGGCCGAGTTCATGATCAGCCGGTGCAGGTTCTTGATCTTCCATCCGTCGGCCACGAAGTGGGTGGCGAGCCAGTCGAGCAGTTGAGGGTGAGAGGGAGGTTGGCCCATTTTGCCGAAGTCATTTGAGGTTTCGACGATGCCCCGGCCGAAGTGCCATTGCCAGATCCGGTTGACCATCACACGGGCCGTCAACGGATGGTCGGGCCGGGTCAGCCACAAGGCCAGTTGCTTGCGGCTGCCGAAGGGGCGGGCCAGGGCCGC
>CAWVUS010000248.1:0-8066 GCA_963933195.1 uncultured Planctomycetaceae bacterium
GGCTGACGGTGTCTCTCAAGTGCAAGTCGAAACGGTCCCCCCGCCTGGCCGAGGCGGCCGCCGAGGCGGAGGGGGCGGTGCGGTTGCCGTCCTGGGTCGAGTTGAAGTCAGTGGGAGTCGACGGCGACAAGCTGTCAATCAGCTCGACGTCCAAGGAGTACTGGGGGCACGGTGAGAACTGGATCACCGAAGAGACTGTTGTTGATTACCAGGGCTGTGACTGGGTGGCGGCGAGTTTGCACAGCCTCTACCGCGTGTTGAACCAGGCCAAGTGATCACAAGGTTGCACCGGTCAGTCGATGAAAGAGCGTCAGGAAGTCCGGTTTCCGTTGTTATGAGAATTGGTTTTCAAAATTTCCGTCAGGCGATCGTGACGGGTGCCCTGGTGGCACTCGGGGCGATGGCCGGCTGCGCGGACACTGCAGATCCGGTTCAACCGAAGGCGGTCGCTCCAGTGCCGACTCGCGGCGAGCAACCTGTTGCTGCCACCGCGGCGGTAGACAAGGATGAGCCCGCCGGCACTCCGACACCGGTCGAACGAATCGATTTCCAGGATGGGCAGGGCAAGCCGTTTGTTGTCCTGGAGCGAGGTGGTGCGGGGTCGCGACTGCTGGACGGCCAGGGCCAGGAACTGGCTCGTTATTCTCCGCCGGCAAAAGGGCGGGTGGCTGTACGAGACGCCGACAACATGGTTGTCGGATGGATCGTCATTCGGGACGACCGGTTGCAGGTTCGAGCTGTCGATGGTGCAACTATTCGGTTTCGGTTCCAGCGTCGAGAGAATGGCAATTGGAAACTCGAGGATGGGCAGGACAACTTGATCTGCAAAATCAACCGTCGGGCGGATGGTTGGGAAGTCAAGAATCCCAGCGGGAAGCGAATGGCCAGGGTCCGGAAGTCGGAAAATGCGACCACCGTCAGCGACGGTATGGGCAAAACCCTGGCGTCGACAACCGCGGACATCGATGGGCTGGTCGTGGCGTGCCTGGAGATGGGCGGGGTCGAATCGCTGCCGCTTCGTGGTGGCGTGATGCTGGCGGTAATGAATTCATTTGGTTCACGACAAGAGACAAGGTAGGTACGCGATGGCCTGGCAAGAGGGGATCTGCAACGAGCGGTCGGGGTTCCTGTTTGATCACGATTGCGATCGGGTGCCTGCCGTTTCGTGTGGACAGTGCGGTCGACCCGTCTGCGAAGAGCATCTGCGGATGACCGATGACGGAGACCGGTGTATCACCTGTCAACGACAGGTTCCCGAGTCGCGAAAGGCTCGCAAGCATTCGGTTGACGAGGACGGAGACGAATCGAACTACTATTACTACGACCCGTATTTCTACCATCATCACTACGAGTCGGAAGGGGCTGAATACTGGGGCAAGGAATCATACGCTGCGGCGACGGGGACCGACGCGAATGATTTCACCGAGGGAGATGCGCACGCCTTGCAGTCGGAAGGCAACGAGGGCTTCGAAACCGACATGGGAGGCAGCTAGTTGCCCAACGCTTCTTCAGGGGTCGGTCGCTGGGTGTGCTATGCGTTAGGCGGTGGCATGGGGCATCTGGCCCGAACGCTGTCGCTGATCGCAGCACTGAGACGGCACCCTTCCAGCGAGAGTGTCTCGGTTCACCTGTTGACCAACTCGCCTTTTGCCTCCGACGGAGATTGGCACACCATCCTGGGCGGTGATGACCAGTTGACCCGGATTCCGGCACACCTGGATGCCGAGTCGACCCGCAGGACGGTCTGCGAATTGCTGTCCGCCGAACAATCGCGGTTCCAGCGTCCGCTGCTGGTGGTCGACACGTTTCCCCGTGGACTGGGAGGGGAATTGACTGATGTGATTTCCGACTGGCCTGGCCAACGCGTTCTTGTTCACCGGGATCTTTCGCCGGAATACCTGGACTGGGCCGATGGACTGGAACGACAGGTCCGGGAGTTTTCCCTGTTGCTCGTGCCAGGTGAGCCGGCGGCCTTTGACGGGTTGCCGCAGGCTCGGCGAACGGCCCCCTGGTTGTGGAGCCTGCCTTTGGATTGCAACGACCGAAATGCCGCGAGACGTCGTTTGCACCTGGCTGGCGAGAAACGGCCCGTGGTGCTGGTGGCGGGGACCGGCAATCGGGAGGACATCGATCACTTTGCCGGTGTGGCCGATACCCTGGACCAGGAACTGGGCCGCGACGTCCGGGTCGTATTTGCCTCACTGCCGGGAATCCCGCTGGGAAGAGTGTCCCGGGACGTGTCTGAAATTCGCCTGTGGCCCCTGGTGGATGTTCTCAACGGAGTTGACGTTTTGGTGGCCGCTGGTGGATACAATACCGTCCAAGAGGCCAGGGGGTTCGGGTGTCCGCTGGTGGGTTGGCCCAGGGAACGGCGATACGATCAACAGGACAGGCGGCTGACGGAATTGGAAACCGTGGCGGGAGAAACGGAATTGATCGAACGGGTTTCCCAGCACCTGTCCCAGCCGGCCACGAAGAGGTCCGCCCCGGTTCAGACCAACGGGGCAGTGGAGGCTGTGGAGATCTTGCTCGAGATGTTTGGTTCGGACCGGCGAGCGTAGTCCGGCGACGTGGTGTCGTCTGACCGCGGGCGGTAACGTGGGGCGATGGAAAGCGAGGCAGAATCGAGATGAGTGAGCAGCCGGTGAATCAGGTGGAGACGGTTGAGGACTTGCGAAGTTTCTACGAGGAACCGTCACCGCTATCACAGCAGAAATTCATGGAGACGCTCGACGAGCATTGCCGGGCGATGATCGCTCGCTCTTCGTTCTATTGTGTGGCCACGCTGAACGAGGATGGTTCTCTGGACGTGTCGCCGCGTGGCGATCCACCCGGTTCGGTAGCTGTTTTGGATCCAGCGACACTCCTGTTGCCCGATCGTCGTGGCAACAACCGCTTGGACAGCATGACCAACGTCACGGAACGCCAACGATTGGCCCTGTTGTTCCTGGTGCCGGGAGTGCTGGAGACACTGCGTGTGACAGGTTCGGCAGAGGTGATTCACGATGACCCTCGGCTGGATGCCTGTGCGATCAATGGCCAGGTGCCACCTGCCGGTATGCTGGTCACCGTCGAAAAGGCCTGCCTGCAGTGTGGTAAAGCGGTTAAGCGAAGCGGATTGTGGGAAGACACGTACCGGATCTCTCGAAGCGACCTGCCGTCGTTTGGGACGATGCTGGCCGAACAGACAGACACCGGGCAGACGGCCGAGGAGTTGGACGAGTCGATCGATGACGCGTACGAGAATCGCCTGTACTAGGACGGCGATTCGTCAGCCTGGTGGGAGAGATCAGGCCAGCCCGGGGATCGGATCGGCCTCGTAGACGTGGTATGGGCGGCCGCCGATATCGTGCCAGTCGGCCGTTCGCGGGATGCCCAGCGTCTGGTAGATCGTGGCGGCCAGGTTCTGGGGGGTCTGTGGGGCATCGACGGGGTACGCTCCGATCCTGTCTGTCTGGCCGATCACGCGACCGCCAACCACTCCACCGCCGGCCATGAGCATCGTCTGTGCCGCGCCCCAGTGGTCTCGGCCCGGCAACTTGTAGTGTTGTTCCAGCCTCGAGATCTTCGGCGTCCGTCCGAATTCACTACAGACGATGACCAGGGTGGTGTCGAGCAGTCCGGTTTCGTCGAGATCTTCCAGGAGGGCGGTGATCGCCCTGTCGAAGGGAGGCAGCAGCTTGTTCTTGAGCAACGGGAAGTTGTCGCCGTGGGTGTCCCACGAGACTCCGCGACCGAGATGTGCCTGCACCATGCGGACACCGTTCTCGATCAGTCGCTTGGAGAGGAGCAGGGTTTTGCCGAACAGGTCACGGCCATACCGGTCGAGTGTTTTGGGTGAACCGGTTTCCACATCCAGGGCATTGCGGACTTTTTGTGAGGTCAGCAGCGACAGGGCTCGCTCGCGTTGACGACCAAAGCGTTCGACCTTGATGAACTCGTCCAACTGGCGATGTTGTTGTTCCAGTTCGCCGAGCAGGTCTCGACGTCGATCCAGTCGCTGGATTGACACATCCTGGGGACGACGAGGGTTGGGGGCCTTCAGCACAGGGAAAAACGAGTGCTTCTCGGTTTTCATGTTCGAAAACATGAAGCAGTCGGGACACGAGCCGTACTGGTTGCAGTCGGGCGATGAATGCAACAACCACGGATCGTGACGCTCGCCCATCCGGCCGGCCGTCTGACCACCTCGGACCTGCTTGGCCACGTTGATCAGCAGTCGGGGCAGCATCACCGCAGAGGGCAGGGGGCTGGTGGTGCTGAGCTTGGATCCGGCAATAGCCGCCATCGACGGGAAGTCCGTCGAAACCGGTTTTGCCCGGTTGAGTGGAGTGGGCAATTCCATCTTGCCGCACAACACGTAGTGATGGGCCTGGGTGTGGTCGTTCGTGGGATGCCCCAGCGAACGCACCATTGACCAGCGATCACTGCAGGCGGCGAGTCGGGGCAAGTGCTCGCAGATGTGGGTGCCGGAGACACGCGTGGAAATCGTGTCGAACTCACCGCGAGTTTCGGACGATGCCCGTGGCTTCGGGTCGAACGTGTCGATGTGGGACAGGCCACCGGGCAGGTAGATCAACAGAACCGACCGTGGGCTGTCCTGGGAGCGGCTTGTCCCCGTAGCCGAGAGCAACTCGACATCGGACATCGAGAGCCCGACAAGGCCCAAGCCTCCGATCTGGATCGCCTGACGTCGTGAATTCGAGTGCATGGGCACCTGGCGTCTGGAGCAGTCGAACCGGGTTTCCGGAACTGTGACACACTGTTGGAAGAATCTGACTATAACACTTACTGGACGAGTTGATCGTTCAAAAGTTGCAGCCTGTCACCACCCGGGGGTAACCATGAACACGGCAGACTGGATTGTTGTTGCCGGTTGGGGACAACTTGCCGTGGTGATCGGCAGCATGGGAGTACCCCGGGCCCTGAACTGGACGGGTGAACTGCAGCAGGTCTCGGTCCTCATTCGACAGATTTTCTGGACCTACGCCGGCTACATCCTCTGCACGAACCTGGCCTTTGCCCTGTTGTCGATCCTGGGCAGCAGGGACCTCACCGATGGTTCGACTCTTGCCTCATGCGTCACCGGTTTTATCACGGTGTACTGGTTCGCCCGGATCATGATCCAGTTCTTTTACTTCGATCGCGCGTCGGCCCCCACGGGATTGAAGTACACCGTGGGCGAATGGGTTCTGGTCGCGTTGTTTGTGTTCTTCACGGCAATTTACTCGGTGGCGACCTGGGACAACCTGTCGGCGGTCGGGGCCGGATGACACAGTTTCTGCCCTCGGATGGTGTTGTCCTACTGAACAACGTGGTGCTGCTGGCCGTTGTTGTTTCGTTGGGTTACTGGGTGACAGGACTCAGCCGCCAAAGAGTGGCACGAGTGCTGGGTTGGCTGGTCACAATGTCCGCGGTGGCTGCCTGTCACTGGGTCTGTGTCGAGGAGGCCGCCGGGTTCCGGATGGTTTTTCTAATCCTGGTGTTGTTGTGCGGAATGAAGATTGTTGTCGCGGTCGAATCCCGGGCGTCGAAAAAAACAAGACTCGCGTTTGTTCCCTGGTTGGTCTATTGCCTGGGATGGCTGGGGATGCGGGTCGAGGTCTTTGCAGGATTCGGCCGGGGGCGTCGGGACGACTGGTTCGGCTACATAAAGAAGGGGAGCCTTCGCCTGGTTGTCGGGATCGGGTTCCTGCTGTTGGCATTTTTTGTGTCACGACTGGCGGCCTCCAGTGTGTCTCTTTCGGTCAAGAAGGTCGTGATCACCCTGTTGATGTTCGCCGGGTTCAGCCTGGTGGTTCACTTTGGCATCATCAATCTGATGGCCGGGTTCTGGCGACGAATGGGGGCCGACTGTCGTTCAATGTTTCGAGCACCGTTGGCCAGTTTTTCGCTGCGAGAATTCTGGGGCCGGCGGTGGAACATTGGGTTCTCGGAAATGACGGCCCTGGGCGTGTACCGTCCACTTCGGCCTCTGCTGGGCATTCCGGCTGCGACGTTTGTTGGTTTCGTGTTCTCTGGATTGTTGCACGAGTTGGCGATCACGGTTCCGGTGATGCAATGCCTGGGGCTCCCGCTGTGTTATTTCGCCTTGCATGGATGTGCGATGCAGGCCGAGGCCTTCCTGGAACGACGAGGTGTCGTGTTCCGGGATCATCCCGTGCTGGCCCGTGCCTGGACCACCACGTTGCTGGTTCTTCCGTTGCCGATGCTGTTTCCAGAACCGTTCCTCCGAGAAGTCCTGTGGCCGATGATCGAGTGGTATCCAGTGTGAGGATCGCTCACACTGGAACCCACCACCGCGACGCCGGCAGTGACGGTCGAACCTGGTTCGATGGAAACCTGTGGGCTGTTCAAGGACCAGTCGCTGAAACGAGGTAACCGCTCATGAAGCCCATCGCAGCCGTGTGTTCCTGTCTTCTGCTTGTCGGGGCAGCTGGATTCCTGGTGGCCCAGGACAAGGCCAAGGACGATTCCGGGAAGATCCGTGGCCTGTACCAGGCCGCTGCCCTCAAGGGCGGTGATGTTGAACGTGGGTTGGCTGTCTTCAAGTCCAAGAAGGCGGCGTGTACCCGGTGCCACATCCTCTCGGGCCAGGAGAAGAAGGCCGGTCCGAAGCTGGGGACGATCGGCGACAAGTTCACCCGTGACCAGTTGATTCGATCGGTGCTCGAACCGAGCGCCCGGATTCACCCGGACCACGCGACGACGACGGTTGTGACGACGGCGGGCAAGACGATCAACGGAGTTGTCCAAGCCCGGAACAAGAAACAACTGCAGTTGGTCGATGGCGAGGGGAAGTTGGTTCAGATCCCGGCCGGAGAGATCGAACTCGAAAAACCGAACAAGACGTCGCTGATGCCCTCGGACGTCTACAAGTCGATCACCGCTGACCAGTTTGCCGATCTGGTGGCCTACCTGGGGACCTTGAAACAGGCGATTGGGAAATCACGATGGGTGGGCATGCCCGACGTGATGCCAATGATCAAGAAGCCGGTGCGGCTCGAGCGTTTGCACTCCCCGGCGATGAAGTTTGATCACCCGGTTTGCGTGATCGCCAACCCGGTGGCGGCGGGCGAGTACTTCGTTGTCGAGCAAAAGACGCGACGGATCTATCGGTTGATCAAAGGCGCGGGTGATTTCAGTGCCGACAAAAAAGTGCTGTGGGTGGACTTGAGCAACGAGGCCTCGACCGGGCAGTTCGAGGGCGTGTTGTGCCTGGCGTTTCATCCCCGGTACAGGAAGAACCGCAAGTACTACGTCAACTACCACGTGCGGAACCAGGGCAGCCACTTCTCGCCGATCATCGCCGAACGCAAGGCGACGCCCGATTTGCAGGGAGACGCCGGCGGCAAGTCGCGGCGACTGTTGCAGATTCCCCAGGCGACCGACCTCCACTGGGGCGGCAGCCTCGCCTTTGGCCCCGATGGCTATCTCTATATCGGCGCCGGTGACGCGGGTCCGCAGGAGGACCCCGACGGCAACGGACAGAACCTGGAGGTGCTGACCGGGTCGCTGTTGCGGATCGACATCAACCGGTCACAAGGTAAGAAACCCTACGCGATTCCTCCCGACAATCCTTTCGCGCGGACTCGTAAGAACGCGAAGAATCTTCAGGCGGCACATTTGAAGAACGCTCGTGAAGAGATCTACGCGTTCGGTCTCAGGATGCCGTGGCGATTCAGTTGGGATACGAAGACGGGTGATTTGTGGGTGGGCGATATCGGGCAGAACCTGTTCGAGAACATCCGGATCATTCGCAATGGCGAGAATCACGGATGGAATGTCTTCGAAGGGTTCGCCGCATTCTCGGACAGGTACCGCCGCAAGGGCGAGACCTACATCCCGCCGGTCCTGTCGTATCGTCGTAAGGATGGTGTGTCGGTGACGGCCGGTTACGTGTATCGAGCCAAGAAGGACTCGTCGTACTACGGGGCATTCATCTTTGCCGACTTTGAATCGAAGCGGATCTGGGCCATGACGCAGAAGGACCGGACACTGGTCAAGGTGCGACAGATCGGCACCTGTCCGGAAAAACCCTGTTCATTTGGCATCGACGAGAACGG
>CAWVUS010000249.1:0-8039 GCA_963933195.1 uncultured Planctomycetaceae bacterium
CGTGACACAATTTCGTTGGATTTGACCGAGTGCCCAAAACGATTTCGGCGGGCGAATTTACTCGGAACCAGTGTCAAAGTCGGCGACCGTTACCCTTCCGTTTGTGTTTAGATAGTAGACGAATAATGAATTCAGGCACGTCACGTCGGAGTTTTCTGAAGACTGCAACTGCTGGTTGCGTCGCAGGGTGTTTTTCACCCTTTGATACCGTCGGTGCAGGAACCTATGCGGCCGGGTTTCAGTCTCCCAATGAACAACCAGGGATAGGTTTTGTTGGGACCGGCATCCGGTTTCACACGTACCACGGTAAACAAGCCTTGAAGCACGGGCCGTGCATTGCTGTATGCGATGTGGACTCGCTCCAGGCGGGCCGAGCACTTCAAGTTGCAATCGATCAGCACCGCGTGGCCAAGCGTCCACTCGTGATCGACGCCTTTGAGGACTACCGGCGAGTTCTGGACAACAAGGATGTCGACGTCGTGGTGATCGGCACCGTGGATCATTGGCATTCAAAAATTGCCATTGATGCCATGCTCGCCGGAAAAGATGTCTACTGTGAAAAGCCGGTGACGTTGACCATTCGAGAAGGCCAACAGATTTTGGAAACGCAAAAACAGACGGGGCGAGTTGTCCAGGTGGGCACACAACAGCGGACCGAGTTCGCGAAGCGTTTTGCGACTGCCGCCGCCATGGTTCGGGACAATCGGGTTGGCGACGTGGCAGAGGTGAACATTTGCCTGGGAGGCTCAAGGCTTTGCGAGCCGCTTCCCAAAGCGACGCCACCAAAAACTTTGAACTGGGATCTGTGGCAAGGACAATGCCAGCCCAAGGACTACCGGGCCGAGAAGATGGTTCGAGATCAGAGTGGCTGGGGCGCTGGCTTCCCCTTCGGCAGGGCACATCGATATTACCGCTGGTTCTACGAATACTCCGGCGGGAAACTGACCGATTGGGGCGCTCATCACGTCGACATCGCAATGTGGGCGTTGAACAAACTCGGTGATGATATTGGGGCGATTGCGATTGAACCGGTGGAGGTCAGTCATCCGGTTCCATTGGACGCGAAGGGGATGCCGCTCGCTGAAGATCGCTTCAATTGCGCTGTCAGCTTCAAGGTGAAGTGCACCTTCAGCGACGGGGTTGTCATGTACGTGCGTGACACCGCCAAGGAACTTGGATTTACCAACGGCATCATGTTCGCCGGCAAGAACAAGAGTCGGTTCCTTGTGAATCGTGGCAAGCTCGTCGGTGCTCCGGTTGAGGGTTTGGAGAAGAAGCCTCTTGCCCAGGATGCCCTTGGCAGGCTCTACATCGACGACCCCACCGACGGTGAACAGTATGGAAAAGTTGGTTATCACATGACCAACTTCATGGAGTGTGTGAAGTCGCGGAAGACACCAGCGTCAGACATGCTGACACACCACCGCATGCTGAACGTCTGTCATGCGATAAATATCGCGATGCGTTTGAACCGCCGCGTCGTCTTCGATCCGAAAACGGAACGATTTGGAGACGACAGCCTGGCGAACTCGTTTATCGAACGTGAACAACGCAAGGGATACGAAGTTCGCGCCTGAGTTCCTTGGGAAGACACTGCGGTTTGGTGGCTGTTGGCCTCGTTCGAAAATGATTTCCGCCCGGTGAGTTCGTGCGACCAATTGGAATTGTTGGCGAACGATAACGGGTTTCCATGCCAGGGAGTCGGTTGCTGACGTGTTTCTCTGCGATGTTCTAAAAGGAAAATGATGCAGCATTTGTTGACGACTCTGCTCGTCTTCGGCTTGGTCGTCGCAGCCGATGACAAACCGGTTTCCCGGATCAAGGTTTCACCAACAACAACGTACTTCAACGGTCCAGTCACCGAGGACGGGTTGATCGACTACGCGACGGCGATTAATCGTCGCAAAAAAACACAGTCAGCTTCGGCCAGCAATTCCAACGTACTGTTCTGGAAGGCGATCGGCTCGAAGCCGTCGGGGCGATCAGCTGCGATCGACCCCGGTTTCTTCAAGCTGTTGGGGATTTCACCGCCGTCGCAGGAAGGAAAGTATTTCCAGAGCTTGGTGATGTACATGGATCGCGAGGGTGCAGCCAAGTCGCCCGGACCGGAAAAGCGAAGATTGCAGAAGCAGGCACGCAAGCAGTTGGCATTGGCACAGTTGCAGCCCTGGCGAAACCGTGAACAGCCACTTGTTTCCGCGTGGTTGAAAAGCAACAGCGACGCGCTGGATCTTGTCGTTTTGGGTACGGCACGGCCATCGTACTACTCGCCGTTGTTTGTCCCGCAACGACCGGGAGATCTGATTGCCAATTCGCTCGTGTCCGTCGAATTGCCAGGGGTGCAGGCATTACGGGACTGTGCTCGCGCATTGTTGGCCAGGTCGATGTGGCATCTTGGCGAGAGACGGCTTCAGGCGTCGCGGGCCGATCTACTTGCCTGTCATCGTCTTGGCCGGCTGGTTGGCCAGGGGCCTACCATGCTCGACGTGCTCATCGGGCACTCGATCGAAGAGATGGCAATTCGCGGCGAGTTGGTGTTTCTGCAGGATGGCCGAGTGAAAAAGGAAGACATTGCTGAAGTCCGGAAAAATCTCGAGTTGTTGCCACCGATGGCGAGGTGCGTCGTTGCGGTGGACCTGGCTGAACGGTCAATGTTCCTTGACGCAGTGCAGCGTTTGGCGAATGGCGAAGCCGCCGCGATGGAAAACCTGTTTGGCCCTGTCGGAAAACAATTGGCGGAGGCCACGAAAAAGTCGGTCGATGGAGTCGATTGGGAAACCGTGATGTCGATTGGGAATGGCTGGTACAACCGTGCCGTGACCGCACAGCGAGAACCGGTCCGAAAACAACGGCAGGCAGGCCTTCGAAAGATCAGCCGTGAATTGAAAAAGATGGCAGACGAGATAAGAAGACGGTCCAAGACGGGGCCACTTCCCAAGACCAAAAAAGCCGTCAGTGAATTTGTGGCACATCTCTTGGTGACACTGATGTTTCCGGCGTCCCTGAAAGTACAGGAGGCCGAAGACAAACACCGGCAACGGTTTGGTAACCTCGAGGTCGCCGTGGCGTTGGCCGGATACCAACGAGACCGGGGCAAATATCCCGCGAGTGTTGACCAGTTGGTGCCGAAATACCTCGAGCACGTTCGCAGGGACAGTTTCAGTGGTAGGCCGTTGACGTATCGCAAAACCACGTCCGGCTATGTCCTTTACAGTGTTGGCCCCAATGGCAAGGACGACCAGGGCCGCACTGCGGATTTCGAACCTGGTGCGGACGACATCTCCATTCGGGTGCCGGTCACCGTGAAATGAGTGCATCTCGGCGGCCGTTAAGCTGATCCAACACGGACGGCACCGGGGCATTTTGGGGGATAGAACGAACACCCCGCGTGCAGTGTCAAGACTTCGACAACAGTTCTTGCTGATAGCCGCGAAAAACAGCGTTGAACGTGTCGAGGGATATGCCAACCGGAAAACGGGGGTCAACCAGGGTTGGCTGAACTTGGGTGGTTGTCACTTTTTCGACGCTGGTGCGTCAGTTGGACCGAGCGTGATTCCGAGCAGAAACGGCGAAGCCTCGGTTCCGTAGGACTCAAAATCGATGTGCGAAATCGGAATGTCGGGTGTCGGGTTGGTCCACACCATCTGGTAACAACCAAGCTCGCGATCCGCATCGCGGATGCTCCGCTGGGTATGTGCCAGTTTCGCCTTGGTCGCTGTCCGTTTGCCGCCGAGCCACCAGTCGAGGACATGTTCACCGTATCGGATGTCTGTGAATTTGGTTGAACCATCCTTGTAGTGGAAATTGTATTTTCCGATCGTCGTTCCGTACGGGATGCTTTTAGCCCAACTGGTTCCGTGCAAAAAGTGCACCGTTTTGGCCGTCTGTTCGACTGGGATACCCCGGACACCATTGGTGAGCAAAGCAACGTACTCCCGAAGTTGTGTTCGACTTCCATGTAACGCGATCACGCCTCGAACATCGAAGGATACGCCGTTGTAAATCCCCAATCCGTCGGCCAACCCGTCCAACTTGTCGTCAAAATAGGTGAATCGCGTGGGTTCCAGGTAAGGGTTTTCGCTCAGGGCGGCGTTGTAGTGAGAAGTGAGGTCAATAAAGTGGGCAGGGAGCGATTTGTCTCGAGGCGTGATCCGGCCCTTCAAAGTCATCTTCCTTGCCTGGACGCGAATCCGGAGAGCCTCGTCTGTCTGGCCCAATTTGACGAGGATCTTTTCCTGCGTGTAAAGAGCCTCCCCGGACTCGGGGGCCAACTTCAGCGTCCGCTCGTTACTGGCCGCGGCGTCTTGTGGTTGACCCATGGCCAGGTACATTCCGCTCCGAAGTCGCCAGACTTCCGCATCCTCTGGCGCGAGCGTCGTCGCACGTTGTGACAGTTTCTCAGCATATTGCAGCAGTGCCTTGGACGCGTTTGGTCGGGACGCTTTGTGGACAGCACGGCGTGCGAGTTCCCTGGCGGGGAGCGCGTCGTCGGTGAGCGATTCTTCGAACCTCTCGGCGGTAATCGCCACCAGGTAAGGATTAACTCGCTTGAGTGTTGCTATGAAGTCAATGTGCGAGATGGTGACGTCGGGCCTGGGATTGGTCCAAGTCGCAAGGTACAGGGCTGTGTCTTTTTTACTGGTGAAAGCCGCAGCGCCTTCACCTCGCCATGCGAGGTTTTGTACGTTTGTGTCATCTTGAGCAAGCCAACAATCGCCGAGTTCTATGCGAAAACGCGCAGGAAAGTTGACAGCTTTTCCGTCGGAATAGACGACACGGTAGACGGCAACTGGGGTTCCGGTGACCGTTTCGCTGAAGCCTCCGTTGAGAAAATGAAGTTGGTCTGCTTTTGCGTTGATGACAATGTTTGACACGCGTGGCGGAAACGCGATGTCAAATCGGTTGCCACCCGTCAGGTTGACAACTCCCCGGACATCAAACGGAATCCCACGAAAATGGCGAACACCGGTTCGCATCGTGCGGTACAGCGGTGGCACTATGAGCGACGCGGCCGTACCTCTCTGCCATGCCTCGTGCAGGCCGGCGTTATAACTTTTGGTGAGATCAATCATTGAACGCGGGGTCCCAGGTGGACGCGGAGGGATCTGCGACCGAAGAACGAATTCGCGAGCAATACGTTTTCCTTTAGTGGCCATATGCCGGTTGAACAGCCTCTTGGTCAACTGGTGGTCCAGTCCGACCGGTTTGCCAACACGGTAGTTTTCCTTTGCGACTGACAACCCAAAAACTTGCGAGGCAGCCTGCAATTCGCCGGTTGCCTGGTGGATCCGCCCTCGAAGTTTCAACAGTGTGTTTTCGGACTCGCTGTCCCCCGAAGAGAGCCCTTCAAGGTGCTTCAGGGCATCATCGTGGAGGCCTCGTGCCGTCATGTTTTCGGCACTGACGATGGCGTGTTGGAGTTTCACTGCCGGAGTGAGATTGGCCGGGGGGCCGACTTGTTTCAATAAGGCGGTTACGTGGTCGAAGGTGGATCCGGTAGCACCATTGACCATGGTGGCCTTCAGTCGTGCTTCACGAAGAATGGACTTGGTGTCCTGCTCCTTTCGAGGAGTGGCAGGGGATTCAAGTGAAATTGCCATCAGGAAGGGAGAGCCGGGAGCGCCGGCCGATTCGAACGTGATCGACTTGATCAGCTGTGTTGGTTTGGGATTCTCCCAGGTGCACTGGGACAGTGTTTTCGTTTCGCTGTAATCACCCTCTTTCCATCCAAATATTGCGTGTGTCGGAGTTGCAAACGGATTTCCCGCCCACGTGACCACATGCTTGCCGTACTCGATCGGGAGCGAGGCCGAGGTGCCATCTTGGAAATGCAACAGGTATCGTCCGAGTGGTCTCCCGTGGGGAATACTCGGGATTGCCGAGCAGTTGTGAAGAACGTGAATCCAGGTTGCCTTTTGGTTGACGACGATGTTTTCGACCCGGATGGGCGGTGCAGACAAAAGATTCTTTTTCGCCGTGTCCGCCCCGACGAGTCGGATGACTCCTCTCAGATCGAAGTCAATTCCGTTGAGATTGACCAAGCCGATGGGAAGTTCTTTCCAAAGGCTTCCGAGTCGAGACGCCGACGTTCTCGTCCGGTACACGCTGTCGAACAGTGTTTGGTTGTAATAGTTGCTCAGGTCGACCTGACGAGGTGTTGCTTTGGGCGAGCGTTTGGGGACTCCCGGCCCAAGAAGCAATCTGTGAGCCGCAGTGAATTGAGTTTGGCTGGCCAACCGATTGGCTGCGTTTCGGATCAACTCACCCACGCGAAGGGGGGGGATCTTTCCGTCCTGGTCCAGATCGCTGGCCCGTTTGAGTGCCTGGATTGCTTCCGCCGGGCGGCCGGCCAGTAACAACGCATTGGACCGTGTCTCCCAGACAATCGGATCCTGGGGGTGAATCTCAACGGCAAGTCGTGTCAACCAGTCCAGTTCAAGCCGTCGGTCTCGCGGAGAACCACTCGTTTGGGCGACACGAGCTTTTCCGGCGAGCGAGAGTGAATCGGGCGACCGATCCCTTTGCTGCATGACCGAATCGAGTATCCCTGGAAGGAACGGCCGGCCGTTTTGCCAATTGTAGGGCGGGCGGGCGGCTGGGAGTTTGTCGTACGCCGTGCGGAAAGATGCAAAGGCCAGATCGGCCTTTCCCTTGCTGTTTAGGAGGAAACTTTGCGCGTAATGAGCCAGGAGATTGTCTTGGTCCAGTTTCAATGCCGTATCCACCGCTTTCGCCATTTCATCGAGTCGCATGCCGTGATACATCACCAACGCACGCAAGGCCCAGACGTTCGGGTTGGTCGGCGCCAGGCCGATTGCCTGCTCGGAATGCCATTGAGTCATTTCCTTCCAATGGATGATGACGTGGGGATCCAGTTTATTGGCGGGCATAAAAGCAGATTTGACGTAGCCGATCATCGCGTGTGCCAAACCGTTTTTTGGGTCCAACTCCAACGCCTTGTACAAATTCTTCAGGTTCCTCGACTTAAGAAGTGACGCGAGGCGTTCTGAGGTCGGTTGACGGCTCCACGGAGAGACGGTCCGTTTGTCGGGGTCGGCAAGGTACCAGAGGCCCCATTGCCGGTACGGGTCGTCGGCAGCGTCCACCTCGATGCTGGCCTGGATTTGTTTCATGGCTGATCGGTCAACCACCACGGTTTCACCGTTTTTGTCTATGCGGCGTTGTGCAACGGCTTCGGCCATCTCGGCCAACCAACCTGGCGTCTTTTGGTCCATCGGTGGCAGGTCGATCATGGTGACCGTTCCTGTGGTGGAAGGCGGCACAACACCCGCGACCAGGAGTTGCGTGTCGTCCGGGCTGAATTCGACAGACGAAATACTGGATCCGGAACCCAATGACCGGGAAAGGAGGTTTGCCCCCGTGGGGTATTCCCATACCGAAATGTCCCCCAGGTAGTTTCCAAATGCCAACAGGCGGCCGTTGTGGCTGAAGACGATCCGCCCCATGTCAGATTGGCCTTTGGCCATCAACGGTTCCGAGATCTGGGTGTTTTTCTTCCAGTTCCAGAGTTCAATTTTTCCCCACTCGAGTTTGGAATTCGGGCTGGCGGAGGTCGCGATCACTTCACCGCCTGGGTGGAAAACGGCTGAATTGTAGTAATCGATCTCCGGTGTTTCGAAGACAACCTCGAGAGTCTTGGTGTCCCAGGCTCTAAGGCGCCCGCCGAAAGGCGCACTCACGACCACCGAACCGTCCGGGCTAAAGGAAATACCACCGATGGCGTTAAGTGCCCTGGGCAGTAACCGGGTGACTTTACCGGACGTGATGTTGATCAGGAATTGATCTCCGGCCGCGTTGCCGGTGGCGACCAAAGTGCCGTCGGGGTTCAGGTCGAAGTTGCTGGATTGAAGGTCCCAGGCGTCGTGTAAACCGTATCCGGTGTTGGCGTCAAAAGCTCGGAGTTGGCCAGAAATCGTCGCGGCCACAATCGTCTTGCCGTCCGGTGTGTACCTCGCGCGTCTGACCGGTTCACCCAAAACCATGGTGGTTTTGCGCTCACCAGTCTCAACAACCCAGGT
>CAWVUS010000250.1:0-8027 GCA_963933195.1 uncultured Planctomycetaceae bacterium
GCCGATGCCGAACAGTCTGCCGCACGTGCCGCGGCGTTGTTGAAGCAGGTCGGCATCAACCGTGGACTGTGTGTCGTCGTCGGACAGGAACCGGGCGTTGTGTTGGAACTGGTCCAATCCAGTGATCTGACGGTGCTGGTTCGAGAGTCCGACGCCGCGCAACGGGCCCGCCTGCAGCAGGCCGCCAACGAGGCCGGCCTGGGAATCGACAGGCTGGTGATCCAGGCAGGTGATGCCAAACGACTGCCCTACGCCGACCGGCTGATCGATGCGGTGATCACCTCGAAACCCGAGCTGACCGATGACGAAGCGATGCGGGCACTGTGCCCGTTGGGCACCCTGATTCGTGTCGATGGTGACAAGTTGCGAACGAAACGCCGACCACCCCAAAAAGGAGCCGGCGACTGGAGTCACTGGGAAAATGGTCCCGACAACAACCCGGTCTCGACCGACAGCGTGATCAAGGCCCCCTACATGACCCAGTTCATGGCACGGCCGTACTACATCGGAATGCCCAGCATCACCACCGCCGCCGCGGGCCGGACCTTTTTGGCAATCGGCCACATCGCACACCACCGCCGCGAGTGGAAGATGCTCAACAAGCTGATCGCCCGCAACGGCTACAACGGAACCGTGCTCTGGGAGAAATCGTTGCCCGAGGGCTACCTGGTGCACCGTTCGGCTTTCGTCGCCACCGCCGACACCTTCTACATGATCAACGGCCCCGGCTGCCAACGCCTCGACCCGCAGACCGGCAGCGACCTCGGACGGCTGCGGATTCCCGGCCTGGTGGGTCACTGGAAATGGATGGTCATCCGCGACGGAGTTCTCTACGCGCTGGCCGGCCCCCGGGACCAGGGCGTGGTCACCACCAAGGGAGACCGTTCGTTCGGAGGCTGGAGCTGGTCGGATCTCAGCCGTGGCTACTACAGCAAACCGCGAGTGCCATGGGGCTTTGGCTCGCAGTTGGCGGCCATGGACCTGAAAACCCGGAAGGTGCTTTGGATCCACAAGGAGACAGGCAAGCCGATCGACTCCCGCGGCATGACCCTGGGTAAGGACAAGCTGGTCCTGTACTGCCCGGACCAGCACCTGAGGTGCCTCAACGCGGCATCGGGCGAAGTGCTTTGGACCAATGACGAAAAGGACGTCCTGGCATTGATCGAGCAACCCGGGGAAGGTCTGAGTTCGACTCCGGGATTCCGCAGTGCGTGCCTGGCGGTCTTCACCCCGGATGCGGTGATCATCCAGGGACAAACCCGGATGAATGTCGTCGCCATCTCGACCGCCGACGGATACAAGCTGTGGCACAAGAAGAAGTTCACCAACAACCCCAACGCGATTTATGTCGATGGCCGGGTCATCCTGGGCGTCGGAAAAAGTGGCAGCCACGTGGCCATCGAGCCGTCCACCGGACGGGTGATCGAGGACCTGGGATTCCGCAAGGTCGCCTGCACCCGCCTGACTGCCAGTTCGGACTCCTTTTTCGTCCGCGGTGAGGGCACCCTGCGTTACGATCGCGGAAAGAAGAAGCCGACGGTCGACGGTGCCATCCGGCCCGCCTGCAACGACGGCGCATTGCCGGCCAACGGGCTGTTGTACCTGGGTCCCTGGCAATGTGACTGCAACCTGAGCCTGATTGGCAACGTCGCCAAGTGCTCGGCGGGCAAGTTCCAGTTCGCTCGCGTCGCCACCACTGCCGAGCGACTCGAACGCTTCACCAGCTCCAACACGGTCAAGGCCCTGGAGGTGACTCCGACCGACTGGAGCACCCTGCGGGGTGACAACGACCGTTCCTCGAGCACCCCGGTGGCGATCCCCGGCTCCATTCAATCCTCCTGGCAATTCCGTCACCCCGCCGGATCGCAACCGGTCCCGGCCATCGCGGCCGGAGAACTGGTCATCACGACCGGGCTCGACGGGGTGATCCGTGCTGTCGATGCCACCTCGGGCAAGGCCCGCTGGATTTTCCCGACCAATGCTCCGATCCGCATGCCGCCGACCATCGCCGATGGTCGGCTGTATGCCGGAGCCGGCGACGGATTCGTCTACTGTCTCGAAGCGGCCACCGGCCGCCCACAGTGGCGGTTCCGGGCCGCTCCCACGGAACGCCAGATCATGGTCTATGGACGCCTGACATCGACCTGGCCGGTCAACACCGGCGTACTGGTCGCCGACGGTGTCGCCTACTTCGCCGCCGGAATGATCGACCACGACGGCACCTACCTGTACGCGATTGATGCGGTCACCGGTGCCCTGAAATGGCAAAACAACTCGACCGGACACCTCAATGCAGGGATCCGCAAGGGCATCAGTGCACAGGGCAACCTGACCATTCACGGCGACCGGTTGATCCTGGCCGGAGGCAACCAGATTTCCCCGGCCCCCTTCGACCTCAAGACCGGCAAGTGTCTCGTGGGCCCCAGGACTGGAGGAAAACCCCAGTCCAACCACGGACGATTCGTTGGCGTCCTGGGTGGACAGGTGCCTGTCGGAGGCGGCCGCATCCTGTTTTCCTCGCCTCGCAATGTTTCGAGCAAGGGCAGCTTCGAGGTCCACACCGCCAAGCGGCGACTGCGGCTCAGTTACGGGGGCATTCCACCGGCGTGGAACAAATCGACCGTGGCACTGGTCAATTACAAACACGGCCTGCTGACCTGCTGCGACACCGACACGGTGATCAAACGAATTGCCGCCGACAAGCCTGTCGCCGCCAGCAGGGGCACGGTTGCGTCGCAACTGGGTGCGGCCAAGGCGATTCGATGGCAAAGCTCGCTGGGCGAGACCAAAAAATTTGAAGCGATGTCACTCGTCGTGGGCCCCAACGCCGTCGTGGCCGTGGTCCAGCACCAACAGAAGTTTCGTGCACAGCCCCAGTGGTTCGTCGTGTCCTTTGACCAGGGCACAGGCAAGGCAACCTGGCGACACGAGATCAAGGATGAACCTCTGCCGGGCGGACTGTTGATCAACCGCGACGGACGGATCGTGGTCACCACGCTGGCCGGAAACCTGTTGAGCCTCGCAGCCGCGAAATGACCGTCAACCGCCCCGCCCCCTGTTCAGGCCAGTGAGAAACGTCTCACGACGTCGTAGCGACGCACGCAGCGGAAAACGAACAGGTTGAAGAAGTGCCAGATGCCCAGCACCAGCATCACCAGCCCCACCTTGCTGCTGAGAATCTCGACAACTGACACCAGGTCGGTGGCCCGGTCGGTGGTCTTGAGTGCCAGTGTCACGAAAGCGGCGTTGACCAGGTAGTAGCCGACAATCATCAATCGGTTGACCGAATCGGCCAGCGAGACATTCCCTTCGAAAATCTCGATCAAAAACACGCGCCCGTTGGTGAACAGCGTGTGTCCCACCCAGAAAGTAATCGCCAGGGAAAAAACGAGATACAGCAAGTAAGTGGCGATCATCGGTGACATTGTCCTGGCTCCTTTCCTTGCCGACCCCGGTGGCCCGCCCGGTCACTTGACCGGGGCGAGCCCACCGGGCCCGGATCGTGGTTCACAAGGCCCTAGCGGAGGTAGGCCGGTGCGGTGGGAGCCGGAGTTGTTACCCCACGGCGGGTCTTGGTCAGCACCATCACCGTGATGAAGTGCATCGCCCCCAGGCACAACAAAACGAATCCGATCTTGGTACTCAACAACTCAATCGCCGAGACCGTGTCGGTCGCCACTCCCCCGTACTTCAATGCCAGGCTCTCGAACCCCAGGTTGACCAGGTAGAAACCGACAATCAGCAGGTTGCTGAACGATTCGGCCACTTCGGGCTTGGAGTCCATTTTGTCGGAGAGATAGATCATTCCGTGCTTTCTCAGCGTGCGTGCGACCCAAACGGTGACGGCAACGCTGATGACCAGGTAACTGACGTGTGTTGCGATCATAGACATCTCTTGGTCCCCCTCTTTCCACGAGTCCGGAATTTGCGGGGCTCCCCCGCTCTACTTTCAAAGAACTGAAACCGACACCGTGTGTTACACTTCTGGAGAAGTTTTTCACCATTTTCTCAGAATCCGGGAACGACGATTCGACAGAACTCGTTGTCCTGACACGAGATGACTAACGAACGCCCTCCCCTGGATTCACTGGTCGCACAAGCCAGAAATGGCCAATCCACCGCGCTGGACGAACTGCTGGGCCGCTATCGACACTTCATCTCGCTGCTGGTACGGGCCAAGTTCCGCGGAGGAAAAATGGCCGCCCGTGTCGACAGTTCCGACATTGTGCAGGATGTGCTGATTCAAGTTGCTGGTCACATCGAGACTTTCGAAGGGATCGACCAGTTGTCCTGGGAGGCGTGGCTGAGACGGATTGCCGAGCGTGAAGTCCTCCGACAAGTCAACCGTCACCTGGGCACCGCCCGTCGTGACGCCGGCCGTGAACGTCCGAACACACGAGCATCCTCCCAGCCAAAAGACAGCCCCAGCCTGGTTCTGGCTGGATGGCTGGAAGCGTCCGTCACCAGTCCGTCACTGGTCGCCGTTCGCAAGGAACGCGCGGTGCTGCTCGCCGATGCGTTGGCCAGGTTGTCCGAGGACTATCGCGAACTGCTGGTGCAACGACACATCGAAGAACGTTCATTCGACGACATCGCCGAGCACATGCAACGCTCGCCGGGTGCTGTCCGCACGATGTGGGTCCGGGCACTCCGAAAACTGAAGGAGGCAATTGGCGCCGAGATCGAACTGTCGCTGCAACTCGAATCCGACGATTGATTCCCGCGTACCGTCGCATCTCCGCGACGGCTATTTCTTCAACGGCACCGGCGAATACCTCACCACACAGGTCGGCAGATCGACTCGAATACGTCGGATCGCCTTATCGCTGACTCCGTTTTCCCCCCGCGTCAGCCAGAACAACTCGGCATCGCGGAATTTCAGCAGGTGGTCCACCACCCCATCTCCGGCCTGGGTGTGGGAAATCTCCAACTGCTTCAACCCGGTGATGTCAACCAGTGCTCCGATACCATCGTCGCCCACCTTGGTCCCCGAGAGCACCAGCCGAGTCAGCGACTTGAGCCCGGCCAACCTGGCCACGCCCATGTCGGTGAGACCCGTATTGGTCAGGTCGAGAGTCCGCAAGTTGGTCAACTTGGCCAACACGACGGCAGCGGCGTCAGTGATCGGCTGGTTGGTGAGATTCAGGGTCGTGAGCCGTTCCATACCCGAAAGATGCACGATCGTTTCATCAGTCATCGGGGTTCCGGTCAGGTCGAGCGTGGTGAGACCGGTCATCGTCGCCACGGGAGCCAGTCCGGCCTGTGACACCTGCGGTGCCGAGAGGACAAATGAACGGGTTCCCGAGAGTCCGTCGAGCAATGCCAGGTGTTCATCAGTGACCTTCGGGCCAGCCAACTGCACCCGGGTCACCTGGCCGCCACGTGTCTGTAACATGGCACCGGCTTGCGTGAGATCTTCAATTCGCTTGGCTCGTTCGGGAGTCAAAGGCACCGGCGGCGAGAAACTGCGGCGCCCCCAGCCTCCTTTTTTTCTGCCACCTTTCTTACTGCCTTTCTTGCCCGCCTTCTTCCCGACCGCTGCGGACTTGGCCTGCGCGGCAACCTCTTTCTCGCTTTCGATCACGATCCTCTCGACAGCCTCTTGCTTCTCACGACGGTCTGAAACTGCAGAATTCCGTCCAATGGCCACCAACCCGACGGCTCCCAGGATCATCACGATCGAGAGGATCCAGCCAACCGGACCGCGACAGAACGCTGGATTGCGTCCCTGGACCTGGCCGACGATCACTGCCAGGGCCAAAACGGCCGCGGCCAATCCTAGGATGAAGAACATCGGACCATCTCCTTGCTGTCAGCAATCTGTCGGAAACAGTTATCTCACTCCATCCAAATCGGCTAGTCAACCTCAAGAGATCTGCCGCTTGCGGCCCACTCCCCGAGGTCGATACTGTGTTGGTGACGGACAGGTGAATCAAGCAACCAGGGAGTACGCCCATGTGGGTCGTTTGGGTGGCCATCGCGGTCGGCAGTCTTTTGTTATTGATCATCGTCCATGATCTCATCCAGCGCAAGCACGCCATCCTGAGAAACTTTCCCATCATTGGGCACTTCCGTTACTTGCTCGAAGCCATTGGCCCGGAATTGCGTCAGTACATCGTCACCAGTAACGACGAGGAACTGCCCTTCAACCGCGATCAACGCCGCTGGGTCTACGCGTCGTCCAAGAAGCAGGACAATTATTTCGGGTTTGGCACCGACAGTGACCTCGAACAGTCGAGCAACTACCTCATCATCAAGCACTCCGCCTTCCCGATCCCCAGTCCGACCCCCAACGATCCCGACTACGACCCGCTTTACACGGTTCCGGTCGCCAAGGTCATGGGCGGTTACCGCAATCGCCGCCGCGCCTTTCGTCCCCCGTCGATCGTCAACGTCTCGGCCATGAGTTTCGGGTCACTCAGCGGCAATGCCATCCACGCGCTCAATGCCGGCTCTTGCCTCTCCGGCTGCCTGCACAACACCGGTGAGGGAGGCATCTCGCCACACCACCTCCAGGGCGGCGACCTGATCTGGCAGATCGGCACTGGCTATTTCGGTTGCCGGGACGAGCAGGGCCGCTTCGACCTGGACCGCCTGGTCGAAACCACCCAGGAACACAGCTCGGTCCGCGCCATCGAACTCAAGTTGTCCCAGGGAGCCAAGCCCGGCCTGGGTGGCATCCTGCCATCCTCGAAAATCACTCCCGAGATCGCTGCGATTCGTGGCATTCCGATGGGACAGGACTGCATCAGTCCCTCGGCTCACACCGCGTTCTCCGACGCCGACAGCCTGCTGGACTTTGTCGAAGAACTCGCAGAAGCCACCGGATTGCCCGTCGGTATCAAGTCGGCGGTCGGAGAAATGGACCTGTGGCACGACCTGGCACGACTGACCGACACCACCGATCGTGGACTGGACTTCATCACGATCGATGGAGGAGAGGGAGGGACCGGTGCCGGGCCACTGGTCTTCACCGACCGGGTCGCACTGCCGTTCAAGATCGGCATGAGCCGGGTCTACCGGGTGTTTGCAGAGCGAGGATTGCACGAGAAGATTCTCTTCCAGGGCTCCGCCAAGCTGGGTTTTCCCGAGATGACCCTGTTCGCATTCGCCCTGGGTTGCGACATGATTGGAGTCGCCCGCGAAGCCATGCTCGCGATCGGATGCATCCAGGCTCAACGGTGTCACAACGGTCATTGCCCCACGGGCGTGGCCACACAGAACCGATGGCTCGTCCGTGGCCTGGACCCGCTGCTGAAGTCCGACCGGTTGGCCAATTACGTGATGACACTCCGCAAGGAGGTGCTGGCACTCTCGCGAGCCTGTGGAGTCGTCCACCCGGCCCTGATCACCTCCGAACACCTCGAGATTCTCGACAGCCGCTTTGGATCGGCCACGGTTCCGCAACTCTTCGGCTACGAACCCAGCTATGGCCTGCCGTCCCCCAACGACTGCAACACGATCACCGAGTTGATGAACTCGGGGACCACCGGAACCTGATCACGGCAACATGACCCGACCGCCGCTGGCCACCAGCGTCTGGCCGGTCATGAAATCCGAGCCATCGCCGAGCAGAAACAGCGTGACGCTGGCAATGTCATCGGGTTGTCCGATTCGCTGCATGGGAGTCGCCTCGACCAGTTCGTCGAGTACACCCTTGTCGACATCGGCCAGGATATCGGTTTCGATCAGTCCCGGCGCGATCGCGTTGACCCGGACGCCATCCCCGGCCACCCCCTCTGCCAAACTCCTGGTCAACCCGACCATTCCCGCCTTGCTGGCGGCGTAGGCGATCGAATTCGGCCGTGGCCTCAGAGCAGCGATCGAGGCCACGTTGACGATCCGCCCGTAGCCCCGCTGGATCATGCCGTCCTTGACCGCCCAACTCACGAGGAACGCACTGGTCAAATTGACCGCGATCGTACGATGCCACAACTGGACCGTCGTCTCGTGGTGATCTCCGTAGTCAAAGATCCCCGCATTGTTGACCAGCAGATCGACAGGCCCCAGAGCGGCGTCGACGTCAG
>CAWVUS010000251.1:0-8010 GCA_963933195.1 uncultured Planctomycetaceae bacterium
GAGACCCGAGATGGTCAGCGCGCGGGCCTGTTGGCTGGCGAGGTCGACGGTGACGATGCGGTGGTTGTTCGTGTCGGCGATGAATAACGTTTGCCCTGCGACGGCGACTCCTGCCGGTTCGTGAAGCTGAAGAGGCTGCAGCGAGGTGCCGCGACGGCCTGCCCCGGCCAGGGTCACGCAATTGCGGGAAACCGGGTCGACGAGCTTGATCTTGTGGTTGTATGTGTCGGCGATATAGATCTTGCCTGCGGCGTAGGTCACTCCGATGGGGTGTTGCAGGCGGACTGCCGAAGCCTGGCCGTCTCGGTCACCGAAAGCAAAGAGACTCTTGAACATTGGCAGGCCGGTGGTTCCGACAAGGGTGCCCACGCTGTTTCCCGGTGGCAAGGCGACCGTTCGTAACGAGCTTCCCTCGCTGTCGACGACAAAGAGGAACTTGCCGTCGGTGGCCAGCCCACTTGGCTGGGCGAGACAGCACTTGGCGAGACTTCCGTCACGGACATCCTCGACGCCGTTTCCGGCGTAGGGTGAGATCGAGTTGGATTGCAGGTTGAGCACGGCAATCTGGTGAGTCCCGGCCATGGCGATGTAGAGTCGGTTGTTGACCAGCGAGAGGTCCCAGGGATTGGACAGCGCGTAGCGGGTGGGCGTGGAACTGCGGCCACGCAATGTGGAGTAACTGGTCAACATTTTGCCCGTGCCGGCTATGGTGGTGACCTGTCCCGCTTCGAGATCGACCTTGCGGATCATGTGGTTCAGGTTGTCGGCCACGTAGAGCGTGTTTCCGTTGAGCACCATGCCCTGGGGGTCGTGGAAACTGGCCTGGCTCAGGGAGCCATCCTGGCGGCCTGCCTGGCCGGATCCGATCACAGTGGCTTTCTGGCCCGACATGTCCGTGACGATCAGCCTGTGGTGTCCGCTGTCGGCAATGACGACTCGCTGTCCAGTGGCGTCAACAATGATCTTGCCGGGGAACCTCAGTGGCGTACTGGGTTGCTTGTCGAGTTCAAGATCCCAGCGGATCGGTTTTTCGTTGAGGGTGCCTTTCTGCTTGTGGATCCGTACCTGTCGAGCGATTGCCTTGTCGATCACGTCAAAAGGCGCCTCGCCCCGTCGCCACGCACAGACCTTCCCTTCGGGGTCGATCAAGTACATTGTCGGCCAGAAATTGATCTTGTACCGTCGCCAGATGGCCTTGGAACTGTCGCTGATGACCGGGTGCGAGATGTCGTATCGAAGCACGGCACGACGGAGGTTTTCAATGTCGCGTTCGGTGTTGAATTTCGGCGAGTGCACGCCGATGACCACCAGTTGGTTGGGGTACTTCTCCTCGAGTTTCTTGAGAGTGGGGAGAATGTGGATGCAGTTGATGCAGCAGTAGGTCCAGAAATCCAGTAGCACGATTTTTCCACGGAGGTCGCGAAGATCGATTGGCTTGGAGGTGTTCAGCCAGCCGGCCCCTCCGGAGAGTGGCGGGGCCGGATAGGGTTGCTGGGCGTGGGCTCCTTGTTTGGAAAAGGGGCCCAGCACGATGGCAAGAATCAGCAGTATGGTCAGCGGCACACGTCGTCGCACGTCGACAATCTCCAGGGACGAATCCGAGGTCAGGCCCGGCCCGGATTCTACCTGAGAAGAACCGGCGTTGAGAAGACAGGCTACCGTCTCCGGAGCAGTCCGGGTGTGACGTCGACATCAAGACCGGCGGTGTGGCCGGCATCGAGGCGTTCCCAGCCCAGTGCCGCCATGGCGGCATTGTCGGTGCAGAGTTCCGGCGGGGCGATCCACAACTCGACCTGCTCTTGCTCGCACAGGTCGGCCAGGGCCATTCGGAGCGATTGGTTGGCCGCGACTCCGCCTCCGACAAGGAGTTGTGAGTGTCCGGTCTGTTGGAGGGCTCGTCGGCAACGCTGGACCAGGCAGTCGACGACGGCAGCCTGGAACGAGGCGGCCAGGTCGGCTGTTCGGTTTGCAGTCATTTCCGGTGGGGTGCGGTCAGTTCCGGGGACTCCGTGGACCTGGTAACGCACCGCCGTCTTGAGCCCGCTGAAACTGAAGTCGAGCCCGGGGTTGGAGAGCAGTGGCCTGGGGAGGCGGATCGAGGTGGCGTCCCCTTCCCTGGCCGTCCGTTCGATGTGCGGGCCGCCGGGATACCCCAGTTCCAGGAGTTGTGCGACCTTGTCGAAGGCTTCTCCGGCAGCGTCATCGATCGTCGAACCCAGCAATTCGGAATCAATTGGTCCACGACAGTCATACAGGCTGGTGTGGCCACCGCTGACGACCAGGCCGACTGCCGGGTAGACGTCGCGTCCGGCGAACATCCGGCAGGCGTACAGATGGGCCTCAATGTGGTGTACCGGGACCAATGGCAAGTCGTGAGCCAGGCAGATGGCCTTGGCAGCGGTGAGTCCCACCAGGAGGCTGCCGACGAGCCCGGGCTGCGTGACCACGGCCACCGCAGTGATGTCCTGCAGCGTCACGTCGGCTTCGGCGAGAGCCCGTTGGAGAACCGGTAGGATGTTGGACAGGTGAGCTCGCGAGGCGATCTCGGGAACAACTCCACCGAATTCGGCGTGGAGATCGGCCTGGGAGGCAACGATGTTGGAACGGATAGCGAGACTGCGGTCAATCACCGCAGCGGCCGTCTCGTCACAACTCGATTCAATCGCCAGCAGGAACTGGTCGGTGTCAGCGGTGACGGGTTCCACGGTCGAGGTCACTAGCCGACCGGGTCCGGGAGTCGGAACAACGGCAGGTTTCGGATGCGGGCGGGAGCCGAAGCTGGAAGCCGCGGTCGCAGGCTTTGTTCGGACTCGTTTTTTGGTTGTTTCTTCTTCGGCTTGTCGGTGTTTGTCTTCTCGGCCGGCTTTTTGCTTTTCTTTTTGGCCGGGCTCTTTTTGTCAGTTTTTTTCGCGTCAGGCTTTTTCTTTTTCGGAGTGTCTTTCTTTTTCTTGTCGTCTTTTTTCTCGTCCTTTTTGGGCGTGAGCTCGGTGTCCAGGTGAGCGATGGCCTTGGCGAGTTGCGAGTCGACAAAATCGCTTTCGGGCGGTCCGCCATCCTGGATCACATCGCGTTGACGTCGGTACTCCTGGTAGCGAATCATGTCGATTCGCGACATCTTGATCTCGAGCCCGTCGTCGGGCATGACGCCCCAGACGTCGGTCGGCTTGCTGTTCGGGAAGCGGTGGATGTTGCGTCCGCTGGGACGGTGGTAGCTGGCGGTTGTCAGTTTCAGGGCACTCGATCCGCCCTCAAGCTGGATCACGTTTTGCACACTCCCCTTGCCCCAGGTCCTTTCGCCAACGACGACCGCTCGCTTGTGGTCCTGGAGGCACGCGCTGAGGATCTCGCTGGCCGACGCGCTGAAGTGGTTGACCAGGACAGCGATGGGGAAGCCGGTGTGGGTGCCGGGCTTGGTGGCGTCCCAGACCCGTTCACGAACATTCCGCCCCTTGGTGCTGACGATGCGACCTTCTTCAACGAACATGTCGGAGATTCGGGTGGCCTGGCTGAGCAGTCCGCCCGGGTTGTAGCGGAGGTCAATGATCAGCGCTTTCATGCCCTTCTTTTTCAGTTGCTTCAGGGCGACGTTGAGTTCGTCGGCGGTGCGGCGTGCGAAGTGTGTGAGGCGGACGTAACCGATTTTCTTTGCGTCATCGAGCATGAAGTTCCACTGGTCGTCGGTGCCGAAGACATCACCCATGACGGTTGGCACCTGGACGATGGCCCGCGTGACGGTGATCTTGATCACCTCCTTGACCCCGGTACGGCGGATGCCGAGGGTGACAGGATCGCCGGCCTTGCCCTTCATCAGCGAGATGGCGGTCTCAAGCTTTTTCCCCTTGGGGAACGAGGAAGCCAGCTTGCCATCGATCTCGACGATCTGGTCACCGGCTTTGATGCCCTTCTTGTAGGCGGGACTGCCAGCCAGTGGGGTGGCGACGACCAGGTCGGGACGGACCTGGATGCCGATTCCGCCGAACTGTTGGCTGACACTCTGCTGGAACCGCGAGATCTGGTCGGGGCTGATGTAGTTCGAGTACTGGTCCAATTCCTGGAGCATGCCACGGATGGCTGCTTCGACAAGGCGCCGCCTGTCGATGCCCTTGACGTAATTTCTCTCGATCTGCTCGAACGTTTCCGAGAACATTCGCATCAGCAGCAGGATTTCTTCCTCGCTGGGCTGGTCATTTTTTGGCTTGGGGTCGTTGTCAGCTGCGAGGGCCGCCGGCGACGGGAGCAGCAACATCGCCATCAGGATAGCGATCAGTCCGCTGGTCGCGCGGGAGCGGAACGTGGTGACCGGGGGATTTGCATGCAGCCGGTTCATACTGATCTCCGAAAGTGCACTAGACTCGGCGTGAGTTTAGGTGAACCGAGAGGATCGATCCACCGCAACCGGAATATGAAGGCGTTTCGGGCCGCGTGGGTGTGGCCAGGAGCTATCGGTCGATTTCACCCATGACCACATCGAGTGATCCGACGATTGCGGGAATGTCTGCCAGCAGAAACCCTTCCGAAAGTGGTCCGGTGACTGCCAGGTTGCAGAAGCAGGAACTCTTGGCACGGGCTCGGAACGGTTCGCTGCTGCCGTCGCCAACCAGGTAAAACCCCATCTGTCCGCGGGGGCATTCGGTTTCCAGGTAGCACTCGTCGTCGGGCAACTTCGTCGCCAATTTGAAAGTTTCGCGGTACGCCCCTTCGGCGGTGTCGTACTTGTCGATGGCCTGCCGCACAAGCCGGATCGACTGGACCACCTCCATCATCCTCACGTAAAACCTGCACCAGTTGTCGCCGAGGACGGCTTCCGGCGGTGCCGCATCGAAGGGGGCCACGGGGATTTCGAACTCGAAGTTGTCGTACATGGACGTGTAGATGTCCTCTCCGTCGCGACGGAGATCCCAGTCGACCCCGCTGCCGCGGAGGACCGGACCGGTGCACCCAAAGCTCTTGGCCATCTCGGCCGACATCACGCCCAGTCCGGCTGTTCTCTTGATGAAGATCTGGTTTCGCGTGAGCAGCGTGTGGTATTCCTCGATTCTTGGTTCCAACCAGTTGAGGAACTGGAGCACGCCGTCTGTCCAGGAGACGGTCGTGTCGGCTGATTGCCCGGTCAGTGCGGCCAGTCCGGGGGGCAGGTTGATCGATTTGGGCAGGTCGTGCGTGACTCCGCCGGGGGTGATGTAGCTGTAGGTCAGTCTCGCACCACAGACCTCTTCGAAAAGGTCGAGGATGATTTCACGCTCGCGGAACGCCCAGAGAAACGGACTGAATGTGCCCAGGTCGAGACCATAGGCGCCCATGCCAACCAGGTGGCTCGCGACGCGGCCCAGTTCAGCGATCAGCACACGGACGACCTGGGCCTTGTCCGGCAGTTCAATGTCCAGCAGTTTCTCGACGGCCAGTGCGAGGCCGAGATTCATGTTCATCCCGGCCAGGTAGTCCATCCGGTCGGTGTAGGGGATCCACTGTGGGGTTGCGAGATTTTCGCCGATTTTTTCGGCACAACGGTGCAGGTAGCCCAGGTGCGGAGTCACCTCGTGGACAATCTCGCCATCGGTCCGTAGCAGCAGCCTGAGTACACCGTGGGTGCTGGGATGCTGCGGTCCCATGTTGACGAGCATCTCGTCGGTGCGGACGTCGTATTCGACGATCCGTGGATCTTGTAACTCGGTCGTCATGCGGGTGTGCCTGTCCTGGAAGCGGCCGGAGTGTCCGGCTACTGGCCGCGGATTCCGTGGTATTCCAGTGGGAACTCGTAATCCTTCCGCAACGCGTGTCCGTCCCAGTCCTCGGGGCAGAGAATGCGACGAAGGTTGGGGTGGGAGGTGAAGCGGATCCCCACCAGGTCGTACGCCTCCCGTTCGTGCCAGTCGGCTGCAGCCCAGACGGCTACCACGCTGGGGCACGCTGGGATGTTTCCGGGAACATCATCGACCCAGCGGGGAAGCAGAACCTTCAGCGTAATGCGGTGCTTGTGAGTGAAGCTGGAGAGGTGGTAGACAACCTCGACGTGGGGGGGATGGTCAAAGGTCTTGGCCTTTTTTGCATCCGGTTGCAGGTAATCGACACCGCAGAGATTGTTGAGGTGGTCGAAAAGAAATCGCTCGTCGTCTCGAAGGAATTCGCAGACGGCGACGATCGATCCCGGAGCGATTTCGACCCAGGGGTCGATCGCTTCCATGTTCTCGCCCGTGATCGCGTCCCGGCCAAATGTCTCGACCAGCGCGGCGTGGATGTCCGATGCACTCGTCACGCGGAATCTCCCGAACTCGATGTCTCGCCGCCGTCCCGTCCGATTTCGGCACTCCCCACGGCCCGGACCCAGTCCAGGTCACCGCGTTTCCAGACGTAGGCGAATCCGACCATCAGCACCCCGAAGAAGATCAGGATGTCGAAGAATCCGGTCAGGCCGAGTGTCTGGGCATTGGCAGCGGTGATCACCGTGTCGGCTCCACCGCCCGGAGCGGTCAGCAGTCGTTCGCTGAGCACTTCCCGGGCGCTGCCGGTGAGTCCCTGGTCGGCCAGTTGCATCGCGTTGCCGTAGACCAGTGCCCAGGGAAAGAAAAAGGCGATCTCGACGTCGAAGATGATGAACAGCAGTGCCACGGTGTAGAACCGGAGGTCAAACTGGATGTAGCTGGACCCGATGGTTGGTTCACCACACTCGTAGATCGCGTCCTTGGCCTCGCTGGGCAGTGAGGGCCGCAGAAAGCGACCGATCAGCAGTGGCACCAGCAACATGCCGATGCCGGCCAGGACGAAGAGCAGGAAGTGGTTGAGTAGATTGGTCATGAGATCTGGACGCTTTGGTCAGGAGGCGTCAGTGTCCGGGCCGCTGTCTTGGGCGGTGTCGTGTGATCCGGTGGAGGATGCCGAGACGGTTTCCTGCAGTTCGGAAACGGGGCGTCGTCCGCTGAAGCCTCCGTCCAGTTCGTGCCACCAGCCGATCTGGTCTTCATCGAATTTCCAGCAGAGGTAGGCTTCGCGGTCGTCGACCAGTGTTCGGAAGTCGACCAGCCCGGTGAGCGGGTCCTTGAGTTCGGCGCCGAGGTCTGACAGTTCGGCGACGAAGGCGTCGAGTGTTTCGATGTCGGTTTCGAGTTCACTCTCCATCGCCTCGACCTCGTCCCGGTACTCGCTGTGTTCGCTCCGGGTTCGCAGTTCGTTGAGCCGTTCACGACGGTCGTGCAGGTCGGTGAACAAGGTCACGATGTCCTTGACGATCGCCCGCACCAGCGGGAGTCGCAGGTTGGCTTCCTCGAGAGAAAATCGTTTCGGTGATTGGTCGGTCCGATCGTTCATACTTTGGCCTCCTCGCCGGCAAATTCGAACGGGCTCGGTTCGCCCTTAACCCACACGGGTTCGTGCAGCACCTTGCTCTCGGCCACCGCGGTGGGGTTGAGCGTGGACTTGCCCCAGGCGGTTTCCAGTGGCAGTCGGGCGTAGTCGACAATGCAACCGTCACGGCTGTAACAGGAGAGGTCGAAGTTGGACCCCATGAAGATGCAATCGACCGGGCAGGGATCCACGCACAGGGCGCAGAACATGCACTTGGTGTAGTCGATGGCAAACCCGGTGAGACGGAAGCCCTTGCCGACGGGGCTCTTTTCCTTGGAGATGTAAATGCAGTCGACCGGGCAAGCGACGGCGCACTTGTCACAGCCGATGCAGGTGGTCAGGTCGTAACGGTGAAAACCTCGATAACGGGCTTTCACCGGCACCGGCACCTCCGGGTATTCGTAGACCTCGGTGAAGGTTCCACGGTCGTAGGTCTTGAACATCGTGCGAGCGGTGGTTTTCATCCCCAGGGCGATCGTGATGATCGCCTGTCGCACGTCATGCAGCCAGCGTCGAAATCCTTGCATTCGGTCCAATCCGCTGCCATGAACCGGGCTGATGTTGGTTCGGCCCGGGAGGGTGAAGTGTTGCGTTGCTGTGCCGCCCGGTGGCGGGCGAGGTGAATTATAGCGCGGTCCAACGGTGACGCAAGCCAAGCCTCTGTTGCGGGTG
>CAWVUS010000252.1:0-8005 GCA_963933195.1 uncultured Planctomycetaceae bacterium
GGAAGCTGGGACACGCATGTCGACAACTTCACCAGCCACGAGAAGGCTCTGGTCCCGCATGCCGATGCGGCGCTGTCGACATTGCTGACCGACCTGTACGACCGCGGATTGCTCGACGAGACCCTGGTGGTCATGTGGGGCGAGATGGGACGGACGCCGAGAATCAACGGCAACGCGGGCCGGGACCACTGGTCACAGTGCCAGAGCGTGATTCTGGCCGGCGGCGGTATCAAGCCGGGCACCGTGGTCGGTGCCAGCGACAAGACCGCGAGCTATCCCAGCACGACCCCTTACGGGATTCACGATCTGCTGCGAACGATTCTCGGCCAACTGGGAATCGATGCCGATCGCCAGTACCTGACTCCACTGGGGCGTCCCGTACCGCTGGTCAATGGCGGTGCGTTCATTGACGAACTGGTCTGATCGGCCAGGTGATCCTGGTCCAGGGGGAGACGATCGGATGCGGATGAGGCGGTCGGCGACGATCTGTGTGCTGTGGATGGTGATCACAACCGGCCTGGTCGAGGTGCCGTTGCAGGCCCAGGCCCCCGCGGTCGGTCACACGTTTCCGGCTGGCGGCAAGGCCGGGACGACCGTCACGGTCCAGTTGGGCGGTTACGATTTCACCCCGGACATCGACTATTTTCTGCACCATCCGCAGGCGACCCTGAAGGTCACCGGGCAACTGGGGCCCTACCTTGTGGCGCCACCGCCGTACTGGTTCGGCCCCAAGGGGCGGTCCAGTGCCTTCAAGATCCCTCGCGAACTGACCGCCACTTTCACGCTGCCGGCGGGTCTGCCGCGTGGCCCGATTCACTGGCAGGTGGCCAACGCCAACGGAGCGTCGGGCACGGCCGTGTTCTTTGTCGGGGATGGGACCGAGGTGCTCGAGTCGCGTCAGCAATCAGAATCCCAGTCGCTGGCCAAGTTGCCAGTGACCGTAAACGGGCGGCTGTCAAAGATCGCCGAGGTGGATCGCTACACGGTGACGGCGGCCGCTGATGGTTGCCTGACCGTCGACCTCTATGCCCGGCGGCTCGGTGCGAACTTCAACGGCACACTGAAGATCCGGGACGCCGATGGCAAACTGATGGCCGACCTGATCGACACCGAGGGCACCGATTGTGTGGCCACGGTCACCGTCCGTAAGGGACAGACCTACACAATCGAACTGGCCGACCTGGATCATCGGGGGCACCGTTCGTTTGTCTACCGCCTGGAAGTGATCGCGGGGCCGAGGGTGGTTGCCTGCCTGCCCAGCGGTGGCCGTCCGGGCACGACCGTTCCGGTGACGTTTGTCGGTTACGGGATCAAGAGCGGTGTGGCGCAACTCGAGACGCTGGTCAGCAATGTGGTCTTCCCGAAGGACGATGCCGGAACCGGCTGGTACCAGCACCGGCTGAAGACCCCGCACGGGCAGGCCTTGCCCGTGTCGCTGCGACTGGCAGACTTTGCCGAACTGGTGGAACCCGGCGCGGGGGCCGCGCGGCCGCTGGCTCCGGGGGCGGCCATCACCGGCACCCTGTCCAAGCGGGGGGAGATCGACGAGTACTCGTTCCCAGCCAAGGCGGGCCAGATGTTCCGTTTCGAGGCGATCTCGGCGGAGATCGGCACGCGACTGGACCCAGTGCTTCGCGTTGTCGACAAGGACGACAAGCAGGTTGCGATCAACGACGACTTCGGCAACACGCTTGATTCCCGTCTCGACTTCAAGGCTCCGGCCGATGGAACCTATCGCGTTCGTCTCCACAACGGCACCGGGGAGGACGGCAGGCTCGATTCGGTCTACCGCCTGACCTCGCGGCTGCAGCAACCCGGGTTCACCTTGTCGCTGCCGCAGGCCTTTGCTGCCCCAGTTGGAGGCAAGGCTGCTCTGACGGTTTCGTGTGTACGAACCGGGGGGTTTGCCGAGGAGATCGTGCTGAAGATGGCAGGATTGCCCGAGGGGGTCACCGTTCCCGCGGAGATCAAGATTCCCAAGGGGAAGAACCTGGTGAAGATCAATGTCGAGGTGGCCAAGACGTCGGGCACCGATGTCGCCTTCGTGACCTTGACCGGGACCGCCATGCTGGACAAGAAGCCGGTGACCGTGACGGCACAGACCAGTTTCGGTGGCGACCTGGTGCCGCGCCGGCCCACCGCCAGGTTCGACAACCGGATGATGCTGGCTCGCACCATGGCTTCGCCGGTGACGCTCGATTTGATCGACCGCAATCGCCAGCGGCCGGTGCATCGGGGCACCACCTACCCGGCCGACTTCATCATCAAGCGAGACGAGGGGTTTGACGGGCCGATCCGCGTGAGGATGGCGGCCGCTCAGCAACGACGCGTGCAGGGGATGCGGGGGCCGGTGATCGAGGTTCCCAAGGGGGCCGAGCGAGTCCAGTATCCGTGCTTCATGCCCGAGTGGCTCGAGACCGATCGGACGACCCGGTTCCTGGTGCACTCGGTGGCTGTCCAGAAGGATGCCAAGGGCCGCGAGCGGCACCTGGTCAAGGGGTCGCTCGGCAGTATCACGATGATCCTGGAGGGGGCGCTGCTGAAGCTGGCTCACCGCGCTGGCGAGTTGACGGTGGCTCCGGGAGGGAGTTTCGAGGTGCCGGTGGCGGTGTCACGATCGGCGAAGCTCTCCGAGACGGCGGTTGTCCGCATCGAGGTGCCCGAACCACTGGTCGGGCTGATCAAGGCCGAACCGCTGGTACTCAAGCCCGGCCAGGGCACCGGAATTCTGAAAGTCATGACGTTGCCCGACGCGAAGCTCGACGGGGACTGGCAGATCAAGCTGGTGGCAACCGCGTTGCAACAGGGTCGCTGGCCTGTGGTGTCGGTGATCAACGTGCCGGTTCGTTTTGCTCGCTGATGCCGGTGACTGGAATCCTTGCGGTTCCGGTGGCATGCTGCGGCCAGTGCGCCGCCGATCGAGCGGAACCTCGAGAGACCTAAGGAGGCAAGTGCCGGTGATCAATCGTCGTGAATTCCTGGCCGCATCGGCGGTCACAGGGCTGTCGTTGTTGAGTCCGTCGCTGCGGAACCGGGTCGAGGCGGCTGATGCCCAAAAATTGCGAATCACCGGGATCGAGTGGGACCAGGTGCTGGTGCCCTACCAGGCATTCAACCGGCAGGCGTTGTTTCGGTACCACGGGCTGAGTCTTCAACTGAGGACGATTTTCCAGGTCCGCACGAACTCGGATCTGGTCGGCCTGGGAGAATCGTGGGGCGCCGCATCGATGACAGACAAGGAGGTGGCCGGTTACGTGGGGACCAGTCCCTTCGAATGGCTGGGGGCTCGCAAGGACCTGTCCTTGAACATGGCCCTGTACGACCTGATGGGGAAGTCACTGGGCCTGCCGTCCTGGCGGCTCATTGGCCCAAAGGTGCGTGACCGGATCCCCGTGGCGGCCTGGACCGTGTCGCGATCGCCTGAGGACCTTGCCGAGGAGGTGCGGCAGGCAGCCAGCCGCGGGTACCGGTGGCTGAAATACCACATTGACGAGGTCCACAATGTGATTGATCAGACGCGGGCCATGCAGAGTGTCGCTCCGAAAGGGTTCCGTGTTCAGTTGGATTTCAATGCCAATGCCGAGTACCGGGACATCTCACCGATCCTCAAGCAACTGGGACGGTTCCCGGTGATCGGACGGATCGAGGACCCGATCCAGACCGGGGATCGTGATGGGTACCGAAAACTGATCGCCGAATCCGACATCGAGTTGTTGATTCACCATGGCCCGGTCAACTACCTGGTCGACAAGGCCTGCGATGGATACATGGCCGGTCATGCCCCGATCGGTCATGCCATCAAGGTGGCCGGTGTCTCCGAGGAGTCGGGCCTACCATTCATGCTCCAGCAGGCCGGGGGCCAGATCAACCAGGCGTTCCTGGCCCACGAGGTGGCGGTCTTCGGTGGGGCGACGATCGATCATGTCAATCTGGCGCATCTCTGGACTGACGATGTCACGACGACAAAGGCGAAGGTCACCGGCGGGACGATTGCCGTGCCACGGGGACCCGGGCTCGGCGTGGCACTCGATCAGGCGAAGCTCGAGAAATACAAGACGTCGCCACGTCCGGGTTATCGTCCCTTCCTGGTCAAGATCGTCTACCGGGGTGGCCCGACGATCATCGTCCGACACGATCCGAACAGTGCGGGACGCACGGACAACCTGAGGTTCCTGGGGCGATTGCTCAAAGGCAAGGTGCCCGGGGACAAGATCCCTGGCCCGGTTCCCGGCTATGCGAACGCGGTGACGAGCGAGTTTCTGGATCGCAAGAACTGCGGGGACTTTGATCGCTTGTGGAAAGCGACCGCTCGCGGTGCGGTGGTGACCGGGAATTAGCGCCGCCGCAGCCGATTGGTCCAGTGGGCCAGGTGTTCGGCATGTGAGTCCTGCAGTGCCGAGAAGGCAAACAGGACCATGCCCGCGGCGATCACCAGCAGGACGTTTTTCAGCGTGTCGTTGTGAGCCAGCGCGGCGACCACGGGACGCGTCGTCCACTGCCGGCCAGCGGTGGTCGTTGTTGCCGTTGCGGTGTCGAGTCGGGCCAGCCTGAGTGATTCGTCGACCTTCAACCGGTTCACGTCGGGCCGGGCATCCTGGATGTCCAGGCGGGCCAGTTCACTGGCGTAATCGGGTTCGGCCTTCAGCGTCGCGCGAACCTGTTCGAGGTACCGGACCTGGTCCTCCAGTGCCATCTTGACCGCACGGTTCTCCGATTCGTGTTCGGCGAGGTCACCGAGGGTCAGCAAATCAGGAGCGATCGTGACGAGTCCGTAGAGAACGGTGGCGGTGAACAGGGTTCCCCAGAAGGCCAGCGAGACCCAGCGGGCCGGTTCGGTTTTGAGACGGGTCACGGATCAGGCCGTTCTGTGGAGGTGGAGTGCGTGGATTGGTTAGATCGTGCCACCGTAGATGGCGTTGCTGCCGAGCATCTCCTCGATCCGGAGCAGCTGGTTGTACTTGCAGATGCGGTCGGTCCGACTGGCCGAACCGGTCTTGATCTGCCCGGTGTCCAGGGCGACGGCCAGATCGGCAATCGTCGTGTCCTCGGTTTCGCCGGACCGGTGACTCATCACGGCGGTGTATCCGTTCTTCCCGGCCAGCTTCACCGCATCGATTGTCTCTGTCAGTGTGCCGATCTGGTTCACCTTGACCAGGATACTGTTGCCCACGCCCTTCTCGATCCCGTCAGCCAGTCTCTTGACGTTGGTCACGAACAGGTCATCACCAACCAACTGGCAGCGGTCACCGATCGCGTCGGTCAACAGTTTCCAGGTATCCCAGTCGTCCTCGGAACAACCATCCTCGATCGAGCAGATCGGGTACCGTTCGACCCATCCGGCGAGCAGTTCGACCATTGCGTCGGGATCGATGTTCTGGCCCTCGAGGTGGTAGACACCCGCTTCACTGTCGTAGAACTCGGTCGCGGCACAATCCAGGGCAATCTGGACCTGGTCGCCGGGCTGGTATCCGGCTCGTTCGGTCGCCTCGAGAATCGAGATGATCGCGGCTTCGTTGCTTTCGAGGTTGGGGGCAAACCCGCCCTCGTCGCCGACGGCGGTGTTGAGCCCCTTTTCGGAGAGGACTTTCTTGAGGTTGTGGAAAATCTCAGCACCACACCGCAGCGCCTCGCTGAAGCTCTCGAATCCCAGTGGCATCACCATGAATTCCTGGATGTCGATCGAGTTGTCCGCGTGTTCGCCACCGTTGATGATGTTCATCATCGGTGCCGGCAACCGGTTGGCACCGGCACCGCCGAGATAGCGGAACAGCGGCAGGTAACAGCTTCGTGCCGCGGCGTGAGCGGCGGCCAGCGAGCAGGCCAGCAGGGCATTGGCCCCGAGGTTGGACTTGTTCTCGGTGCCGTCGAGTTCGAGCATCCTGCGGTCGATCTCGTTCTGGTCGGTCACGTCGAGGTCGATCAGAACATCGACGATGCGGCTGTTGACGTTGTCGACGGCCTGACGGACTCCCCGGCCGAGGTAGCGGTCTTCGGCGTCCGTATCGCGAAGTTCGTGCGCCTCGTGTTGACCGGTGCTGGCTCCACTGGGCACGGCTGCTCGCCCGACCACACCCTCCTCGGTTGTGATGTCCACTTCGACTGTCGGGTTGCCACGGCTGTCGATGATCTCACGGGCGTGGACGGCGGTGATTGCTGTGCTCATCGGGTGCTGTTCCTGGTTGATGACGTGTCCGATTCCGTTGTAGCAGGTGGGTCAAATCGCATCCACGACACGTCATCGTGTCGAGAGTATCGGCAGTTTTTCGAATCCGGCATCAGGGGCGGGGCCGATGCCGCTGTAAACCTCGTGGTCGGTGAATTCCGCAGGAACGGTCTCGTCGCTGTCATCCGCTTGACCCTGTAGAATCAGACACTTTGAAACGGCGATTGTGGCTGAAGGCGGACGACTTGTTGTCGTCGGGTGAGGTGTTTGGGATGATCAAACCCTGGCCCGAAACCGGGGCCAACGGTCTGGGCTGGAAACGGCGTGCTGGCGGGTTTCACATCGGGACTTGTCGCAGGGAGCAGTGTCATGAAACACCACCGCAGGGTTTTTGCCGTGTTCCCGACGATGTTGACGTTGGGCAACCTGGTGTGCGGGTTCGGCTGTATTACCTTTGCAGCCAAGCTGGTGCAGTCGGACACGACATTGCCGTTCTCCGCGTTGCTGGGATCCAGTGCGGCCCAGGAGGGCCAGGGACTGGTGATCGCGGCGGTGCTGATTTACCTGGCCATGATTTTTGACGCGTTCGATGGCAGCGTGGCCCGGTTGACCAACCAGACGAGCGAATTTGGAGCCAATCTCGACAGCCTCTGCGACGTTGTCAGTTTCGGTATTGCTCCGGCCTTCCTGATGCTGCAGTTCACCAGGATCTACGCCCCACATGAATTGTGGGCAGAACCGGGCAGCCACCTTCAGCGGTTGCTGTGGGTGATTGCCGCGTTGTACGCCGTCTGTGCCGCACTGCGTTTGGCTCGCTTCAATTCCGAGACGGACGAGGAGGACGCTCACACGGAATTCAGCGGTCTGCCCTCACCGGCGGCGGCCAGCGTGATCGCCAGCATCCCGATTTCGCACCAGCTACTGGTCCGATCGACAGACCAGGCAACCCTCGTGGTGTCGGGGTGGATCGGTGAAGTCCTGCAACTCTCGCTACCGTTGGTGACACTGGCCCTGGCCTGTTTGATGGTCAGCCGGATTCGCTACGTGCACGCGGTCAATCATCTGTTGCGTGGCCGGCGTGGCCGCTCGCACATGATCCAACTGGTCTTCGCACTGGCGGTGATCTACTGGCAGCACGAGATTGCGATCCCCCTGATTCTCTGCTGGTACGCGTTCGCGCCACCGATCCGGTCGTTCTTCCAGGCTATCCTGTCGCGACGTCTCCACAAATCGACTGAAATCTGACAGGTTCTCTCCATGTTCACAGGCCTTGTCGAAGCCCGCGGATCGGTCGTCGAGCTGGTCGACGATCCGCCAGCCCGCCGGCTCGAGGTCGAGGTCGGCTCCGAATGGGTTGTCGATTCGGCCATCGGTGACAGTGTTGCGATCAACGGTTGCTGCCTGACGGTGGTGTTCATTGGCCCGTCGACGCTGTCGTTCGAGGCCGGGACCGAAACCCTGGCCCGCACCAATCTTGGAGACCTGGCCCCGGGTGACCCGGTCAATCTCGAACGGCCATTGGCTGCCGGTGGACGGCTGGGAGGGCATTTTGTCCAGGGGCACATCGACGACACGGCCGAGGTGATGGAGGTGACCCGCGACGGCGAGTGGGTCACGATGTGGTTCCAGGTTCCCGGTTCACTGGCCATGGGACTCGTGCCCAAGGGCTCGGTGGCCGTGGATGGTGTCAGCCTGACGGTCGTCGAGGTCGTTTCAGACCGTTTCAGCGTTGCATTGATTCCCCACACCCTTGAGGTCACCACGCTGGGGATTCGCCAGGCAGGGAGCCGGGTCAACATCGAGACCGATATCCTGGCCAAGTACGTCCAGAAGCTGGTGTCC
>CAWVUS010000253.1:0-7960 GCA_963933195.1 uncultured Planctomycetaceae bacterium
CGGATCGTTGAATGCCGTGGTGTCATTTTTCGCGACCGCCTTGGACACCATCACCGTGTAGGCCCCAGCAAGGGCTCCGTCATCGATGGAAAAGGTGCCAATGACAGCGCGACCCGTGTCGTCGGTCATGCCCTGGCAGGTGCGGGCGCCTTCTCCTTTTGCCACGAAGGTGACCTGGGCACCTTCAACAGGTGCTCCCTTGTAGGTGACCGTCAGGGAGACAGGGATGCAGCCTTCGCTGGCATCGGGAGCACTGCATCCAGATGTCATCACCGAGAGGCCGAGGAGGAAACATACGGCTGTGAGTGAGAGGATTCGCATGATTCGCCGGGTCCTGCTGTGGAGTGGTGAGTTCTGAAGATAGAGATGCTTGAAGCCGGGTTCGAATTCCCTTTTTCCTCCACGAAATTCATGGATTCGTGTTGAGGATTACAGCTGCTTCGACGTCACGGATGTTATTTACCTAAAAAACGACCCCGCCGCAATGGACGGGGTCGTCTTTCGAATTCATAGGTCCCGTACTCCTGGGAGTACGGTCGGTGGGGTTTGCGGCTTAGAAGTCGCCAACCACGCCGGGAACGAGCGCTTCTTGAGGATCAATCGTCCCATTGAAGTGCCAAGCGATTCCCTTGTCGGCTCGATCGCCCAACCGCTGGTAGGTGCGGTAGTTGATCGAGTCGTTGAGCATACGAACACGTCCGTCAACGAACAGGAAGTGTGCGCCGTTTTCATGCTTACTCTTGAAACCCTGGCTGGTCTGCCAGTTTCGCCAGTGGTTACAACCACCCGGGACACGGTCCCAGCCCGGCTCGTAGACGCACTTGATCGGGTAGTTGATCGGTGCAGTCGTGGCCATCCAGGGAGCATTCCAGTGGTACCAACCGTTTCGGGCATGGTCGCCGCACTGAGGCAGTGCTTCGCCCATGAGAATCGTCTGGGAGGTACCGTCCGAGGAGTTGATGGCACTCAATCGGGCAGCCCAGTTGGCTCGAGTGAAAATACCCGAGGCAAAGTTGGCATTGGCCGTGTTCCCGTGACCGCCGCGACCACTGAGGAAGTTGTTGCCCGGATAGGTTCTGCACCATCCGCTCAGCGAGTTCATTCGCTGGTTGCCCATACTTCCCATGTAGTTGGTGCGTGCGCGATCGCCACTGTTGCTCATCTTCGGCGACCCGTCGCTCGGGCACAGAAATGTGGGGACCACGTAGGAGCGAAATTTCTTACCCCATCGAGGCTGGTCGTCGATTCGTGGGAGCCAACTGTGATCGGCACGACGGTTTCGGAAATCGATTCGACTGTACAGGGGCTGCTGGTCAACAAAAGGAAGGAGGTGCACCAGGTGCGAACCCTTTTCCTGGGCCCACCAGGTGTGACCCTGTGCCCAGTGAACAGCAAAAACCGTGACGGGAAACATCCCGAACGTGTCATGGTAGTTGTGCATAGCAACGCCCAGTTGCTTCAAATTGTTTTTGCACTGGGCACGCCGTGCCGCTTCCCGAGCCTGCTGGACCGCAGGCAGCAACAACGCGATCAAAATGGCGATGATAGCGATCACAACCAGTAGTTCGATCAGCGTGAAGGCTCGTTTTCGACTTCTTTGTTTAGCCATGCCTTCCCCTTTTCTGTAACCACACTATGAATTCGAAAATGACGTATCGTAAAGGAAAACCGCGGTCGTCGTTCATCTCATCTGGGACGTAAAAATATATGAGTCCATTCAGTAACGACGCGAATTTCCCAAGGAGCGACAGATTTCATCGAACAGACATGCTCTGTACGACGAGTCTAGCACAAGTTAATGCATTTATGCCAACGATTCTTTTCAAAGGCATCGGGGTCAGTGGACACAAATCTAACGGATAAGTCAACGTGGAACACCGTTTTTCGAAAAAAATCCATTATTCCTCGGGGAGCCTGCTTCCGGGGATCCCAGGGGAATGGTTCAATCTAAGGTCTTTCCAGCACGTCTCGATTTTGGGACGTAGAATTTCGAAGTGATTTGTATGTTTGGCAGTAGGCAGGAGTAGCGACGGTGTGGCAGCGTTTCCTGCGTACCGTGTTGATCCTGAGCGTCGTCCTGGCACTGCTGGGAGGTGCGTTCTGGAAACCGATTTCGGTGGCGTGGTCATTGCGCGAAGCGCGAACCCTTTTACGGGATCGGGAGAGCGATCGCGCGGTGGCGGTGCTGTTGGACGCCCACCAGGTCTCGCCAGAAAATCCCGAGGTGAACTTTCTGCTCGCACGCGGATTTCGTCGGCTGGGAAAATTCAAGCGGGTCGTCGAACACCTGGATCTAGCTGAGGGGTTCGGTTGGCCAACCGAATTGATTCGACTGGAACAACTCATGGGCGCCGCACAGGCGGGCCAATTGAATTCGAGTGCCCCAGAACTCTACAAGTTCCTCAGTCGGGGCGGCGATTACGGTGACGAGGGGCCAGAGGTGTGTGAGGCACTGGTCAATGGTTATTTTCTCAGCTACCAGTTCGGCCTTGCCCAACCGCTGCTTGATGAATGGCAGCAGGCGTACCCAAAAGATGCTCAGTGTTACATGTTTCGGGGGCTGTTTTTCGAAAACAGGTCCAATCCGGGGAAGGCGGTGTCGGAATACCGCAAGGCTGTCCTGCTCTCCGGACACCGGACCGATGTTCGGTTGAGACTCGCCGAGGTACTGAAAAAAACGATCCAATACGACGAGGCCATTGCACAATTTGAAATCTGTCGCGGCGAGGATGACGACCATCCGGAAGTCCTGACCGGCCTGGGACAGTGCTATCATGGGCAGGGAGATATTGACCGGGCGAGAGAAATGTTTGAAAGAGTGCTGGCCGTATCACCGGAACATTTCGAAGCTCAGTTGGCGCTGGGACAATTGGAAGAGACGGCCGGGCGGCCGACTGCAGCTCTGCGGTGGTTGCGGCCGGCCTGTCGACGTCGTCCCAGTGATACCGAGGCTCGTTACAGCCTGGCTCTCAGTTTGCAAGCCGTGGGACGCCAGCGTCGTGATGCGGTGGCGTGGCCAACCGGGGCGGAAGCGGGACTCTCCATTTCCGACGCCTTGCTGCGGTCCACTCACTTGGCCCGCGCGGAGTTGACGTTGAGCGAGGCGTCCCATCACTTCCAGTTCGTGGCTGATGCCCAGCAGGCCATGGGGCGGGTCCAGGTTTGGACCGACATCATTCGGTCCGAGCCCCAGAACGCCGACTTGCGATACAAGATCGGGAGCCACTTGTTGAAGTACGACAACCCACAACATGGACTGGGTTGGTTGCTGTCGGTGCTGGACATCGATCCGGGCCACGTCCCCACGCACCGACTTCTGGCCAGCTACTATCAAGCCCGGGGAAAGAGCGAACGCGCGGCGTTTCATCGCAAGATGGTCGCCGAAGGAGAAGCTGCTGTCTCGGGCAGAAACCCAAGTGAAACTGGTCTTGAGGGGCTGGACAATGAATGACGCGGGACATGTGCCAAACGATGGCGAAGGCGGCGATGTGGATTCAAACGGGCAGGAAACGACGAGGTCCGGTCGGGTCGACGACCAGGCAGCCATGTCGAATCTGCTGACACCGGGGCAGCCTTCCAGTGCTACCAGCAAGATCCTGGTTGTGTTGTTTGGGACCGTGTTGGTCATTGGCGGGATTTATGTGTCATCGCCGGACAACGTCTCCGACAATCTCTCGCTGGAGCGGAAAGGCTTCGACGACGAGGACAACCGCAAACATCTGCTGGGGTACAAGACCCCCTGGATAGCCGAGGGTATCAACGAACCGGAGATCCGTCCGGTCTCAAAAACGCGGTTTGCTGCTGCCACCCCCGTGATCGGGATCGCCCTGGAAGGAAAGCATCGGGCGTACCCACTGGTGACATTGCTGGCCAGTTTCACGCGTGAAGGCCGATCCGGGGCGGTGGTCAACGACAAACTGGGCGGGAAGCTGGTTACCGTAACGAGTGATTCGGATGTCGGATTAATCCGGGTGTTTCGCCTCGCTGAGGGAAGCTCGAGAAAGAAAATCGAGCTTTGGTTAATAGGGAGAGACGATGGCGGAGGGATGTTGCTGTCCTTCAATACCGAGAATGATTTCCGACAGGATGCCGAGGAAATTCCCGATCTCGAAGTTCAGCCCTTTGTTGAACAGACGCTGTCGGAATGGCGGACGGCGCATCCCGAGACCGACGTGTACGTCGGCGAGTTTCCGACTCCGGATCTTCAGATGGAAGCAACCTTGCAACACATGACTCCCGAGGAAAGGGATGTGGCGGATCCACTTTTGGCGGAACGCGATCGCAAGAACAAGATTCTTTCGCCAAAAAAGAAGAAACGACAGGATGACGCGACGAAGTCCTCGGCCCCGACTGATGACCGAGTCAAGCCGTCCTCGGGGTTGCGAGAGCCGGGCAAAAAAGTGAAGTCGCAGTGAATCGCTGGTCAGTCTCGAGGAGTGGTTGGTGCGGAGTTTTCGTGGTCAACGGTTGTCTGCCGGTGCGATGTTGCTCGTGCTTGTCGTGGTGGGCTGCCCCCAGTCGGGACCGACGACGGGGCCCTCGCCAGGGCCGTCCATAAAGACGGCGGCTGAGGACGACACGACGAACACCCCGGAGACCGCGACGGTTCCCGTACCCAATACCGTGGCGTCGTTTCGGGACCGTGCTGCTCGGTCCGGTGTGTCTTTCACTTACCACAACGGCCAGGAGGCGGGATATTTTTCGATCGTGGAGTCGTTGGGGGGCGGCGTGGGTTTGCTGGACTGGGACCGTGATGGGGACCTGGACCTGTTTCTTCCGGCGGGCGGCCGGTTTGGAAAAGATGAAACCATTGGCGGGCGGCCGGCGGGGCTGTTCCTCAACCGCGGTGACTGGTCTTTTCTGGAGTCATCGGTCCAGGCGGGTACGGCTGGTGAGACGGCCCGGTATTCGCATGGGGCGGCCGTCGGGGATTTTGATTCCGACGGATTTCCTGACGTGTTGGTGACCGGGTTTGGTGGCGTCGTACTGTGGCGGAACCTGGGAGACGGGACATTCGAGAATGTCACGGAAGTGTCGGGGCTGACCGACACACTGTGGAGTTCGTCGGCGGCCTGGGGAGACCTGGATGGTGATGGCCACCTGGACCTCTACGTGGCGCATTACGTCAACTGGAGTTTTGAGAACAATCCCTATTGTCCCTCCAAGGAGACAGGCAAACAGGACATCTGTCCGCCGAGACAATTCAGGCCGCTGCCCGACACCCTGTTTCTCTCAAACGGTGACGGCAGTTTTCGCGATGCGTCGGAGAAATCGGGATTGGTCCAGAAGGGCGCTTCCGGCAAGGGGCTGGGCGTGATGATGTGCGATATCGATTCCGACGGTGATCTGGATGTCTATGTTTGCAACGACACGGTTCCCAACTTTCTGTACCGAAACGACGGCCGAGGACAGCTGCAAGAAGTGGCGATGCAGAGCGGGGCCGCGGTGAGTGAAACCGGTGTTCCGGAGGGGAGCATGGGGGTCGATCTGGGAGACTACAATCTCGACGGTCGGCTGGATCTCTGGGTGACCAATTACGAACGCGAGAGTATCGCTTTGTATCGGAATGACGGCCGAGGAATGTTTCGCCATGTCAGCCATATCGCAGGCCTGACGACCGTTGGGGGACTGTTCGTCGGCTGGGGCACCTCGTTTTTCGACTTCGACCTCGACGGTGACGAGGACGTATTTGTCAGCAACGGACACGTGATCCGTCATCCCAGCGAGGCGCCGGTCCGGCAGTTGCCCCTGTTGTTTGAAAACACACAAGGGCGACGTTTTACCAACGTGGCCCCTGGGGCCGGTGAATACCTGGCGACCCCACACATGGGGCGAGGGGTGGCCCGTGGTGATCTGGACGGGGACGGCGACATCGATTTGGTCATTTGTCACACGAATGAACCGGTCTCGGTTCTCGAGAATCTGACCGATCGCCGCGGCCGGCACTGGTTGGGGGTCCGCTTGATAGGGACATCACCGGAAGGCTCTCGCGATGCAGCCGGGGCAATCGTAACGCTTCAGGTTGCGGGAATGCCCAACCAAACCAGGCAGGTCAAGAGCGGGACCAGTTATGCCTCTTCCAACGGACTGCGGTTGACGTTTGGGCTGGGAGATTCCGACAAGGTGGATCTCATCAGGATCCGTTGGCCCGGTGGGGGAGTCCAGGAGGTGGGGCCGGTTGAGGGCGACCAGGTCCTGGTGATCCGGCAGAAAGCCGGAGATCGGTGAACAGCGGGGGCCCGGACGACCAACGGCCCGGCCACCTCGGTGGAGGTGGTCGAGCCGTAAGAAGCTATTCGGGAGGGGCCAGAGAACGACCCTCCGTTGGCTTGTGCCTGAATGGCGGTCGGTTATTGGCCGCCGGGGCGTCCGCCACCTCCGGGAGGTCCTCCACGCCCGGGAGCTCCGCCGCCTGCTGCGGCACCTGGTCCGCCGCCTGGGGAGGTCGTGGGGTTCTGCTGCATCATGGATCTTGCGGTGCCCGGGTGGTTGACCATGGCACCTTTGCCGAGGGCGGCCTGGATCTTCTTCGCGCCCGCGTTGGAGATTCCCGTCTGCATCAGCTGGACTTGAGTGAGCTTTTTGAGTCCCGAGATTGTCGCCACGCTCTTGTCGGTCACCTGGCCGCAATTCATCAGGGTCAGGGAGGTGAGGTGGGGAGTCTTGCTCAGATTGGCCAGCAGGGTGTCGTTGGCGCCGCCGTTTTGGAAAGCGACGTCAGCAACGTGAGAGTCCTCACCGAGAAAGACCATCGCTCCACCGCCTTTGAGAGCCTCGGCGGCACTCTTTTCTGCCGGGTCAGCGATCGTGTTCAGGTCCATGTGGTTGCCCATCGCTGCGTCGTCTTTGACCTTCTCGGTTTCGACGCTCGTTCCAGGGTCGCTACAGCCGCCAAGTGCTGTCAAAAGCAGCAGGCCGGCTGCCAGAAATCCGCGACTCAGGCGGAGCAGGTGACGTGTGTACATGGTGAGTCCTTCGTGAGTGAATTGGGGATTGGTAGTGAAGGGCGCCAATTGGCGTGTCCGTTTATGATTCGCCGCGATGGGCGGCAATTCTGGCGAGCGGCCAGCCTCCAGTATGATCGTCTCGAATCGTCGATGCAACGACAACCCTCTACACCGATTGGAGCCTGTTCTCGTTGCTGCTGCTGTCGATGTAGAGACTGATCCGACGAGTGTTATTCCTGATTTATACGATCCAGGGGGGGCGTTTTGGATGTTCCTTCGCCTCGAACCAGTGTGATTTCGCGATCCGTGGTTCCACCCTCGAAGTGCTCCCATTCCAGTGACCCATCGGGCCAGCGGACTTCGATTCGATCATAGCCTGCCATGTTCAGTCCGACGTGCATCCGCGGATCGTGGCTGGCAAGAAAACTGCTGGCGGGGTTGAGGATTCGATGGAATCGCTTGTCGCCGGCAACAACGACCAGTTCGGCTCCGTAAGCATCCCTGCGGTGTTCCGGGAGCCGAAGCTTGATCCGCAACCAGTGTCCCGTCTTGGGGACATCGTTGCGATAGAGTCGTGCTCTGCCTCCGGTCGTTGTGACCAGCAGGTCGAGGTCTCCATCGTTGTCGACGTCACCATAAATCAGGCCGCGGCCGGAATTTGGTGTTCGAGAAAAATCTCCGGCCAACTGCGTTTTCTCGACAAAGCTGTTTTTTCCGGTGTTGAAATACACCTGGTTCCTGTCGACGTAATTGGCCCAATAGGCCACAGGGTCGGCAACGGTGGCCTTTCCAGATTCGGTCAACGCTTCCAGGTCAATCACGTCTCCCTGACGATCCGAGTCGCTGTTGCGCCATTGGCAGGGCAGGGCCAGTCCGTTGACCAGCGGGATGTCGAGGAACCCGTCGTGGTCGAGGTCAATGAATGCCACGCCCCAGCCGGTGTGGCGACGACTGGGCAGTCCGAGTTGCCATTGTTCGGTCGCGTCCCGGAACTGTCCGCGGTCGTTGATGTA
>CAWVUS010000254.1:0-7953 GCA_963933195.1 uncultured Planctomycetaceae bacterium
GTCGGTGGTCCAGTTGGGAACGGGTAGGTCCGAGAGGTCGATGGAGGAGATGGCGCTGAGTTTCTCGACCGTGCGGGGCATATCACTTTTTGTGATGTAGGGTCTGAGGTCTTTGAGGTAGTCCTGGGGCCACTGGAGTGACTCGTTGTTCTGGAGGGCAAACATCGACCAGGCCACCGCCTCCCACGCCCGTCCCAGTGTTTTGTTCAACTCGACAACTTGCCGGACTCTCTGTTCGGTTCGCTCGTTGCCGTAACGTGGGTTTCCCGACAGGCCACGAAGCAGGGTCACCAGTTCCGAGAGTTGCTGGGCTCGTTGACGGAAACGGGTGGATTGCACCGGTTGACCGAGACGGTCCAGCGCCTGTGCCAACTGGTGGTTGGCGGCCAGGTGGTTGGGGTCGCGCCGCAGGCATTCCCAGAGGCAGCGGGTGGCCACCTGGTCTTGGCCAACGTGGCTGGCCCAGGTCGCCCGTGCGAACCAGGTCCGGGCGTCCCTGTCAGCGGTCTTGGGCACCCGGGCGTGCCAGTCCAGGAACCGTGATGCGTCACCGGTTTCGGCCAGCAGCAGCCCCAGGATCGCCCAGGCCTCGTTCTGTTCGGGCAGTTTCTCGAGGACCCCTTCGAGGAGTTGAATTGCCCGGTCCGACTGGTTCTTGATTTTGGCCAGGCTGGCCAGGCCGATGTCAGGAGTCGGATCATCGGGGACTGACTTGCGGGCAAGTTCCAGGAACCGGTCTCGCTTGATGCGGGTGTCGCCCTGGCGGGTCTTGAATGCCAGCGATTCGATGACCCATTCGGAATTGCCCAACAGGAACAGGTGTTGTTCGGTGTGCTTGTTGTCTCGCACGACACTCATCAGGACATCTTCAGCCGCGCGGCGGCGTCCCTCGGCCGCCAGCAACGTGATCAATCCCCGTCGAGCGTTGTCGTTCTTGGGGTCCAGTTCCAGTGCCTTGCGGTAATGGTCCTCGGCCTCGGACAGTCGGTGCAACTGCCGGGAGAGCAGGTCGCCGGCCAGCGCGTGGCCGATTGCCATTTCGTCGGGCTTTCCGCCCGGTTCGATGACACCCAGGAAACACTTCACGGCCTCCTGGTACCGTCCCTGCTGCACGGTGGCTTCTCCGGCGACGATCCATGCTCCGCTGCGGACCGTCGTGCCCTGGTCCAGCGCGTCACGTGCCAGCTTCTCGGCGGCGGGGTAATCCCGGCGATCGAGAGCTTTCTTGGCCCGGGCCAGGAGGATATCCGCGTCGGAGAGATCGGGAGGCCGTTCGACCAGGCCCGCGCACGAGAGCACGAGTGCCGCACCACCGACCAGGACCAGGGAGGTGACGATCAGCGGTCCACGGAAACGACCGGCCATCTAGTGGTGCTCCAGCGGGTTAGCCCGCTCCGGGGATGAAGAACTCCGAAAGCCGCAAATGATGACAGCGGTCGTGCTGGCAATCTTGTCTCCGTCGCGACATGATTTCACGATAGTGCCGTACCCACCATCACGCAATCGGTGTTGATCGGCCTGCAGGGATCCTCCACGACGAGGATCCTGGCCACCCCCGACTGACAACAGACCCTCCGGAGAGATTTACAGAATGTCGAACGACCAAGATGGCGGAACGACCGTGGTTGGCCAGGGCGAATACCGTTATGAACCGTTGCCCGGTTGGGACCAGTTGCCCGAGGGTTGGAACTATGGCGAGGTGGTTGGAGCCGCCACCGATTCCAGTGGCAACCTGTACGCTTTCAATCGCAGCGAGCACCCGGTGATCGTCTATTCGTCGGACGGCAGTTTCCTGGGAAGCTGGGGTGAAGGGCAGTTCCAACGGCCTCACGGAATCTGGATCACCGGGGATGACGTGATCTGGCTGACCGATGACCACGGGCACGTGATTCATCGCTACACGACCGACGGTCAGCGCGAGCAGACCCTGGGGACAGCCGGTGTCTGCAGCGACACGGGCGTGGTGGACATGAACTACCTGACAATCACCCAGCCGGGGGGGCCGTTCAACCTGCCCACCAACCTCGCCGTGGCCCCGGATGGACGCCTGTTCATCACGGACGGATATGGCAATTGTCGGATCCACCGATTCTCGGCCGAGGGAGAACACGAGATCAGCTGGGGGAGCCCTGGTGATGGAGATGGTGAATTCCATCTGCCTCACGGAATTGACGTGTCCAGCGATGGAACGGTGTTCGCCTGTGATCGAGAAAACAGTCGCATCCAGCTCTTTGATGCGGACGGCGGGTTCATCGAGTCCTGGACCGACGTGGCGCGACCCTGCGAGGTCTTCATCGATTCCGACGACGTGGTCTACGTCGCCGAACTGGGGTGGCATGCCGGACTCAATGACCAACGGTTCGACCAGACCGGGGGCCGGGTCAGCATCTTCAACCGCTCGGGCGAGTTGCTGTCGCGTTTTGGTGGCGGGGCCAATCCCTACGAACCGGGGGACTTTGCCGCGCCGCACGACATCTGGGTGGATGGCAATGGCGACATCTACACCTCGGAGGTGATTGCCTCGGCTGCTGTCCCGAAAGGGCTGGTCGAAGCCGACTGCCCGACCCTGCAGAAGTTCCGTCGGCTCTAGGGGCGGCGGTGGTTCGCTCGACGACATCGGTCACTTCAGGAAATAGAGATCTGCACTCATGGAACACAATTTCATTCCGTCCCATTATTTCACCACCCTGGGGCCTCACGAGCCGGTTTTGACTGTCGAGCCGGGTGACTCGATTGTCACCACGACCGTTGATGCACGTGGCGGTGACGAGAACCGTGAGCAGGCCACCCCGCGGGGAAACCCTCAAACCGGTCCGTTTTTTGTCGAGGGTGCCAAGCCGGGAGACACCCTGGTCGTGAAACTCGACAAGGTGATGCCCAATCGCAACTGGGCCTTCTGTGGGACCAGCGTGGCGGCCAACGTGGTGCGGCCGGACTTTGTCCGCGAGTTGCCCGAGGCGGGAATGGCCGAGTGGGATGTTGATGTCGAGGCGTGGACGGCGACCCTGACGACACCAGAATCGAAGCTGGGCAACATCACGCTGCCGCTGGACCCGATGATCGGCTGCTTCGGTGTTGCAGCCAAGGGTTGCCAGGCGATTTCAACGGCCACCTCGGCCGAGCACGGCGGCAACATGGACTACCGCGGTTTCCGGCAGGGGGTGACCGTCTACTTCCCCGTGTTCGAACCCGGTGCCCTGTTCTTCCTGGGCGACGGGCATGCCATCCAGGGCGATGGAGAAATCGTCGGATCGGGACTGGAGATCTCGATGGATGTGCGGGTGACACTCGACCTGATCCCCGACCACGAGATTGGCTGGCCGCGAGGCGAAAACGACGACGAGATCTTCACCGTTGGGAACGCACGACCCCTGGACGAGGCGACTCAGAACGCGACGACCGAAATGCTCCGCTGGTTGGTCCAGGATTACGGACTCGACCCCCTGGGTGCCAACCTGCTGCTGGCCCAGTGCGTGCGTTATGACCTGGGCAACATGTTCGATCCCGCGTACACGATGGTCTGCAAGGTGCCCCGGGAGTTCCTGCCGACTCCTACGACCTCAGGGGACTGAGCCGGTTGTTTCCGAATCTCGCAGCAGCGTTTCCAACCGCCGGGTGATCACCCCGGCGGCAAACTTGTGCGCGATCTCGTTGGGATGCGTGTCGGTGGGATGGACCCACAGTTCCGGCGTGTTGTTGCCGGCACGGCCGGCCAGGGTTTCCCAGAGATCGATGACCTCGACCTGTGAGCAGGCGTCGGCGACCTCGAAATGCACCGGTCGGAATGGGTGAGTCGCCAGGTCGAACAGCATGGGGAATACCACGACCGCCAGCGTCGGCTCGATCTGTTGCAGGGTTTCGAGCTGTTCGCGACACGTGTCCCAGCGGGACGAATTCGACGCGTTCAACTCGCGATAATACTCGAGTGTTTTGCGGTCCAGTTTCCAGCCGGCCTGGAGTTTCCATGCCAGGCGAGCCAGTCGCGATCCGGTCCACCAGCCTTCCGGTTGGCTGGTCCATTCTGCCCACCGCGATTCGAACGAACGGGGAATGCGAGCGGGTTGGCCGGATGGCTGGTCGAGCCGAAACAGGCGTGGTTCAGCATCGTTGAGCACGAAGGTGTAGATGACCAGGTCGGGGTCAAGATGGCGGGCGTAACGTTGCCAGGTCCAGAGGGCGTCGGAGGTGTTGTGACCACCCACCCCGAAGTTGTAGACCTCGACGGGACGACCCAGCCGGGTGCCCAGTCGCTGGCCAACCCGCTCGACAAACGTGTCAGAATCGTGCACGCCCTCGCCAAATGTCACCGAATCGCCCAGGAACACGATCCGCAGGGAGTCGGGACGCGTGCCGAAGGGTTCGACTTGGCCGTCACGATTCTCCTGTAGTGGAAACTCGTTTCCACGAAAGCCAAGCGAGTTGGTCGTGTGGGTCACGGTGTGGCCCGGCCCGAAATAGCCTCGAGGGTCCGACCCGTAACGGAAACGGATTTTCTCCGACGGCTTGTTCACGTGACGAATCCATCCCTCGGCATCGGGTGTTCCCACCAGCATGAATTGGGGAGGAAAGGTGTGGGGCTGGGGAAAGCGGGGCCAATCTCCCAGCCACAGTGCTGTCTCGGTGATCACCACGGCGACAGCCAGGCTGATGGCGACGGTGGCCACCCGTCGTTTCCAGCGTGGAGCATCGCCTGGAACGGTTGTGCCTGTCGTCATCGAGACAACTCTCCCGTCCTGAGCAGTGGCCTGAGAATCTCGACCAGCCGACCGGCGATCCGCGAGTGGGTGGCGGGAGTGACGTGGACAATGTCCAGGAACAGTTCGGATTGGTCCTGCTGGTCGGCCCAGTCCTGCAATTGTGGGACCAGGTCCAGGATCGGGACCTGGTGTCGCCGTGCGAACTGGTACAACTCGAATTGCCAGGGCGTCCGCTCGTTTCGATCGGTGGCGACCTGGAAGCGTTCGCACCAGGAGATCAGGACCAGCCGGCCGCCCAGTTGTTGCGTCCTCCGTCGAATTCGGGCCAGCAGGCTGCGGTATTCGTCGGGGGACACGCGTGGCCGTGGCGGGGCCGTCGAATGTTCCGGCCGAGCGTGGCCCAGTTGCCAGAGCTTTCCGGCGAGTTGACTTCCAGCCAGCCACGCGGGTGGAGTCAGTTGGGCATGATCGAGATCACCCAGCCCGTCCCACTCGGCCCGGTCGTTGAATCCGAAACAGGCGATCACCAGGTCCGGCTGGATTCGGGGACCCTCAACATCCAGGACTCTCCAGCCCTGGTACAACGAGTACCCCGGGACACCGGCATTGATGCATTCGAACCGCCGTTCCGGATATTGCTCGTTGAGTCGTTCCTCACAGCCGGCCACGTAGGTTTCGTCCCAGCCGACCCCGAAGCCGAAGGTGCACGAATCGCCCAGGAAGAGGATTCTCGTCTCGTCGTCGGCCTTCGTGTCGGCGAGTTGGCTGTTTTCACGGAAGCCCCGCTTGTTGGAGATCACTCCGAAGAATGGGCCGCCGGGTTCATCGGTGGATTCGGGCAGGCGACTGCCAGGAGCCAGTCGCCAGAAACGATCCGGGTCGGCGGTCAACACATCGCTGAAGCGGTGCAACTGCAACTGCCGCAATTCCGAGGTGTCCTGGGCGAAGCGGATTGGGACCGGTTCGGAGACCACGGCCCGGATGACCAGTTCGGCAACCAGGAGCATGATGGCCAAAACGACGGCAGCCAACAGCACTCGCTTGCCGAATGATGTGTGTGGGGCAGGTTCGGGCGTCGTCGGGGCGTTCACGCGGGTGAGTCTACTGCAAGCCCGGTGATTGCGCCGAGAGATGTGGTCCGTGGTGCCCCATGGGCAGAACTATTGGTTGGCCCCGGTGTGATGACGTATGCTCGCAACGGACAATAGGAATGGACAACAGGACTTCCCGGTGACCGATCAGGGTGAACCGCTGAGAATCGACAGGCGGATGGTGGCGGGGTTGCTGCTGCTGACGGTGATCGCCTACCTGCCCGGTTTCAGTTGTGGGTTCATCTGGGACGACGACGCTCATGTCGTCAACAGTCGGCCGGTGGTGAGTCCCGACGGATTGGCTGCGATCTGGCTCGAACCCGGCAGTGTTCCGCAGTACTACCCCCTGACTCATTCCAGTTTCTGGCTCGAGTATCGAATCTGGGGTGAGAATCCACTGGGGTACCATGCGGTCAACATCCTGTTGCATGCCGTGTCGGTGCTCGTGTTGTGGCGAGTGTTGGTGGGTCTGGGGTTACCGGGAGCGTGGCTGGCGGCCGCATTGTTTGCCGTCCACCCGGTGCATGCCGAGAGCGTGGTTTGGATCAGCGAACGCAAGAACACCCTCTCGGGTCTGTTTGCTCTGGCGTCGACGTGGGCCTGGTTGAGCTGGTGGCGATCCGAGCCAGGGGCGGGTCGTCGTTGCTGGTGGCTGTCCGGACTGCTGTTTGTCGGGGCACTGCTCTCCAAGACCGTCACCGTCACGGTTCCGGCAGCGTGGCTGGTCATTTGCTGGTGGCGTGGGGGTCGGATCGGGCGTCGTGAGTGGCTCGGTGCGCTACCGATGTTACTGCTAACGGTGCCAGCCGGTTTGATGACGATCTGGACCGAGCAGAATCACATCGGGGCCGGGCATCTCGACCTGGGACTTTCCGTGTCCGACCGCCTGCTGGTGGCCGGCCGGGCGCTGTGGTTCTATGGCGGCAAGTTGTTCTGGCCGAGTGACCTGGTTTTCATTTACCCAAAGTGGTCGATCGATTCGAACCTTTTCGTCCAGTGGCTTTATCCGTTGGGTGCCGTGATGGTCATCACCATGTTGTGGTGGCAGCGGGCCCGATGGGGACGTGGTCCACTGGCGGCGGTGCTGCTGTTTGCCGGCACCCTGTCACCGGCCCTGGGTTTTATTGATGTCTACCCGATGCAGTTTTCGTTTGTCGCTGACCACTTCCAGTACCTGGCCAGCATCCCGCTTTTGGCCTGCGGTTCCTGGTTGGTCACCACCTGTTGGCACGCCAGTCGTGGAAGTGTCCTGGTCCTGGTCCTGGCCGGGATGACGTTCGTCCGCTGTGGAGTGTTTCTCGACACGGGCACCCTCTGGAGAGACACGGTCGCGAAGAATCCCCGCTCGCCCCTGGCCCTGACGAGCCTGGGCAACCAACTGGGTGAGACCGGGTTGCACGAATTGGCCGAACGCCGGCACCGGCAGGCCATCGACATCGATCCCCGGTTTCCCGATGCGTGGGTCAACCTGGCCGTCGAATTGCAGAACCAGGGAAGACGAGACGAGGCATTCCGGGTTGCCAGGGCTGCGGTTGAACTGGCTCCATGGCTACCACGCGCCCGGGTCAACCTGGCGTTGGGGCTGGCCGAGCGGGAACGTTACGATGAAGCGGTCAAACAACTCGAGGCGGCGGTCGCTGGGGACAAGAGATTTGTCATGGCGTGGTTCCAATTGGCTCGAATCGAATTGCTGAGAGAAAACCAAACGGGTTACCAACGCGCCATCGAACAACTCCGTCGTTTGAATCCCCGGCTTGCTGGAGAGTTTTCACGGAGCCAGACTCGACACGACAGGCCGAGCCCATGAACCAGGCGACCCCGTCCGAGGTGCCCACCGATTCGGTTCCCGTGCCGCGTCGGCGCGCGGCGTGGCGAATCCGGCTACTGGCGGTTTCACTGCCGATGGTCCTGCTGTTGGTGCTGGAACTCGTCTTCCGCGTGGTGGGTTTGTTTCCCGACAACAGCCGGCAACTGAATCCGGTTGGTTTTGAGTCGGGAACGAGTTTCTTTCCCGAGTGGGATCAGAAACTGGGGACTCCCAAACTCGAGGGCACCCGGAGGCTCTTCACGCTCGGCGGGTCATGCACCTACGGTTTCGGGGTCGAGAAATCGTTTGGGGATCTGCTGGCCGATTCGGCGTCCCGGCCACCGTTGGAGGTGATCAA
>CAWVUS010000255.1:0-7933 GCA_963933195.1 uncultured Planctomycetaceae bacterium
AGTTTCAGCGCCCTGAGCGTTCCCAGTCTTACGCTCATCCAGTCATTGGTGCCGGCCGTGAGCAGTCGTTCGGCGGCCTGCCAGTCAGTGACAGCCGCTTGGAGTTGATCGGCTGAGCCGATCGATATCCGGATTGCCGCCATTCGAGACCTCAGCCGCCAGTCTCGTGGTGTATTTTTGACCAGCTGTTCGTAAAGCGAGATGGCCCGGAGTGGCAGGCCGGCCGCGACGTAGGCCTGGGCCAGGCAATGGTCGAGTCGACGGATGGTGTCCTGGTCGAGTCGTTGTCGTTGCGTGTCGAGGGTCTGCGCGGCCTGGAGTTGCAGTTCACCCAGCCGACGTCTGTCGCTGGGGCGGGTGGTGACTGCCACTCGATCCAATCCATCGAGAAGTGCCAGGAGATCGGCAGGGCGTCCTGCGAAGGTGGCGATCAGGCCCCGGGCGTCATCGAGTCGGCCCTGTCCCGCCAGTGAAAGGACCCGGAGTTGTCTTGCCGTGTCCCGTAGGGTGACGGCGGTGGTGCTTGGTGTCTCGCCGGTCACCGCGGGGCCCCTGGTCAGGGCCATTTCCAGGAGCGCATCCACCTGTGAATAGTTCGGTCGCGGCCGTTTCAAACTCAAGCGGGCCAGGCTGAGCACCAGGCTGGCTTGATCGAGTGTCCACGGGCTGGGCGGTTTGGGAAGTTGTGCCACGAGAGCCTTGATGTCGCGAATGGCTGTTTCCAGTTTCCGTTCGCGGTTCGAATCGTCCCGAGCCAAACCGGCAAGTTCTTCCTCGAGGCTCTCGCCAACAAGTCGTCGAGCGGATGCGGCTCGTGGGTGACTGGCGGGGATCTTCATCCAGAGGGTGCGTGCCAGGCTGTCGTGTTGGAGCTGCTGTTCGAGCGACGCCAGCAACCAGGTGGCTTCGCCTGTGGTGGGATCGTCCGGGAAGCGTGTCCTGTGTTGGACCAGTGCCCGGTGATAGGCCGTCCGGCGTGATGCGGTGGGTTGTTTCCGTTCGAGCTGGCCCAGACACCAGGCCCACAACAGGTGAGCCGAAGCGGCCTGGCGATGAACCGGTTTCTGGTCCGCGACGGCCCGGAACGATCCCACGGCGGAAGCGAAACGTCCGGCACGCACCATGACCGAGCCACGGGTGAACGCCAGGTCGCCGGCGAGTTGGGGACGACCAGTTGTTTGTGCTGTCCGGATGACCTTTGCGAATGCATCGAGTGCTTCTTCGATTCTCTCGGCCTGGTACAGCGAGATGGCGCGATGCCGACCTTGGGCCAGTTCGGGGCCCAGTCGTTGGATGGCGGCTACGAGATCCCGATCCTGGCTGGCCCGGGTCCTCCAGTAGGCGGCCGGGACCGCGATGGCCCGTTTCGACGCTGCCAGCCAACGTGTCCAGAGTTCCTCGGACCTGGTGGCAGCCTCTGTCATGCTGGTGGCCTGCCACAATCGTGCCAGGCTCGCTTGTGCCAGGAACAGCAGTTCATCGGAGGGTGGGGGTGGCCGCGCGAGTCGTGTTTCAATCAGCTGGACAGCCCGGCCGGGTTTCTGGTCATCGAGTTCGATCCACACCCGTTCGGCCAGCAGTGTGTCGTCGTCGGTCAAGTTCGCCGAGTCGAGAATCCTGCGGGCGATGGGAAAGTCGAGCTGTTGCCGCGAGACCTCGGCCAGGAGTCGTGTTCGGGATTGTTGGAGTTGGTCACCGAGTGAGGCGGGAGACATTTTTTTCAAGGTCGTGGCGGCCGCTATCAAGTCGGCGGCCCGGTCGGGGGTTCCGGGCGTCATCATCCGGGCACGATCCAGATGGGCTCGTGCGAGACGCCAGCGAGCGGTTGCCAGCAACAGTCGCCGCCGGTGATTCTTCAATGAACCGGGATTTGCGAGTCGTTGCTGCAGCGGTGCCAGTTGGTTGATTCCCGACTGCAGCTTGTCCAGTGCCTGGCCACGCCGTCGGCGATCCAGGGGAGCGAGGTCGGCCAGTCGGGCCAGGTAGCCTCCGTGGGCCAGGGGAATCAGGGCGGCCTGGACGCCCACCCGCAAGCGACCGGGGTGCCTCGGGAGGAGTGCGTTGAACTCGTCGAGTACAGTCTGGGCGCGGTTCCAGAGATCCTGTTGTTGTGGACCGCCTGTGGCCTGGGCGTGCTCGACGAGGGTCCGGGAGAGTTGGAGAGTCGAGTCGAGACGGAGGTCGGGGGCGAGGTCGGCTTGTGCCAGTTCCTGGAAGCAGACGCTTTCGGCGAGACTGAACAGGCCCCGTTGCCGGAGTCCGTCGAAGTAGCGGTCTCTCGGGGACGGCTTGTCGGCCCGTGCCGCGGACCAGCCCGTGACGAGCACCAGCAGAATGGCGGCGGGAATTCGCCTTGGTGTCATGTGGACGCCTCGCCGATGACCTTATGTCATGCGGGCCACCGACGGCAAGAGCGGCGTCGTTCCAGCTCAGTCGCTGTCGGGATCCTCGAGCCCAAAGTCGGCCAATTCGAGTTGGCCCAGCGGGGATTCGCTGGCGGCGGTTTTGAGTTTCCTGAGGACGAACGACTTGTGATTGGCCACGGCCTGTTCAGTGATGCCCATGTGGGTGGCGACGTCCTTGTTTCTCCATCCGAGCACCAGCAGCAGTTCGAGACATTCGAGTCGTTCCAGTTGGCCCTCCTCGAGCCACTCGTGGATCAATTCTCCCAGCACATCCCCCAGCAATTCGGATTCGGCGTCCCGCCCCTCACGACTGCGGACCAGGCTCGAGGCCACCCGGGCGGAACCCACTGGCTCCAGGCCGGTGCCGCTGGCGTCGGGCGGTTGCAGGGGGAGCGTGGGCCGACGTCCTTGACGACGGAGCACATCGGTGAGCTTGTGGGCGGCGATGGAGAACAGGAAGCTTTCGAGCCGGGTGCGGTCGGAGTCGTAGTTGGGCAGGCTGGTCAGGAAACCCATGAGTGTTTCCTGTACGACGTCCTCACTGGTGGTGCGATTTCCAATCCGGCTCTGGACGAATGCCAGCAGCCGACCCTCGTAACGGGCGATCAGTTCCTCCCAGGCTTCCGGGCCGCCTTCGCGAACGCGGGCCACCAGCAGTTGGTCAGTGTCTTCGGGCATACGGCGATTATGAGTCGCGAGTACGGGGTGAGCCAGCCCGGGAACCAGTCCGGGAATCAGGCCGAGAGGATCGTCGAGGCGGCGAGGCCGGAGGCGGCGACCGCGGCGAGTGCTGCCAGTTGTAGTTTTCCGCGGTGCGCGCCGGCCGACGCGACGTCGAGCCGCAGGTAAAGATGGGTGGTGATGACCAGCAGGCAGAGCAAGGCGGTGATCGTGGCGATGGTCTTGAGCCGGCTGGTCCCGACACGTTGTTTCCAGTGCCGTGCGGCCCAGTTGCGGCTGGCAGCGGAGACCTCCAGTCTCACGACACAATGAAACATGTCGCTGGAGGGGGCCAATGCACTGAGCTTGTAGGGTCGGGTGGTCGTGATCTCGTCGGTGATGAACCGCTGGTTCTTCAGCAGTTCACCGGGGAGTTCCCAGTCACCGGCTCGGCCATAGACGCGTTCGACTTCGTACTTAAGTCGTCGTGCAGCGAGATCAAGCGCCTCGCGCCGCGCGTCGTCCACCGTCGAATGTGGTGTGCTCGCAATTGGAGTCCGTAAGATCGGTTGTCCCGTTTCGTCGTTTTCGACCAGTGTCTGCCTGGTCCAGTTGTGGCCGTCGATGACCACTCGGGTGTTGGTCGAGCGTGCTTCGTAGTCGGTCTCGGGAGCCTGGCGTGGGGTGAGCGAACTGCCGGACTGGAAGGCAATCGCAGCAACGATCGCCAGGGCTGGAGCGATCCAGGCTCCTGCCATGGCCTTGCCGATGATGGTCCTGAGATCGGTGTCACCGCGGCGGCTGGCCCAGGCGACCCGGATGGCAATCGTGGCCGCCAGGGCAATCAACGAGACGCCCCAGATCGTCACATGGCTGTCCGTGTCCACAGCGATTTCGGCCAGGAGCAGATTATGCATGTGTTGCCTCCTCCTGGTGAAGTCGCGCCGCCCGCAGATCCGGGGCGACCCAGGGGGCGGAAAGCTGGACCACGATGGCGATGCCCAATCCCCAGCCGATAGCCGCAGCCAGCGGGAACTGGATTGCCAGTCCCAACAGGGTTGATACCGATCCGGTCAATAGCAGCGACAGCACGCGGAGACGTTTCGGCCGGAAACCGTCCGTGTGCCACCACCAACGGCGGACGCCGAAGAGCAGCCCAAAGAACATCATGTAACCGGCCAGGGTGGGTTGTTTGTCACGGACGAGCTCCAGCGATCCGATCGAGTCAACCAGGCCAGCCGTTTGGGATGCTGCCAAGGGGGGCAGGTCGACCAGTAAGACTTGGTGCAACCACCATCCCGCGGCACCCACGCCGGCACCCAGTAGCATCAGTGACAGTCGTCGCATCGATAGGCTCTCGGGGCCGGTGCCTTCCCAGGCCTTGGTGCCGATCAGCAATGCCCAGGATCCGATCAGCGTGGTCAATCCATAAGCGACGGCTGTCAGTGGCGTGTTTTGTCCGGCGTCACCGAACATCCCGGTCAGCTCGCCAACGGCGGTCAGGATACCGGTGAACAGGATCGCAGCCGCCATACCCGCTGAGCCCTCCAGGGCGCGTTGCGAGGGTGAGATGTTGCGGATTGCCAGTGGGCCATGCTGGACGACGGGGAGGAATATCCGTGGTCGTTGGGGAGGCGGTTGGCCCGGTCGCGAGTGGCTTGGCCGTTCGGTGACGGTTGCCACGACCGTCTGCGGCTGTTGGTTGGCCGAGGGCTCTACAGGGGAGGTGTGTTGGTGTGGTGGTACGGGGGGGAGCTGCAGTGGTGGAGCCGGGGGGTGTCCTGCCAGGGCGGAGTCGAACTCGATGAGGAAGTCACCGAGGCTGGCGGTGCGGACCGTGGGGTCCTTGGCCAGCGCGTGGGCCAGAACCGGTTGCAGGGATCGGGGAAGCGGGACCAGGTCGGGTTGGTCGGTGAGGTGTCGATTGAGAATCTCGGCAGTGGTTTCCCCGTCAAAGGGCACTCGTCCGGTGAGCAGTTCGTAGACGATGGCTGCAGAACTGTAGACATCGATTTCGGGTCCGTACTCGCCTCGCGAGATCTCCGGAGCCATGTAGTAGATCGTGCCGATGCTCTCGGTTTGTGCTCCCCTTTGGCTGGGTGTGATGATCTTGGAGAGTCCGATATCGCCGATCTTGACCTGTCCAGCTTCACGATAGATGTTTTGTGGCTTGAGATCCCGGTGGACAATACCGCGGTCGTGCAGGTAGTCGACCCCCGCGGCGAGTCCCGCAAGCCATGTGCGAACTTCCGGGATGGGCATTCCCTCGGGAAAATCATCGGCGAGCACACGATCAAGAGTCGCACCGCTGACGTATTCCATCACGACCCAGGTGTCGCCATCCTCGTCGTGCCTGATGTCAATGATGGAGACGAGATTGGGGTGTTTGAGGTTCAGGCAAAGTTCGGTACCACGTCGTTCGATCTCGACATGGCTGTGCAGGAGTTTCAGTGCGACCTCCTTGCCGCCGTCGCTGATCGCGTAATACACCTCGCCGAAACCACCCCTCTGGATCCCTCGCTTGATCGTGAACCCGGCAAGCGGTGTCGATTCGGGTGCGAAAGTGAATTTTTTGGAGGTCATCGCCGGTCTCCGCGATTTGAGGACCGTGCCGAGGGTGTTTCGACATGGAACCTGAGATCGGGCCCGGTGACGATCTGCCCGTCTCCGATGGTCGCTTCACCCCTCAGTGTCTTGCCGTTGATTTCCAGTGCCAGCCGTGGTGACCGCACCAGCCAGTCTCCACCGCGGTGGATGAGGATCACCGAGTCCTCCCATTCGGGGCACCGGATGTGACAATCGCGGCCGGGACCCAGCAGGCAGGTGTCAGCGACCAGGACGACACCGTCGAGGCTGTGTGTCGGTCGGTGATCACTCTGGAAGCGGAGTCGACCGGAACCGGAGAGGACGGTGGGGCGATGGAAGCTGAGTTGGACTGTGCGTCCGAGCGTGATGTCGGCTCCATCGGGAAGTTCGGTCCACTCGACCACTCGCCGTTGGTTGACCCGGGTCGGCCCGTGGGCCTCCAGCAGATACCCACCATCGTCACGATGGATGGTGGCGTGTTGTCGGGAGAGGCTGGCGAGCAACTGGATGTCAGCGTCGGGAGCCTGGGGCCCTCCGATGGTGACCGCTTCGCGGGTCAGCAGCAGAAAACCGCCGACCCCGTCGATCCACAGCAGGTGTCGGTCCTCGTTGGTCGAGGCCGGTTCCGGCTGGAGTGATCGTCTGGCGGGCATCGGTTGGGTTTCCATCAGGCTGGGCATTGGGGTTGTCCAGTGCTTGAGGATAACGTCTGGCCAGTTGCAGAGAACATGAGGGTGGTGTTTTTCGATCGTTGATGGCTCGGATTGCACCGACAGGCCGTGCCCCGCGTTGTCCCGCGGGGGCACGGCCCTGGTGCTCGCCGCCGGCACTATTTGCCGCTATCGGCGACTGACCCATCCGAGTCGGCAAGAGACTTCCTGGGGCCGAAGTAATCATCGATCCGGTTGGTGATCGATGATTCGGTCGGTTCGGAAGAGTCTTCGATCGGGATCAGCCCGTTGACCTGACCCTCGAGGTTGGCCTGCCGTTCGCGGACATCGAGCTGCTTGTTGAGCTCGAGAATCAACTTCTTGGCACGTGCCAGTTTCGAATCGTCAAAGTCAAGAGTTGCGGTGGCTTCGGCCGCCTCAACAGTTCGCAGACGCGCTCCGAGCTGCTCGATCTGCACCTCGAGATCCTGCTTGGCAGTGAGCATCGCGTCGAGCTTCTCCTGGTTGGCCGTCATCGTTCTCTGCCAGGCCTTCAGGATCTGCGCGTCGCTCTCCAGGGAGTTCTCCGCCACCTTGTAGAGCTTGAACCGTTTCTCGAGATCTTTGCGAACATCGTCGGCCGAATACGAGTGCTTGGCATAAACAAACTCGGTCTGGCCGGTGTCGAGATCGTTTCGCAGGGCCAGGATGGCCTTTTTCTTGGAGCCCAGGGCTCCGGTCTTGCGATCGACGTCCTTGGCCTTGTGATCGATATCGACCTGTGCCGAGGCGATCACGTGCATCATGTCCCGAATGTCCGGGACGAGGTTCTCGACTTCCGTGCGAGCACGCTCGATCTCGAATTCCAGCGGTACTTCCGATTTGACCGCGTTACGGACCGTTCCGCCCCAGGTCGTGGCGTAACTGAACACGTCACGTCCGAACACGAAGGTCCCCAAGGCCACCATGACAGCCGCACCAATCAAGGTCTTCTTCAACATGGTACTGTCCCCTTTGACTTGTACCCTTGGAGGTCATCGACGGGAGACCATCTCACCGACAAAGTGCCTGCCAATTTGTGTTTCTGAGGGTACTTCGCCGGGGGGGACAGGATATTGGACGCGTTGGGTCGTTTTTTTGAGGAAGTTGCGAGGTCGAAAACTACTCGTCACCCCAGGCACGGTAGAAGAATTCGACCCAGTTCTTGTAGAGAATCCCTTCGATGTCTTCTTCGGAGTATCCGCGTGCGGCAAGAATCGTGGCAATATTGCCCAGGTCAGCAATCGTTTCGAGATCGGCCGGTGACTGTTCCTTGCCAAAGCCACCGTCGAGATCGGTTCCCAGGGCTGCGTGGCGAGCATTTCCGGCGATCTGGCAGATGTGATCGATGTGATCAACGATGTGCTCCATCGTCACCTCACCGGGTTGCGTCACGCCGATCACCCAACCTTGCTTGATCATCCAGCAATCGAAAGCGGCTCCGATCACCGCATCGCGTTCAATCAGGACCTTGATCTGCTCGTCGTCCAGTTGTCGGTCACCCGGGACCAGTGTCCGACAGTTGTGGTGGCTGGCCAGCACCGGCCCCGAGTAGACATCGAGAGCTTCCCAGAATGACTGATCGGAGAGGTG
>CAWVUS010000256.1:0-7905 GCA_963933195.1 uncultured Planctomycetaceae bacterium
GGCGTCAGGAGGTGGCCAGTCGGTCCAGGGCCTGCAGGTTCATCATCAGGCGACGCAGTGGATGGTAGTTGTCCTGGCGAGTGCTGCGGGGAACGAACCGGAAGCGTCGGTCGGTGGCCAGGCGGTAACTGGCTTGCCCGTGGACCTGGCGAGAGAAGTGTCGGTCGGCGATGTCCTGTGCCATGGAGAAATAGCGAGCGGCCCACGGAGCCCTGGTCGATTCGTAGGTCATCAACGTTGCCACCAGTACCTCGTTGAGGGCCCAGAAGGACTTCACGTAGTTGTATTCACCCTTCATCTTCAGCGGGATCGTCTGGCTGCCGAGTTTTTGAGGTCCCCATTCGTGGTCAAATTGTCCGACGTTGACCCACTCGCACAGTCCGCCGTGCACGTGATCCCATCCGATGTCGAGGTGCCGACGGATGCGTTCGTGGCCGGTCTGTTCGATGCTCCGGTCTCCCCGGCGTCGGGCTTCCTTGACGACATGCCAGAGTCCCTGCAGGCAGTGTCCGACCAGGCAGCGATTGGCCTCCTCGGGAATCCTGCTGAAGTCGTGGTCCAGGAATTCGTTGTTGAGGCCGATGTCCGGATTGTGATGGCGTTCGAGCAGCGCTTCGATGCAGGTGTCGGCCATGTTTTTCAGTGACTTGTCGTCCCAACGTGCCAGCATCTGGGTGCAACAGTTGAGCACGTAAATCCAGATGCCCTGGACGCGCCAGCCCGGTTGCCTGGCGTAGGGGTCGTGATAGTCTCGGCGGGTGACCTGGGCGTAGGCTTTCTTGAGCCAACGGAACGACTGGTCACGCAGTGCGTCGTCGTCGGTGGCAAATGCCAGTTCCTGGCAACCTTCGATCGTGGTGAACGCACTGTAAACGTCGCCCCGAAAGGCCTGGATCACGCGGCCGTCGTGGCCGAGCAACTCGGGCCACCATCCCTGTTTGTTGGGACCATGGTCCAGCCAGAAGTTGGCCGCCTTGCGAGCGATGGACAACGTCCGCGGATGTTGTCCACCGGGCAACCGGTCCTTGAAATGGTTGTACAGGTAACTGTAGACCCAGATGCCACGGCCCTGGTACCAGTGGAACTTGTTCGAATCGACCTTCCGGCCGTCGTAATCCAGGGCACACTGGAAGCCACCTCGCTGGTGGTCGATGCCGTGACGGTCCCAGAATGGCAACGCACGAGCGAAGAGTTCTTCGGCATAGTGGTCGCGCCACCGGACCACCGTTTTTGTGTCCAGGGGTGGTTTGCCGGTTGTCCGGGCAGCGCTGCCGGTTGCCGGAGCCAACAGGCAGCTGCCAACGGTCTTCAACCAGGACCTGCGATCATGGCGGATGTGGCAGGTCACGCCGCTGCCTGGGACAGGAGCGGCTGGCGATGTCGGGGTCTAGGCGAAGAGTTCATCGATGGGCGTGCCCGAATCGACGATAAACCGCGGGCGGCCGGCGGCATCGACGTAGGTGGTCTCGAGTGGGATTTCCAGGTGCCGGTAAATGGTCGCTGCGATGTCCGCGGGACTCACCTTCTGCGATGTGATGCTGCCGCCCTGGCGGTCGGTGCTGCCAATTGTGCGACCGTGTGACAAGCCGCCACCGGCCAGCACGCCTCCACCGACCGCCGGCCAGTGATCGCGGCCGGTGTTCTTGTTGATTCGAGGACTGCGGCCGAATTCGCCCAGGGCCACGACGAGCGTGTCGTCCAGGAGGCCGTGATCGTCCAGGTCCTCGACCAGGGTGGTCAGCAGATGGTCGAACGGGGCCAGCAGGGGTTTCAGGCCGGTTTCCACTCCGCCGTAGGCCGTCTTGATGGGGTTGCCATGAATATCCCAGGTGGCCGAGTTGCCGTAGGCGCTGAGCACAACGGTCACAAAAGGCACGCCGTGTTCGACCAGCCGACGGGCCTGGAGCACCTGGTCGTTCATCTTGCCGGTTCGGCCGAACTGGTCGATCCAGGGCACACTGTTGTAGCGGCGTCGGATCGATTTGGGTTCGGCGTCCAGGTCGAAGGCTGCTCGTGCGTGTCCGCCCAGCAGCACCTCGATGGCCTCGTCTCGCAAACGTGGCACGCTGTCGGTCGAACCCGTCAGGTCGGGGCCGCCGGTGTAACGGTCGAGCTTGTTGAGGAGCCCCTGGCGGCGTTTCAGAACACCGTTGGTCAGCCCGTCGGTTCGCTGGAAAGGACCGGCCCCGAGGTTGCCGTGGAACGGGTCGTGTTGTCGGCCCAGGGCACCGCCACGAGCGATGGAACCCTCGGTGACGTGGAAGCTGACATAGGAGGGCAGCCCGGGTCGATTCGGACCACGGAACCGCGAGACCACCGATCCTATTGCCGGGATCCGATTGGCCCGAGGATTGGTTTTCCTGGCCTCGCTGTTGCCTGTCTGGATCACCGTGTTTGGGTCGTGTTCACAATCGGAGCAGTCGATCGCTCTGAGGAGCGTCAACTTGTCGAGCAATCGGGCGTGACCGGGCAGGTGATCGGTCACCTGGATGCCCGGCTGCGCGGTGGGGATCGGGGCAAACGGGCCACGGATTTCGGCGGGGGCTGACGGCTTGGGATCCCACATGTCAATGTGGCTCGGGCCGCCATTCATCCACAGGAAAATGACGCTCTTGTTCGAACGACCAGGATGTGTTGATGCCGCACAGGTGAGACGGGATGAGCCGATCGACAAGGCCGACGTGAGCGTGCCTTGCAGAAATAGCCGGCGGTGAAGGGCAGGGGGGAACATGTTGTGCCTGGTTTTGGCTCGTCGGTTTCCACTGAGACCCATATGCAGTGTATCGGCAAACGCCGAGGTAACAAACACGTTCCCGAAGATGGAACTGGTCAAGATCTCGGTGACGTGGTTGTCCGGGACCTGGAATTCATACCCTCGAGCAACTCCGGGGCCATGACGTCAGGGGGTGGCGGTCGGTTTCAGGGGTGTGTCAAAGCGGTTGGTGATCGGCCACGCGTGTGATTCGGCGTAGGCCAAGTCGTCGATTCTTGTGGCACTCCGGTTCCGACATGGTAGCCGAAGCCGAATCTGGAATCTTCATCGTACTCCTGTGCCTCGATCGAACCGCCCGACGCATTCTTTTGTTGGAGTCGCTGGGGAGCTTGGATATGCTGGACGGCCTCAGCCGAAGTCATTGCCTCCTGGTCTTTTCGCATGCTCTCAATTCCCGGACGACCACAGCGAACGTGCGAGGGTGTGTCGCGTCGTGAATGGATGCGACTGGGGGGGCTCTCGTCACTGGGGCTGGGGATGGACGCTTTGCTGGCCGGTCGTGCCGGGGCAAAAGACCGGACCACGATCGGGCAACCGGCATCTTTTGGCCGGGCCAAGTCGTGCATCGTGTTGTTCATGTTCGGGGCGCCGGCTCATCAGGACAGTTGGGACATGAAGCCCGATGCTCCGTCGGAGGTTCGCAGCGAGTTCTCGCCGATTCCCTCCGTGGTGCCCGGGATCTCGGTGTGCGAGCACCTGCCACTGCTGGCCCGCCACACCTCGCAGTTGGCTCAACTCCGCTCGGTCACTCATCCGGACAACACGCACACCGTGGCGATGCACTACATGCTGACGGGAATGCGTCACCGTCGGCCCCGGACCAATCCTCAGAACGCTGCTGACGACTTCCCCTGTTTCGGTGCCGTGGCCAACCATGTCGGCGGTCGGGATTCCGCCGGAGGCCTGCCGCCGGGAATCAGCCTCAACGCCCCGGCCAACCAGGTCTCGGCGAACAATCACATCTTCCCGGGTTTCTTTGGCGGTTTTCTGGGGCCGGGGTCGGACCCTCTGTTCATTTCGCAACATCCCAACGACAAGTCGTTCTCACCGTTTCCCCCGGTTGACCGACCCGAGAGGTTGCTGGACCGGCAGCGATTGTTGTCCCGGCTTGATGGCCAGGCCCGCCTGGCCGATCGGTCATCTCGTGTGGCGGACCTGGGTGAGTATTACCAACAGGCGATGGCACTGTTGACCTCACCACGGGCGAGGAAGGCATTTGATCTCGGGGCCGAACCTCGAACCCTCCGCGATCGCTATGGACAGACTCCGTTTGGACAGGGTTGCCTGTTGGCGCGGCGGTTGGTCGAGTCGGGGGTGAGACTGGTGACGGTCAACTGGGAACGCGATGACGCCTTCTGGGACACTCACGCCGACAATTTCAACAAGCACAAAAAATCGCTGTTGCCGAATCTCGACCGGGGTTTTTCGGCGTTGTTGGAGGACATGCAACGGCGAGGTTTGCTCGATGAGACGTTGATCGTGTGGCTGGCCGAGTTTGGCCGGACACCCAAGATCAATGCCAAGGCAGGGCGAGATCACTGGGCAGCCTGCAACACGGTGCTGCTGGCCGGCGCCGGAATTCCGGGGGGCCAAGTCTACGGGGCGTCCGACCGGCAGGCGGCGTACCCGGCACGGGACCCGGTGGCTCCCGAGGACCTGTCGGCAACGATCTACCACCTACTCGGGATCGATCCTCACCAGACAATTCATTCGCCCGACGGTCGCCCCGTGGCACTTTCCAACGGTGAATTGCTGTCGCGAGTGATCTAGTTCATTTTGATTCTCCAGAGAACGAGGCAGATGATGCGAATTGCGTTGGGCGAGATCGTCCAGGAGACCGGGACCTTCACGCCGTCGCGGACGGGACGCGAGGCTTTCGAGGCGTACGGGCTGTTCCAGGGAGCCGAACTGCTCGAGCAGTTGCTGGGGGTGGGGCCGCCGGGAGGATTTCTGCAGGTGGTGGCCGAGCGAGACGAGGTGGTCGAGGTGGTGCCCCTGTCACGGGCGTGGGCCGGTGCGGGAGCCAAGATACTCGACGAGACCTACGATGAGCTTCTGGAAATGCTGCTGGCCCCGCTCCGCGAGGCAGGTGATCTCGACGCGGTGTTCCTGTCACTGCACGGGGCCGCCAGTATCGAGCGGGATGACGACCTGGAAGGGGCGGTGCTGGAAGCCGTTCGTGAGGTGATCGGGCCGGATGTGCCATTGGTCTGCCCGCTGGACCATCACGCCAACATCACCGCCCGCATGGTCGATTGTGCCGACATGCTCGTTGGGCACGAGACCCAGCCCCACTACACGTTTGGCACAGGTTTCAAGGCCGCGAAATTGCTTTTCGAGTGGCTCGACAGCGGTCGCAAGCCGGCAATTGGCTGGCGAAAGATTCCCATGATCACTCCGCAGGACCAGTTCCTGACATCGGGAGGTCCGATGAAAGCCTGGTTCGATCGTGCCCGGGAACTGGAGCAGCAGGACGGTGTGATGGATGTGTCACCCTACCCGATGCAGCCCTGGCTCGACGTGGCCGAGGGCGGTTGGGCGGTCGTGGTGCACACCGACGGCGATGCGGAGTTGGCCGACCGGTTGGCAGCGGAGATGGGGGCGATGGCCTGGGAGTTGCGCGAGGAATTCTGGAAATCCGAAAGAGTGGAGGTGTCCGAGGCAGTGCGGCGTGCCTATCTCCACCAGGACGGATTGCTGGTGCTCTCGGACACGGGCGATTCGGTGTATGGAGGTGCCCCGGGAGATAGCACGTGGATTCTCAGGGAACTCCTGGCCCAGGCGGGAGACCAACCCGAGTCGGACCGGTTGATGCTGGTGCCGATTGTCGATCCGGCGGCAGTCGACGTGGCTCGTACGGCGGGAATCGGAGTCGAGGTGACCGTGTCGTTGGGGGGCAAGATCGACAACGAATTCAGTCAGCCGGTCGAGACAACCGCACGGGTGGTGGCGATTTCGGAGAACCACGTGATGGACGTGGGGGAACGGGGGAGCGTGGAGATCGGTCCGGTCGTGCTGTTGCGAGTGGGGCCGGTCAACATCGTGGTGATGGCCGCGGCCGGTTTCGCCATTTGTCATCCGGTGCTGTACCAGCACCTGGGGCTGGATGTCGACCAGGCCCGCGCGGTGGTCGTCAAGACCGCCAGCAATTTTCAGTATTTCGATGGCTGGCGGCGAGCCCTGGTGCGTGTGGACACGCCCGGGATGACGCAGTCGGACCTGGCGGCCTTCACGTGGACCCGAACGCCACGGCCGATTTTTCCGTTCGACACCGACGTGGCCTGGGAGCCTGGCGTTGGCCGGGGCGACGGGTAGAGTCCCGGTTGAGGGGCCAGTTGGTGGACGAATGCCAACGCAACCAGGCCGGGACATCTCGCCATTGTCGCCAATCGGGGTCAGTGCCTAAACTGGACTTCCCACCGTGAACATCCTCGCGTCATGCCTTCGACGGTGCCGTTCCGGGCGCCAAGGACGGTTGCTTCCGTGAATCCAATGCGTTCCCTGTTGACCGTGACCATGCTGGCTGTGGTCGGATCCGTAGCTGCTGCTGCCGAGCGACCGCTACCCACGTTTGCTGTCGATGTGTTGCCGGCGCTGAAGGCCTTCTGTGTCGATTGCCACAACGCCAAGGTGTCGGAAGGGAAGACCCGCCTGGACAACCTGGACCCCGACCTGGTCAAGGGGCCCGATGCCGAGCGATGGCACCACGCGTTGAACATGATCAACCTGGGCAAGATGCCTCCCAAGGACGCCGACAAGGTGCCCGAGGCTCAACTGGTACGAATGATCGATTGGATCCAGGCCGAATTGGCCAAGGCGATTAAGGCGAGACGGACGACCTCGCGCAACGTGATTCGTCGTTTGACTCGCCAGCAATACACCAACACGCTGCAGGAACTGCTGGGCCTCTCGATCAATTTCGGCCAACTGTTGCCCGCAGACGGCAAGTCGAAGTCCGGGTTTTCCAACAATGCGACCGTGTTGCAGGCAACACCGCTTCACCTGGAGTACTACCAGTCGATTGCGCGGCGGGCACTCGACCAGGCGATCTTCACCGAAAAGCCGGTGGTGACCCGCTACCGGATTCGTATCGGGACCGATATCGGCAAGGGGCTGCCTCGCGAGAAGGCTGCCGGTCGGTTCGGGGGGTACGTGTCCCAGCCGGTCGACCCGGCACACCTTGTTGCAGAAGTTCTCGGTGCCGATGGCCAGCCGGTCACCGTTGACCAGTCTGCTCGCAGTGGGCCGTATGCCAATATCCTGCAGAACCTGGGGATTGGCATGCGGGGGTCTCACAAGCACCGTTACCAGGTCGCAAACGGCGGCATGTTACTGGATTCGGCGGTGCCTCATCGCGAGGTGGCACCGGGGTCGTGGCACGGCCCGTCCCCCAATCTCAAGATGCTGATCCGTCGAGATTTTCCGTTGACCGGAGATTTCGCCCTGCGAGTCCGAGCCGCATCTGTTGCCGGTCGAGAATCTGTTCTGCCAGCTTCCTACAACCGAAAGGAACGCCAGACCCTGCTGATGGGTGACGAGGTGGTGTCCCTGGGAAAAGGGGCGATCACAGTCACCGCTGCCCAGGCCACCGATCTCTACCTGTTGTTGTTGACCGACGATCGGTTGGTGCCCAACAACACGTCCAAGATGGAACGGTCGGCGAAGTTCGGTTTCGCCTTGCCCGGTCGCGACCTGTTTCACGTCGACGTCGTCACCACGGCCAAGACGGACACGAGACGAATTGACATGAAACTGGAAGTGGTTGGCACTTCCGGACGGCTCAATCACCGGTTCCGTAAAGGTCCGGTGGATCAGAAGCGTGTCGAGCAGAAGGCCTTGAGCGTGGCCAGCCTCGGGATCCTGGATCTCCCCAAGGGCGAGGTGGCACTGCAGTTGAAGTGGAAGGGGGGACTGGGGATCGAGCGGGTCGTGTTGACTCCACTGGTCGGCAAACACGCGATCCGCAAAGAGCGGGCCAGCCAGGTGGCGAGCCTGGAGAAGCGTCAGCAGGCGGCCGCCGGTCGTCGTCCCGTCCTGCAGGTGTCGCTGGGCAACAGGACCGACGACGGCCAGGACGCCCGGCGATTCGATTCGGTGCAGGCGATCACCGTGCCGGATGGCAAGATGGCGTC
>CAWVUS010000257.1:0-7834 GCA_963933195.1 uncultured Planctomycetaceae bacterium
TGGCTGGTGGCGGAGCCGCACCGGCTGGTGGCGGCGGTGCTGCACCGGCTGGCGATGACAGTGATGCTCCGAGCGAAGGTTAGTTAGCGGCTTTTCCTGAGGCTCCGGGTTGTCCAACCCGGAGCCTCTTTTTTTGCGCCCGTGGAATTCAGGAAGACGCCTGCCGTCGCTCCCGCCAAACGGGAACACTCGAGACCGCATAGATCGAAGCCGCGACCAACGCGACCCCGGCAACAATCACAAACAACAGGTCGTAGCCAAACCGGTGAGCGACCTCGCCGAGCAACTGTGCACCGCCGACGGAACCGATGTCCAGGGCGACCATGGACAGTCCCGATCCGGCCCCACGGACGTCGGTGGGGAACGAGTCCAAAAACAGTGATGTGCAGGTGTGGTACATCAACGAGTGTCCCGTGCCACACAGCAGTGCCGGCACGACGATCAGCATGGAGTGGTCGGGGTCGACCACCAGGAAGCTGAGCATCCCCAGCGACATGGCGACTGCCCCGACCAGCAGCACCTTCCGCCGGCCGATCCGATCGGGAGTTCGCCGGAACACGATCCGCAGGGTCAGTCCCCAGCCGGCGTAGCACATGAAGAACAGGCTGACCTTCGAGAAGCCCGTGTCGACCAGTCCCGTGTCGTCGACGAACTTGGTGAGGAACACGAATGGTACGGTCACGCACAGGCCAAAAGTGATCTGCATCATCACGACCATGCCGGGCCAGTGACGACGTGCCGTCTTGAGAAATTCCGTGAGCCGGATCGAGCCGTGTCCGGGCTCGGTCTCGGCCGGGCGGATCAGCATCACCAGTGACACGGGCAACAGCAACAACACGGCACCACCAACGAACAGCGTTTCAAACTCATCCCGTGTCCGTGATGTGCTCAGGACCAACTCGCCCAGCCAGGGGCCGATGACGATTCCCAGGAATGCCGCGGCTCCGAGTGTTCCGATCGCTTCGGCCCGGCGACCAGGTGGAGCCAGGTGGGTGACGTAGGTCAGGCTGCTCGAGAAGATCACCGCGGACCCGACGACCAGCAGTGCGCGGCAGATGTAGATGGCCGGACCGAGATCGTGGATCCAGAGGTTCGAGAGTGAACCGATCGCGAAGATGGCGTAACCGGACATCCAGATGGTGCGGGCTCCGAATCGGTCGACCCACTGGCCGATCCACGGTCGCAGCAACAATCCGGCGATCGAGGCAGTTCCGGTGATCCAGCCCGCCGCATCGACCTCACCACCGTGATGAGCGATCCAGCGTGGGTAGTGCGCCAACAGGGCCATGTTGACCAGCGAGAACCCGATCTGGCTCAGGAAGGCACAGTTGAAGTTTCGGTCGTAGAGTCGTTCAGCGGACACGATGATGACCAATGACAGATGGCAAACCGCAGATTGTTACAACCGCACCATGTGGTTGGCGAGCCAACAGCCAATTATCATGAGTTCACGTGTCACGGGTTCGATTCACCATTCCGATCGGGGTCATTCATGCGGATCATCGATTGCCACGCGCACATCTACTCGCCCGATGAAAAGAAGTACCCACCGGTGGCCAAGCCGTTTCGGGTCCCCGGCGGCAAGGGGTCGATCAACGATCTCCGCCAGATCAGTCTCGCCCGGGGTGTCTCGGCCGTTCGGGCTGTCCAGACGGTTTCATTCTATGGATACGACAACCGGTATCTCTGCGACGCCACGAGGGCCCATCCCGATTGGGTCTCGGGTGTCTGCACGCTCGACCCCGACGATCCTCACAGTCCGGGGTTGTTGGAGCAGCACGTCAAAGAATTTGGTGTGAAGACGCTGCGGAGCACCGCGGGGAATCAGCGGCGGACGTTTGATCACGATGGGGTTCGGCAGTTGTGGAAGACGTGCGAGAGGTTGGGAGCGACGGTCGACATTTTCCTGATGCATCCGGACCTGGTGCCGAGTGCCGAGAAGCTGTTGCGTGAATTCCCGAAACTGACGGTCGCCTTCTGCCACTGCATGGACATCAAACCGGGACCGCTTTACGAGCGGTCGCTGGCGGAGGTGCTGCGACTTTCGAAGTACAAGAACCTCTACGCCAAGGTCGATTTTATCAGCACCGGAACGGAGATAGGTTTTCCCGGTGACGATCTGCATGACGCCGCTCTGAAGATCATCAACACCTATGGGTCGGAGCGTTGCGTTTGGGGCAGCAATTTTCCCAACGTGTTGTGGACTCCGAAATTGACCTACGGACAACACCTGAAGATTTTCACCGAGGTGTTGCCGCTCTCGAAAAAGGACCGTCGCAACGTGCTGGGTGAGACGGCCAGGCGGTTGTGGTTTCCGAAACTGAAGAAGAAGACGAAGAAGTGACAACCACGTCGGAATTGGAATCAACCAGGAAGGAAGGTCGGAGATGAGTGAATCACTGGTTCGAATTGGCGTCACCGGTTCGGGGTTCATGGGACGGACACATGTCGAGGCGGCCCGGCGGGCACCGGGTGCCGAGATCGTGGCGGTGGCCGGTGGTCGTCGTGCACCGGGACTGGCCGACGACTACGGGATCGATTGTGTCGAGACGGTCGAGGACCTGATCCGTCGCGATGATATCGACGCGATCATCAGCAGTACGCCTCACCACTGCCACATCGACGAGACACTGTTGGCGGCCGAATGTGGCACGCACGTGCTGGTCGAGAAACCGATGGCCACGTCGGTGGAGGACTGCGACCGGATGATCGCTGCCACCGCCGAGAAGGGGTTGGTGCTGGCGGTGGGTTATCACCAGCGTTTTCGTGAATCGAATCGCACGGTTCGTGACCTGGTCGCCTCGGGGGCCATCGGCACGGTGCGTTGCATCCAGATGTCCGCGCTGTTCGACATCGAGGCCTTGCGGTCGGACGAGGGTTTCGGGGGGGACTGGGGCTGGTGGAAGGATCCACGTAGCCGCGCGCACATTCTCAACAGCGGACCTCACAACATCGATCTGTGTCGCTGGTGGATCGGTGACGACATTGTTTCGGTCGTGGCGCACTGTGGGACCTTTCGCGAGGAGAACCCGAACGAGAACACGACGATGGCGATGTGGGGTTTCGCCGGAGGCGCCATGGCCAGCTTCTGGTCCTCGAGCGTCTGCCCGTCGCCTGGTTTTGATGGCGAGGACTTCCGTTTCCGGTTGATGGGTGACGAGGGAATCATCGACGCGCAGCCGTTTGGCAAAATCCGTGTCGCACGCGGTGGTGAGTGGGAACTGGCCTACGAGCAGCCTCACGTGCCACTCGACGATGCCGACGCCGCGTTCGTTTCCGACGGTCGCATGCAGGCCTACACCGACCAGGTGCAGGCGTTCGTCGACCGGATCAACGGCCTGGAAGCCGGGTGCGGCACCGAGGCCGACGGACGAGCCGCCGTGGAGGCCATCGTCGGGATGCTCGATTCGTCCGAGACGGGCACGGTGGTGAGGATGGCGTGACCCCGGTTCACTTGGCCAGCAGCTCGATCGTGTCGGCGACCAGGTGCCAGTACACCACGTCCTCGGCAAAGGACGATGTTTCCAACGCCGGCACCGGGAACCCGGGGATCTTCAGTACGGCGTTGTACTGGGCGAACCTCAGGTCGATGTAGATCCGGTTCTCGCCCTGGGGCAACTGGTCGAAGGAGGTTGGGTGATACAACTCGCCCACCTCGCCGTAGAGCGCCGGCTTGGGCGGTGCCTGGTCGACCAGTGTGAAGCAGAGAATCTGGCGAGCCTTGGACTTGTCGACCGTCTGGGCCAGCCGCCGTGGGTACCAGTTGTAGCCAACAAACAACGCGACATCGTCCGGCTTGACCAGGCCATCCAGCTGGGGGTAATAGGCGTTGCCTTCGCTGAAGACCTTGAACAGCCCGGGGTCACCAGGCAGGTTCTCGGGGGCGAGCCCGTGGATCAACAGTGCGTAGCTGGTCCTCTTTTTACGAGCCGCCTCGGCCAGCCAACCGGCAGCCTTGCGGAACTTGTGGCGTTGACCGTCGAGGATGCGACCAACGATTCGGTCGATATGAGCGAGGTAGGTCCGGCCGAGTTGGCCTTCGTTGACCGGGCTGACATTGAAGGCCGGGACGAACTTGTACTTGTTCAGCAGCGGCTGGTTGAAGACCTGGGGACTTTCGTAGGTCACCGAGAGCAGGATGCCCGGCATCTTTCCGCGACGCAGGAATGCCCCGATCAATTCGGCTTCGAATGCCCACAGGTACAGCCGGTTGGCGATGCTGCGGCCCGAGCAGATCTTCTTGGGCCAACCGTTGACCGACAGGACTCCCCCATCGGGGACGGTGTGGGTGATGGTCAGCAGGTTCTCACTGGGCCCCACGGCCTTTGTCAGCCGGGCAGCTCCCTCGGCCGATCCGAAAAAGATGACCAGGGACTTCTCGGCCAGCAACTGACGGGCCAGTGGCACGGCGTGCTTTTGTTCCTCGGTTTCGTTCTCGAATCCCAGCAGCACGACATCCTTGGCGGTGGCCTTCTTGACGGTGAAGTGATCGACAAATCCCTTGGTGCGGTAATAGGGCACCTTGTCCTCGGGTGAGTCGAGTTTCTTGAAGCCGGCCGAGGATCCCTCGGGAGTGTATTGCCTGGAGAAGGCAATTCCCCCGGCCCGCCAGACCGGTTCCAGTGAGAAGCTCTGGTCACCGGCCGACAACAGTTCACCGTTGCGGTGGACGATGCGGTCGGCGGCCAGGTTGGCCGCATGCGTGATGGTCTTCATCCGCGTTTGGGCTGTCTTGATCTCTTCCAGGACGAAGTTGACGAACCGGTCTCCGGCCTGTTGCACCTCGACAGGTCCCTTGGTCCGCGGCTTGGCCGCGGGCATCACGCAGCGGAAGCCGGTGAAGAGGTTCAGGTTGTCGGCCGCGGCACCTTGCCGATCGGCACTCCGCAGGTGCAGGGCCACATTTGCCCAGGATCCACCCCGGCGGGACCGCAGCGTGGACTTCGTCGGGAGCGTGTCGGTCTGGTAGGGCAACTGGTAGTCCAGGCACCATTCCCACGCGTTGCCGGCCATGTCGTCGATCCCAAACGGACTCCGCGACTTGCGGAATGAACCGACCTTGCTGGTCAACGGATGGTTGGCCGCCTGGTCACTCTCGTACCACTCGGTCCACTTCTTGGCACTGAGCAGGTCCACTCCGGCGTGGAACGATGAGTTGTTGCACAGTTTACGATCCCAGTTGTTGCCCCACGGAAAGGCTGGGCCGGGCTTCAGCGTGCCGTCGTCGTTCTTGGCCGCTGCACCCCGCGCGGCGTATTCCCATTGTGCTTCACTGGGAAGGCTGGTTCCGGCCCAACGGCAGTACGTCATGGCATCGTGCCAGTTGACCTCGACGACCGGATGATCACCCTTGCCCTTGGGGATGTCACGACCCTTCCAGTGAGGTGGTGTTCGATGGCCGGTCGCGGTGGTGAACTTGTGGTACTGCGCGTTGGTGACCTCGTAGCGGTACATGTAGAAGGCGTCGATGGATCTTGCGTGACGTGGCGCCTCGTCCTCGGTGTATTTTTTCCAATCGATTGGCAAACCCGTTTCCTTGAACTGCGGGTCGACGTCCTTGGAGGTTGATCCCATCAGGAACCGTCCGGCGGGCACCAGCACCATCTTGGCTCCGTCACGTCGATTCGTTTTTGTGTCGGCGGCGATGGCCTGGGACCACGATGCAAAGATCAGCAGCATGGCGAACACGGTGTGGGTGTGGGCAAAATGTGCCATCGGGGGCCTCGACGGTGGAGAGAGTGAGTTGAGAGTTGAGTACAGCGATGAGATCGTATCACGCTGTTTCCCGATCAAACAACTAACCAGCCATGTGGCCGGACGCCTGGAGTGGTGACCGGCCTGGAGAACAGGGACTCGAGTGCACGGTCGCTTGCAGATTGCCGGTTGGGATCGATCGCTGTTGCCCGAGGCGGATGCCGAATTTGTCGTCCTGGCCGACACGCACTACATGATCGATCCGGGCGAGGCTTCGGTCGAATTCGCATCGCGACGGCTCCAGGCCGATCGTGCCGACCGGGCCTGGCAATTGGCGTCGTCGTTGGAATGTTCGAACGTTTTCCACCTGGGCGATTTGGTCCAGGAGTTTCCCGGGACCGAGGGTTTCAGCGACGCACTCAGTGGTGCGATCGAACAATTCTCAAAACACGACCTGGTTCCACGGTTTGTGGCGGGAAACCACGATGTCGGTGACAAGCCCGATCCGACGATGCCGACCCGCCCGGTGACGGCCGAATCGCTGGCCGAATTCCACGATCTGCTGGGCCCGTCGTGGTACGCCCTGGATGTGGGTCCTCTTCACGTGGTCGTGCTCAACTCGCAGATCATGAACACCACGCTGCCGGAAGCCGTTTTGCAGAGGGAATGGGCCGAGCGGGAACTGGCCACCCACTCGGGCCGTCGGCTGGTCGTGATGTTGCACCTGCCGCCCTATCTCGATGAACCTGGCGAACCCGGGCTGGGGCATTACGACAACATCGCCGAGCCAGATCGTGGCTGGTTGATCGAATTGCTGGAACGGCATGACGTGGAGTTGTTGTTGGCCGCCCACGTGCACTGCAGTTTCTTCGACCGGATTGGTTCCACCCGCTTTCGCATTCTCAACTCGACCTCGTTCACCCGACCGGGTTTCTGCCACATGTTCACCTCGGCTCCGCCACCCGACCAGGGGCGAGACGATGCGGCGAAGCTGGGAGTTCTGCTGGCACGGGTTCGTGATGAACAGGTGGACCTGCACTGGTTGCGGTCCGAAGGCCGAATGGCGGTGGAGTCATCGGGTGGACCGGGGTGGCAAACCCTGGTGACGGGATTGTCGTCGACGATGCCCGATTCACCGCTTGGGCTGTCGTTGGCCCATCCCCTGTCAACGCGGACCGAGATTCCTCTCGCGTGGCCCTCAGCCCTCCGGCAACGGGTTCGGAACGACTATCCGCTGCTGGCGTCCCTGGAACTTGGAACGAGTGCCGTGCGGTTGCCCGCCCGCGACCTGGACGACCCGTTCTTGTCCCGCCGGATCGGCATGCTGCGGGAGGAAGGAGTCGCCGTGGTGGCCACAGTGCTGTGGGACCAGGCCGAAGACCAGGCCGAATGGATCGACCGCCACGGGGACCAGGTGGACACCTGGGAGTGGCAACTGGCCGGCAGTGATCATCCGACAGGGGACCAGATCGAATTGCTCGAACGTTTCCAGGTCGCCGGAGTCTCGCAGTCACTCTCGGCAGTTGTGCCTGGCGAGACGATCGTGGGCAAGCAGCATCCCAGGACCAGGACCGGCTTCCGTTTCGACGGGCTCATGGAACTCGATTCCCGACTGGCCGAGGCCGGCGTGACCCTGGATCGGGCCGCGTGTCGACTCGACTGGGGTTCCATCGACAATCCTCCGGAACTGGGGATTGCCGCTCGTCTTGAAGCCATCCGTCACGTCGACTGGCAACTGGAACTGGGTGAAGACAACGATACCCACCAGGCGGCCCGGGCCGTGATGTCATTGCTGGCGGTTGCCGGTGTGCCCGGAGCAAGTTTGTTCATTGGCCCATTGGTCGGCATGGACCGCACCATGGACCTTTGCCCCGGTCTGCTCGATCCTCTGTGCAACCCGCGACCGGTTTTCGATGCGGTGTGCTGCCTGAACACGGTGTTGTCTGGCGCGGGACAAACGGCCGTGCGGGCCGCGTCGGAACTGAAGTGGTCGGTGTCCGACGAGGCGACGGTGGGCGAAATGGCAATGATGGCGGTCGTGATTCCACGTGAGCCGTTGGACGGTGGGACGATTTCGGAACTCGTGTCATCGTGGACATCGCGGTTCGAGAGTTTTCGGGTGTATGACCTGTGCGAACGG
>CAWVUS010000258.1:0-7820 GCA_963933195.1 uncultured Planctomycetaceae bacterium
TGCCACGAAACGGCGGCAACTCGACTGGGTCGGGAAAAAGTTCTGGAGGCCGCAAACGCCGCCGCCGTCGTCGAGGCCGTGGTGGCCAGGGCGACTCCAGCCAGGGCGACTCCAGCCAGGGCGACGGGGCAGGCGCGTGAGTCTCCAGCGAGAATCGGTCGCCGCCGATTCTCATGGTCACTATACTGGCCCTATGTTCGCCGCCCCCGATCAACCGACCTGTCGACTGGTGACTCTTGGCTGCAAGGTCAACCAGTACGAGACTCAACTCGTCAAGGAAGCGCTGGTCTCGGGAGGTTATCGCGAGGCAGGTGACGATGAAGCGGCCGACATCTGTGTCGTCAACACCTGTACGGTCACCTCAACCGGAGACTCCAAGGGACGTCAGTTGATTCGCCAACTGGCAAGGCGTAACCCCGGCACACGCACCATCGTGATGGGCTGCTACGCCACCCGGGATCCCTCGACCGTGGCACGATTACCAGGCGTCTTTGAGGTTGTCAGAGACAAGCGTGAACTCCCCGACGTGCTCGGGCGGCTCGGCATCGTGGAACTTCCCAAGGGAATCACGCATTTCGACGGTCGCCAGCGGGCCTACGTCAAGGTACAGGATGGCTGCATCCTGCGGTGCAGCTACTGCATTATCCCCCAGGTCCGTCCCGGCTTACAGAGTCGGTCACCGGAGGACATCGAGGAAGAGGTGAAGCGACTGCTGGGGGCTGGCTTCCGAGAAATCGTGTTAACCGGTATCCACGTCGGGCATTTTGGTGTCGACACCACTCGCGGCCGATCGGGACGCTCCCGCTTCCGGCTTCAGCACCTCTTCCGACGGCTCGACCAGATCCCTGGCCGTTGGAGGATGCGACTTTCGAGCATTGAAGCTCGAGAAATCAACGACGAGTTCATCAAGATCGCGGCTGACTGTGAACACCTCTGCCCCCAGTTTCATCCCGCCCTGCAAAGTGGTTCGGATGCCGTACTCAAGAGAATGCGACGTCGTTACACGACCAAACAGTTTCTCGATACGATCCACGCAATGCGAGAACGGCTCGATCAGCCGTCCTTCACAACTGACGTGATTGTCGGTTTTCCTGGCGAGACCGATGCAGAATTTGAACAGACTGTCTCGCTGTGCCGCCAGGTCGGCTTCTCGAAGATCCACATCTTTCCTTTCAGTCCCCGGGCCGGCACGCCCGCAGCCGAATTGTCGGACCAGGTGCCTGCGACCATCCGGAAGGACCGGGTGCACCGGCTGGATTCCGTCCAACAACAACTCGCCTCCCAATATTATTCCCAACTGATCGGTCACAACCTGGAAGTGCTCATCGAACGTTCCGCCAAAGACCGCCCGGGTCATGTCCGTGGTACGGACCGTCGTTATGTTCCCGTGACCCTGCCCGGCGACACGGAAGAAATCGGCCAACTCGTGGAAGCCAGAGCGGTCTCGCAAGACGAAACCGGCGTCGAAGGCACGCGATGATGAAAGCCGAAGAATTCGACTCGCAATTCTTCCAGACCGATGCGATCGACCACTGCGTGGTGGTCAGGTTCCATGCCGGGCCCTTGAACGAGGAATCCAATATCGAGGAACTGGGCCGGTCTTTGTTCCAGTTGATCGATCAGCATGGCTACCACCGGATCGCCATCGATTTGTCTCAAACCTCATTCATCACCAGCAGCGTGCTGGGCAAACTGATTTCGTTGCACCGCCGGCTCCACCGAACTTCCGGCCAGCTCGTACTCTTTGGACTGCAGGACCCGGTCGAATCGGTGATGCAATACAGCAACCTGTACGAGTATTTCCAGGTCACCGACTGCCTGGAGACCGCGATCGCCCGGCTTGATTCGACAGAGTGAGACACCCATGAGTTTTCTGATCGCCATCGAAGGCATCGACGGTTCTGGCAAGGGCACCCAGGCGCGACAACTCGTCGACCGGTTGACCAACAACGGGGTCTCCACCGCCCTGCTCAGTTTTCCCCGGTACTCCGAAACACTCTTTGGTGCAGCGATCGGCCAATTCCTCAACGGGAATTTTGGGCCGCTAGAGAACGTTGCGCCTCAATTGGCCGCGACACTCTACGCGGGCGATCGATTCGAATCACGTGACACGCTGCTCGACGCATTAGCCAATCAACAGGTCGTCGTCTGCGATCGCTACGTCCCCTCCAATCTCGCTCACCAGGGCTCGCGTGCCGCCGACACCGAGCAAGACGACCTGATCGAGTGGATCGAACACATGGAATATGACGTCTTCAAATTGCCTCGACCCGATGCCGTCATCTGGCTGGATGTTCCACCACAAGTCAGTCGACAACTGATCGAGAAAAAGGCGCCCCGGGACTACACCGACAAGGCGGCCGACCTGCAGGAAGCCGATTTCGAATACCAGCTCGGTGTTCACCAGGTCTACCAGGCACTGGCAAGCAACCGTTCCCACTGGACCCGCATCGACGGCCTGTTGGAGGGAACTCTGCAGGTACGTCCCATCGTGGACATCGCCGACGACGTGCTGGCTGTCGTCTCAGACAAAATCTGAATTCGCGGACGTTATGACCACCCGTCCTCGTCTTCGTCACACTCGTCCTCGTCAAACTGATCCTCGTCCTCGTCGTACTGGTCTTCGTCGACAACGCTGTCGTTGGCTTCAACCACGACCGGGACACTCATCGAGGCCGGTGGTTTTCTCAGCAGGACCGCATTGGGCAGATCATCGAGATCGGTCAGCCCGAACAGTTCCAGGAATCGGCGAGTGGTTTCGTAGAGATAGGGGCGGCCCAGTGAATCCTCTTCGCCACCAATCCGGACCAAGCCGCGTTCCATCAGATGTCGCAGGATGTCGGTGGACTGAACCCCACGAATCGTCTCGATGTCGGCCCGTGTGATGGGTTGCCGGTAGGCAACAATCGAGAGTGTTTCCAGGGCAGGAGTCGAGAGTTTCAGTTGGACCTGCCGATTGTGCAGTCGATCCAGCCACATCGAAAATTCGGGGCGTGTCAGCAACTGAAACCCGGTGGCAACCCGTTCGATATGAAACGCACTCTCGCCAGAATCGTAGATCCGGTTGAGTCGTTCGATCAGTTGACCGACTTCAGAGGGCGAGGCCAGGGTGGCCAATTGAGCAAGTCGGCGAGGTGACATGGCCGAGTCGGCCACCAGCAGCACTGCCTCGAGCCGAGCCAGTTTCTGGCTTCGGCGTGCCTCGACCGGGACCTCCCCCAGGCAATCCTTCTCGACTCCGCGTTGGCGGAAGAACTGCTTGCGACGATCACCGTGTGGCCCAGAGCGAAGCTGCGGGCCTCCGCTCGTCCACGATCGACTCGAATGCTGCCACATCGATTGACCTTGTCGAGTCTACCGGACCCGCACGACTTGAGTGAGGCCGCCATTCAATTGCTCGATCTGCTTCAGGACATCTCGCGCAGCCCGTACCGGATCGGCCGCCTCGGCCTCGAACCGCCGTACCACGCGATTGCGACCCGGTACCGGTTGCACGCAACTGAAATGGACCTCACCGGCCCGACTGCCCGGCTGGATCTGGAATTGTTCGATTCCATGAGATGACAGCGCAACGCGCAGATGCTTCCAACTGATCTCCGACGACCGGGACACCACCTGCGGCTTGTCGCTCCGACTACGACGCACGGTGGCTGGCAAAGGCCGCATCGAGGGCAAGGTTCCATCGTCGTCTTCGGAACGCAAAGCGGTGTCCTTGCCGGCTGAGGTGGCTACTTTCGCCGGCAACGCGGTCGAACCGTCACCACCCAGCCATTCCGGCAATTCCACACGTGGAGCCATTTGCGGCACGCCGTAATTGATCATCGCCAACATGGCCATCAACGGCCCCAGCATGATGACCGTGCCCAGGCACCGGCGTATCGAACTGATCATCCTCGCTCCTCTCCAACAACGGGGCGGGAATAATACGGCAGATCTTCAGCACCAGCAATTGCAATCCGATGGCCAATGGCCCACTCAAGCCTGAGGCACTCGATCGAGGCTATTGACCTCACGCGTGTCGGGAATACAATCCGGCCCCCGGTTTTTGTCAGGATCCCATGCCGAACACCTTCCGACTTGCCACACCGTTCATCGCCACTGCGATCGTGCTGGTTTCCACATCGGCGGTCATCGCGACCGATTCACCGACATGGCACACCATCCGCCGCAGTGGCCCCTTCTTGATCCACTCAGAATTCGCTCTCGAATCACACGCCCGGGCACTTCGCTCACTCGCCAGCCTGCCAAGTCAATTCCACAAGACGCTCGACCTGCCCACCACGGGTCAACCGATTCACCTTCATCTTCTCTCCAACCGGCGGCGTTACCGGGAACATGTCCGGAGTTGGGTCCGCGGTGGGACGAAGCGCCGTGCACTGTTCCTCAAGACCAGGGACCGTGCCTACGTCTTCGCCTATCTCCACGACAATTGGTCTGAAGATTTGCGTCACGAATGCACGCATGCGTTGATTCACAATGCGTTGCCCTTCCTCCCGCTATGGCTGGACGAGGGATTGGCCGAGTACTTTGAACAACCGCTCCCGGCCCCCTCCGGTGTTCACCCCCATCTTGGCCGACTCCGTTGGTCAATGCGGCTGGGTTGGCGTCCCTCGTTGACACGACTGGAATCGCGGCGTCGTTTCCAATCGGTGACCTCTCGAGACTACCGGGAGTCCTGGGCCTGGGTACATTTTCTGTTGCATGGCCCGCCACCAGCCAGGCAGGCGTTGGCCGACTACCTGGCTGCAATCAAGAACAACAAACCGCCGGGCCACTTCAGCCAGTTTCTCAAAACACGATTGCCCTCAGCCGCCTCCAGTGTGAAAACACACCTCGCCAGCCTCGCTCGCTGACGGCTTCGAAAAAAAACCGATTCGATCATATTTCTGACTGGAGTCACTTTCCGATCGATCCGATATCAACGAGTGTGCGGGTTGTCCGGATTACGCTCATTGAACGGGTGAATCTGATTGCCACGGACGGCAACCGCCCCGCACGCAACGAGACAAGTTCTGGATCAACGGGTTGCCTGCAAGAGGAATTGGACCAATGAAACGGATTCTCCGTCGCAAGACATGGACGTGGTCCCTCACCGCACTTTCGTGCCTGGGGCTTTTGATGGGCCAACTTCCTGCCTGGGCCTTTGGCCCGGTACCAGAAGCCGACAAGCCTTCCTCCAGTACGCAACCGGCCACATCGATTTCCGACGTGGCACTCGATGAAACCGGCCATTTCGCCGGCCAGGTCGTCGATGACCAGGGCCAGGCACGTGGCGGAATCGTGGTCGTGCTCCGGCAGGGACGCCGGGAGATCACTCGGACACAGACCGATTCACGCGGCCACTTCGCCATGGCAAACATTCCGGCTGGCCTGTACCAGGTCGACGTTGGCTCGACGCGAACCGTCTACCGAATCTGGACCACCGAGTCGGCTCCTCCCGGCGCCAGTCAGCAAGCCGTGCTGGTTTCGAGTCCCGACCAGATCGTCAGAGGAAATCACATCGAATCGGCTGTTGACCAACTCGATGCCATCACTCTCGCTCTTGTCAGCACCTCGATTGCCTCCCTGGTAGTCGCCGGTGTCACGCTCGACAAGGTCAATGACCTGGTGAGCAACGCGGGATCGTCCTCCGGCAGTCCGGCTAGCCCGTAAAGACGACGGCCGTTTCTTCGAAAACAAACGCTCAAGGGCCTCACCAACCGATGGTGAGGCCCTTTTTCGTTACCGAACGGGATCGGTCGCGCGAACCGGTTTTTTCCGACCGAACTGACTGACCGGCCAACACTGGGACCGAACCGACGTCTCCGGGCGATTCTGCCCAAGCTGTCCCCGTGAACGCGACGATAGACCTCTTCGCCGGGACTCTCTCTTTGTCAGCACCCATTCCGCTGGCGTTCGCCCAGCCTTTGGAACGCGATTCCGGCAGTTGACAAGCCAAGTGGCAGGTCAACAGCGACCGAGGACTCATTGAATGTACACCATTGATGGAACCACCCGCATGATCCGCACCACCAAAACCACTTCCTGGTCGGCCTTGTGCCTGGCAGCGCTCGTTGCCACCACCCTGGCCCCGCAAACTCAAGCCGCAGACCGTGTTGCGGTCAAACCGTCCAGCACCCGCGCCGGAGCACTCAAGCAGGCACTGGAGATCGCCGGCGAAAGCCGTGCCGCGCTGCAATCGGTCAAGGATTACTCGGCAACATTCTCCAAGAAGGAGATCGTTGGCAAGAAGATGATCCAGCAGACGATGAAAATCAAGCTGCGCCAACGACCGTTCTCGGTGTACCTCAAGTTTGCTACGCCACACGAAGGCCGCGAGGTGATTTATGTTGACGGCCAGAACGGCGGCAAATTGCTGGCTCACGGTACCGGCCTGCAGAAGATTGTCGGCACGCTGAAGCTGAAGCCGACCAGCAAGTTGGTCATGAAAGAAAACCGGTATCCGATCACCCAGATCGGTATCTTCAAGATGCTCGAAGCCGTCATCCGCCGATGGGAGCAGCAGCCCAACAACACTCGAGTGCGTTTCTTCCCCAAGGCCAAGATGGGCAAGAAGAGCGTACGAGTGATCCAGGTGGTTCACCCCCAGGCAGGCAAGGGAACCCCTTTCCACATGACACGGCTGTACATCGACAACCAGACCCGGTTGCCGATCCGAGTCCAGCAGTATGGTTTCCCGAAGAAGGCGGGCGCCCAGCCGCCGCTGATCGAGGAGTACACCTACTCGAACGTGAGAACCAACATCGGCCTCGGCAGTCGGGACTTCGACCACGAAAACCCCGGCTACAACTACTAGGCGACCACGACGTCCAGTTCTCTCTCTGGACGAAAACGAGTTGATCAACCCGACGGCACGCCCGGCTTCATCGGCCGATCGTGCCGTCGGTCTTTGCGCCGGACAACTCACACCTCGTCAAATCGACATCCAGACCATAGAATTCCTTCGGAACCGTGTCCGCAATGGACACGAACTCGGTTTGGCACGCACGAGGCTCGAGCGGGGCGGATGAGGACGACCGGGAGTGTCACGGAGGTTCGCGAGTTGATCGCCGAGGCGCGGCGCGAGGGACACCGTGTTGGCTGCGTGCCAACCATGGGAGCCCTGCACCGTGGCCACACCAGCCTGATCCAGGCAGCCGTGGCCGACTGCGACTTCGTCGTCGTGACACTGTTCGTCAATGGCCCTCAATTCAACGACCCCGATGATTTCCTCCGCTACCCAAGACGGCTCGAGGACGATCTCGCCACCTGCCAGGAAAAGGGAGTCCACGTCGTCTTTGCTCCCGACGAACAGACGATCTATCCCCCTGGTGGCCAGACAACCGTCGATGTGGGCCACCTGGGAACACTCTTCGAAGGTCAACACCGGCCGGGTCATTTCCAGGGCGTGGCGACCGTTGTCGTCAAGATGCTCAACATCACGACCCCCGATGCAGCGTTCTTCGGCCAGAAGGATTTCCAGCAACAACTGGTCATTCGCCACCTCTGCCAGGACCTGCACCTGCCCGTCGACATCGTCACCTGTCCAACGATACGAGACGACGACGGGCTGGCCCTGTCGAGTCGCAACGTGCTGCTGACCCCTGAGCAACGCGCCATCGCCACCTCGCTCTCGCGAGTTCTCCGGCACGCTCGCGAGCAATGGCAAAACGGTGCCAACGACCTACCCACACTTCGCCAGCACCTGCGAGAGCAACTCGAATCGACACCGGACCTCGAGTTGGACTATGCCACCATTGTCGATGCCAACACGTTAGAGGAAACATCCGTGGGCAATGACCCGCTGGTCGCCCTGGTCGCCGCATCGGTCGGGAACATCC
>CAWVUS010000259.1:0-7810 GCA_963933195.1 uncultured Planctomycetaceae bacterium
CAGGCGGTGCGCCTGGGCTTCGCTGGTCTCAAGCAAGTTGCCTTCCGGTCCGACATAACACTCCAGCGACATGATGACCTCTTCCCGGATCGAATCGATCGCCGGGTTGGTCACCTGCGCAAAGAGTTGCTTGAAGTAATCGTAGATCATTCTCGGCTGATCCGAGAGACACGCCAACGCCGCATCATTACCCATCGACCCGATGGGATCCTTTTGCTGGTCCAGAAGCGGCAAGAGCATGAACCGCAACGTCTCGGTCGTGTACCCGAACGCCTTCATCCGGTTGATCAACTCGTCGGAAGAATACGCCTCGCAGGCCTCCGCGGGCGGAAGTTCCGACAATTGAACACGTTGATTCTCAAGCCACTCGCCATAAGGCCGTTTGGTCGACACATCGTTCTTGAGTTCTTCGTCGGTGACTATCTTTCCCTGTTCGAAGTCCACAAGGAACATCTTGCCCGGCTGCAAACGCCCCTTTTGGCGGACATTGGATGGCTCGACCTCCAGCACACCCACCTCGCTGGCCATGATCACACGGTCGTCGTGAGTAACATAGAAGCGACTGGGGCGAAGACCATTCCGGTCAAGAACGGCACCGATGTACTGGCCGTCGGTGAAGGAGATTGACGCGGGACCGTCCCAGGGTTCCTGCAGTGCCGAATGGTACTCGTAGAAGGAACGCTTCTGCTCGGACATCGAGTGGTGATTCTGCCACGCCTCGGGAATCATCATCATCACCGCTTCGGGCAAGCTGCGGCCCGCGTGGTAGAGAAACTCCAACGCGTTGTCGTAGTTTCCCGAATCCGAACAGTCCGCCTCGATCACCGGAAACATCCGGGACATGTCCTCGCCAAAGAGTTCGCTTTGAAGCGACCCCTGCCTGGCATGCATCCAGTTGGCGTTGCCCCGCAACGTGTTGATCTCGCCATTGTGGCTCATGAACCGGTTGGGCTGTGCCCGATCCCAACTCGGAAACGTGTTCGTCGAGAACCGGGAATGCACCATTGCCAGGTGACTGGTGTAATCGGGATCTTGGAGATCGGTGAAGTAGCGCGGGACCTGTTCGGACGTCAGCATCCCCTTGTAGATCAGCACCTTCGTCGAAAGCGAACAGACATAAAACAGGAGTGCTTCTCGCAGATCGCTGCCACGCAACTCGTGGCTGCAACGCTTGCGAATCACGAAGAGCTTGCGATCCAGATCCTCCTGGCCAACCCCGTCGGCAGCACCGACAAAGAGCATCTCCACGGTCGGTTCGGCCGCCCGAGCAGACGGACCGATGTCAGCCCCATCAGGATCGACCGGCACATCCCGCCACCCCAACAGAACCTGGCCCTCCTCCTCAATCACCCGGTTGACCGCCTGCTTGCAGATCGCTCGTTCGGATACGTCCTTCGGCAGGAAGACCAATCCAACGCCGTAACTGCCACGACCGGGAAGTGTCACACCGAGGTCATCGCCGGCGACCCGTTCGAGGAACTCGTAGGGCAGGGCGGTCAGAATTCCCGCACCGTCACCAGTATTCGGCTCGCAACCACAAGCACCCCGGTGAACCATGTGATTCAGCATGTGCAGAGAATCGTCGACAATCTGACGCGACCGCTGCCCCTTGATGTGGGCCACAAAGCCCACCCCACAACTGTCGTGTTCGTTGGCCGGATCGTACAACCCGTACTTTTCGGGACGACCATTTCGGAACACAGCCGCCTGGCCACTCGGTGCCGCGGTTGCTGAATCCGATGATCGACTGTTCTGGCGTCTACTGGCCATGAGTGCTCTCTAGCAACCTCTCGATAAACCGTTCGGCCGCCGTGGTCAATTGGCGGTTGCGACGATGGATAAACCCCAGGGGACGTTTCCAGTCGGGAGCGTCCAGTGACAGTGAAACCAGTGTCCCCTGTTCCAATTCACGGCGCAAAGTCGGTTCGGGAAGAATCGCAACCCCCGACCCCACCTCGACCGCCCGCTTGATGTGCTCGCAATTGTCGAATTCATGCACCACGTCGACCGACACGCCCGCAGACTTCAGCCAACGGTCAATACGACGCCGCACCCTCAGATCGCCACAAAACCCAACAAACGGTTCACCGTCTATCAGGTCCACCGACGCCGGCCCGGAACTTCCATTCCGGGAAGCGAGGTGATGATCCGGAGGAACGGCAATCGTCATGGACTGTTCCAGCCAGGGCACGACCGTGAAGTCACCTCCCCCACGAGGAAACGACACGATCCCCAGGTCGGCATCACCGGCCCGGACTCGCTCTGCCACCTCTTCGGGATGCAGATAATCCAACTGCAATGACACCTCCGGGTAACCTTCCCGGTATCTGACCACCGTCTCGGACATCTGGAGCAGGCCAACCGAATAGATTGCTGCAACACGCAAACGACCGGTCACACGGTCACTGATTGCAAAAACCTGTTCCTCCACCTGGCGGAATGTGTCCAGCAATCGGCGACATCCGTCGTAATAGATCTGGCCGGCAGGAGTCAGAGCCAACGGACGCTGCGATCGGTCAATCAACACGGCGCCAAGACGGTCTTCCAACGCCTGCACAGCCTGGCTCGCAGCCGACTGACTCATCTGTCGCGCCTTGGCAGCCTTGGAAAAACTGCTCCGCGACACCACCTCGCAGAATAATTCTACGTTTCGCAAATGCATTGCCCGATCAAACCGTCCCTGCCACCGAACATATAAGCAATTCCGATTCTGTTCACACCACATTATCACTGGTGCAAATTGCTAGTTTATTCGGCCCTACGTGTTTTTTCAAGGATCTGCGGGACAAGAGAAACCATCTCTTTTTTGGACCCAAGCCACTTCTCCAACCGATGAATCCAGTTAGTATGGCGCCCGGACAGTTTGAGAGGCCGACAGTCGAATGCAACCACGACGGGGACGACTAATGACAAGGTGTGGACTGCTGTTGGCACTGGGCGCTGTAAGCATCTGGGGAACGCCCGGCTGTGGTGGCGACACCTCCGGCCCTGAGCCTCAGGCTTCCCAGGGCGGTGCCGAATCGCCGGTGGAAAGTGATGCGACTCCCCCAGAGTCAAAAGACACACCACAGGCCGTCGGCCCCCCTGAAATCGCAGTGCAGAATGTCCTCAAGGGGGTCCGGAATGGACAAGCGGAGCCGGTCTGGACGTTCCTGCCCTCGCGGTACCAGGACGGTCTCGACCAGTTGGTCCAGGACTTTGCCGGGAAGGTCGACGCGAAAGTCTGGAACCGCACGTTCGTCTCGCTGCAACGACTTGTCAAAGTGGCAAGGTCGAAGAAGCAATTGCTCATCAACAACCCGGGCCTGCCTCTGCGTGAAATGGACCAGAAACAGTTGGACGAAAACTGGTCCACACTGATGGAACTTTTTGACATCCTGTTGGCCAGTGAACTTCGGGAGGTCAAGACCCTCAAAACATTTCGAGGTAAGACGTTCTTCGCCGACACCGGAACCAAGTTCCTGGAACGGCTCCACTCGCTCTCCTCGGCCGACCCCATCGACCCGCTTGGAAAACTGACTTCATCGAAGGTCAGCGTAATCGAACGCAACGCCACGACGGCTCAGTTGCGGATTGGCCCGCCGGATTCCTCCGGGGATGCGTCACCCGCGAGGAATTTCGTCATTGTGGACGGCCAGTGGTTCCCGGCAGACCTGGCCGTGGATCTGGACGAGTTACTGCGACTTGGCAGAGTTGCAGTCGATTCGATGCCAAAATCCGGAACCCCCGCCTCCCGAACCAAATGGATGACAGTCCTGGACGCCGTTGACACCTCGACCGCCTCCCTGGAGAAGGCCGACACGCCCGAGGCATTCAACAAGGCCCTCGCGGACGCTCAACTCGCCGTCATCCCACTCCTGGCCGCATCCTCCGGTGATGAACCGCGAGGCTCCAACCTCGTCACCACCATCACGGTCGTTCTCCAGGGAGCGATGGATGAAAAGGCCCGCCGTGGGCACATCGCGGCCTTACGCGGCCTTGCCAAAAGTGACGAGGCCCCGGATGTGACCTCAAGCAACGACGCCACCACGGTGATTCTCACCACGGCTCAACCGCTTCAGACAATCATCGACGGCATCAAGTTCGGCAAGGTCACAGGAATCGACGAACGGAAACGGACAATCACGGTCACACCCGGCCAGCGGAGTAACTAGCCGCCCGGCCTGCCCTTGCCGCGCAAAAAAAGCGGGGCATTGCTTCCCACCTGAGAAGAAATGCCCCGCTGAATCAGTCAGTTTGTCGCCTGGGCGACAAAACTGCTTCACTTGGCCACAACGTAGCCCTTGGCGAAGGCCTTGTCACTGAAGGCGAGGGCCACTTGGTCCTTGGCCTTCAGAACTTTGCCTTTGCACATGTTGCAGCAGAAGCAAATCGTAACGCCGTTGACCTTGATCTTGGTCGCCGGGTTCAGCTTTCCACCCGAGAGGACACACTTCTTGAGCGTGGCCTGGCCGGTGGCAGCCAACTGGTGGTTGGCCTTGTGCGCGTTGGCTGCGCGGCACTTTGCGTCCTTCGCAAACTTGGCCTTGCATCCGCCGCAGCAGAAGTAGACTTTCGCGCCCTTGTAGTCGACCGCCAAAGCCGCCTTCACGGGAATCGGCTTCCCGTCCTTGGTCTTTTTCAGGAAGCAGTTGACTCCCTTGAGATTGACCTTGCCTTTTTCGGCAGCGGTGTTGGCCTGGTAGCTCACCAGCACGGCAACACACAGCGACGCTGCAATCAGAATCTTACGAGCCATCTTGTTTACCTCACGTTTTCGAAAACACGAATTGTTTGTAACAGTGTCTCTTCGTCGAACCCATTCCGCTTGCCTGTTGGGTTTCCGGCGACAGGCTCCGGACAACGCCTCTCGCGAGACGTTGTTCACCAGGTGACCGTCGCAGTCCGTCAGGGGTTCGCAATATTCCAACGGCTGTGGAACCGGCCACACGGGCCCCATGTCACGCCAGCCAGTGGCAGAGCAAAACGTACAAACGAGGGCCGGATCGTCCGACCACCTCCGTTCCGCTTGGCCCTGTTGGAAAATCACGAGCAGAAAACGTCGAATCGGCCTCTGAAGAAATCGAGGCAATCCCACCCAGCTCGGGCAACACTTGTCGCTGTGGAATCGTGGCATGCCAGGTGCCCACGCGTGCTTCGCATTCGCAGGACGTTTTGACGCGAGGCAAACGGGACGAGGGAGCGACAGTCTTGGCCACCTTCGCCGTGTGACAACACGACGACTGCTCAACCGTCGTCGCCACCTCCGGAGAATCCGACAGGCAACAACAGTCGGCCCAGATCCAACTGGGAACGGTCAAAATCGCAGCAGACACCAGCGCCAGCACGGCCATCGGCCGTCGCCCAACTCGCTGTACTGCTCGACGATTCAAGTTCAACACCAACAAACCTCGTGTCGCTGCAAAATTCAGTGCGACACTGATTATATGTTCATCGGAATCGGGCTGTCACGACTGAAACCAAAAAAAGTTGCTCCCAGCAAATCCTTCCCCGAATTCATTACTCGACGCCGACCTGGTTGAAGTCGACTATCCGGCCCGGTTATGGTCAGGGCAGACAGGTACATCCCGTCACCTTTTCGACCAGGAACCCGACGCATGTCACGCTCTGTCCCGTCCCTGTTACTGATTTTCGCTGCCAGTTCCATATTCGCGGGCCCCGCGATTGCCGGAGACTGGGACCAATTTCGCGGCCCCAACGCAACGGGCGTCTCCAGCGACAGCAAGAACCTTCCGGTGACCTTCTCGACAACCGAAAACGTCGCCTGGAAGAAAACGCTGGGAACCGGCATTGCCTGCCCGATCATCTCGGGCGGTCGCTGTATCGAGACAGCAGTAACAGGAAAGAAGGGGCAGGAGAAGTTCGTGGTCTCTGCCTTCGATGCACTCACAGGGAAGGATCTGTGGCAATCCGATTTCCCCGCTGGGAAACTGCCCGAGATCACCTGGCCCAACCAGCACGCCTCGTGCACGCCCTGTTGCGACGGCGAACGGGTCTACGTCCACTTCAGCACGATCGGACTTATCTGCCTTGATGCCAGCAATGGCAAACACCTTTGGACACACAAGACCCCGATGCCGTTTTATCTTCTCGGCTGGGGAGCAGCCAATTCACCGATCCTGCACGGGGACAAGCTCTTCTTCTGCCTCGACGACGACCTGGACAGCTACCTGGTCGCACTGGACAAGTACACCGGCAAACAGAGCTGGTTGGCCAAGCGGCCCGAAATGCTTGGCGGCTACTCCGTCCCCGTCGTCGTCACTTCCGGCAAACAAACCGACATCGTGATGGCCGGTAGTGGAAAGCTGAAGGGGTACGACCCCAACACGGGAAAAGTCCGCTGGAGTTGCCACTCACTGCTGCGGACGATCATGACCACTCCGGCGGTCGTCAACGACAAGATCTACGTCTCGGTCCAGAGTTACGGTGACACGGCCCGAACTCTGAAATTCGCTTTACTGCAGTGGAAGGACACCAACCAGGACGAAAAGCTCGACAAGACAGAACTTGGCAAGGCGTTCTGGAAAAAATTTGACAAGGGCGATGCCAACAACGACGGATTCCTGGTCGGCGACGAGATCGACGACGCTTTCCAGGCCAAGACCAACCGCGTCGGCGGAGGAAACATCATCCAGATGATTCGTGGCGGCGGCACCGGAAACGTCACCAAGACACACCTGGAATGGAACCTCGACACCAAGGCCCCCTCCAACATCGCCTCTCCACTGGTCGTCAACAACCAGGTCTTCGTGGTCAAGGAGGGAGGCATCTCCGCAGCTTTCTCCGCAGCCGACGGGAAAACCCAGTGGCCACGTCGCCGCATCCGAAACCTCGGCCACTATTACGCATCACCGGTCTACGGTGACGGCAAGATCTACGTCACCGGCGAGAACGGTTTCATCGTCGTGCTGCAACAGGGACCGAAGCTGAAATACCTTGCCAAGAACGACATTGGAGAGAGTTGCGTGGCTACTCCGGCGATTGCCGAGAACCGGATCTATGTCCGGACCATCAACACGCTGTACTGCTTTGCCAACAAGTCGGCCTCGAAGAAGTAAATCACCTCAACACTTGGACACCGCCCACCTTCCGTGGCCGACGACAGGATCTCTCATCATGCCCCGCCATCTGCTCGTGTTCGGACTCACGTTCCTGCTCGGAACCGCCAGCCTGCCCGCTGCGGAAACCGTTTCGATCGTGGTCGGCAGCAAGGCCACCCCACTCGAAAAGGACGCCGCTGACGAACTCGCGATGCAGTGGAAACGGCTCTTTGGAGTCAAGATCCAACGTGCCGCGAGCTACGACAAGGTCCCGGAAACGAGTCGGCTGGCCGTGCTCATCGGCAGCCGCGACTCCAACCCGGCCGCCGGCGGTCGCATCGCCGGTTTCAAATGGCCCAGGCTGTCCGAACAGGGACTGCTCATCCGCGAGATCCCGACACCCGAACCGCCACGGGTCCTGGTTGTCGGCGGCGGCAGCGCTGTCGCCACGTTCTGGGCCGTGTGTGAACTCGGACATCGTCTCGGCGTGCGTTACACGTTCCGCCAGGACTTCTTCCCACCACAGAAACCTTTCAAACTCCCCAGGCTCAACATCATCGAAGAACCCGAGTTGAAAACACGCACGTGGCGCACCATCAACGACTTTGCCATTGGACCGGAATCCTGGGGTCTCGCCGAACACAAGAGCTTCATCCGACAGTTGGCCAAGATGAAGTTCAACCGCATCCTGATCTCGGTCTACGCCTGGCAGCCGTTCGTTGACTACACGTTCCGTGGTGTCCAGCGAAAAACAGCACTTCACTGGTTCG
>CAWVUS010000260.1:0-7797 GCA_963933195.1 uncultured Planctomycetaceae bacterium
CAAAGTAGGCGACCCCGTCTTCCACCAGGATCCCCGTGCGGACCGGCCATCGCGAGATCATCTCGCCCCGGGCCACGATCCGTTCGTCGGCCGGCCCCAGCCGCAGCCGCCACAGCACACGGCCCGTGTTCGCATCCAGGCACCATGCGTAGCCATCCTCGCTGCCGATATAGACCCGTCCCTCTGCAACCGTTGGAGCCAGCCGGATTGGGGCATCGGTGAACGCCGTCCAAACCGTCCGTCCGGTCACGGCGTCGACACAGTGAACCCGATGATCCACCGAGCTGCCAAAGTAAACACGGCCCTTCACGACCGCCACGTGCAGGGCGTCATCGAAGCGGACCCGGTCATGCAGGTCCTTGCCTTCCACGGAACGTCCCTCGGCACCCGACCACGCCGTCCTCAACGGCACGGGTGTTCGATAAGTCCACTGGCTCGTCAGCGGCCACGCCAGGGTCTCGCCGGTCGCTCCGGCGCGGGTGGCATCATGGCGATACGTCGGCCAATCCTCGGCGGACACCGGCGATGTCGCCGAAAGAACCAAGTATCCAAACGAGCACAACAGGATCACGAGACGATTCATCGGGCTGCCCTTGGTTAGGTGAGCGAGAACAATCCATTGTCCGGCTGTGGTGCAGAGGTGCAAGGGGACAGGATGGGCGCACGAAAAAAGGGGCCGAACCCGCCATGGGCAGGTTCGGCCCCTTTGAACTGTGTCGCTGCGACCGGCTACTTACGCGAAGCCGTCTGTCTCTCGGCCAAACGCTTGAAGTACTCGTCGATCGCCTTCCGGTAATGAGCCGGGTAGTTGCGATCGAGAATATTGCGGGCACGCGCCTCGGCCTTGGGCGGCAGAGCACCCCAGCCGGTGCGGTTGCCGGTGTTGCGGTTGGCGACATTGCCTGGCCCCTGGCCTCCGCGAATCGAGCTGTCCTGGGCAGGGTTGTTGGACTGATTACGACCACCCGGGCCGTTGCCACAGCCAGGTCACGTGCCGCCTTGCTGCTCGAGTTTTTCGATTATCGCATCCAGCGAGGCGACGATCTCGTCCTCCTGCTTCTGCACACGCTGGCCACCTCGCCCGAGATCCAGGCGTCTCTCGACGTCTTTCATCTTCCGCGAGATCTCCGAGAGTGAATCCTTTTTCAGAGACTTCAGGTCGTGCTGCATCAGCTCGGCCGTGGTCTTGTAACGCAGGGGCACCGCGGTGGTGTTCTCGAGCAACGTGCGAATCGTCGCCAGACCCTCGGTCTTTTTCAGCAACTGGTGCTCGCAAACTGCCTTGAAGTACAACAACCCGGCAGGATCGACAACCGTCTTGGTCTCCAGGGCGGCCAGCAATTCCAATGCCTCGTCATACATCTGCTTCTGGGCCAGGAACCGGCCAAAATACAGCTGCATGTTCGCCGTGTAGAAGGCGTCTTTACCTTGCAGGAGCTTGGCATCCGGAACAGGAGTGCCCACTTCGAGCTTGCACGAGGAGACAAAGGTTTTTGTCTTGCCATCGACACTCGAAAAGGTACCGACAACGAGGTCGAGCATGCGGCTGCCGGCGACCGGTTGCTTGTCGAAAGCCCACGCTTTGCCAATTCGTTCGAGAACCGCCTTGTCGGTCACGCCCTGTGCGGCGACCCAATGCTGGATCTTCGAACGAGTTTGAGTTGCCGTTGGAGCAGCGACGACATTGTTGGCAGCCTGACTCGTGTCAGCCGTGCCGGTCAATGTGACCGCAAACATCAATGCAGCAGCAGAAATGCAACGCATTTTGACGAAACCCCTGAACTGGTTCCTAAAACGGAATCGGCGCTAATTACGCCACCGTTCCCCACAGAATACGGCCCAAAATGACCTCCGGTCAAGTGCGGCCCTCGGGGCTTTGTTTTTCCCGGGTTTTCAACCGGAAAAACCACCAACACCGTACGCCTACTACTCGATTCGACAATCCGGCAACTTCCGCTTGAGTCGCTCGAGGCCTTCCGGGGTGATCTTGGTCCCATCGACCTTCAATTCTCGCAGTTTCTCGAAGCGAATAATCAACGGAATACTGCGATCACTGACCGGCAAACGGCTCCTGAGATGCAAAACTTCCAGTGCCACCAACCCCCTGAGATTCGACAAACCCTCGTCACTGACACGGGTTTCATCCAGGCAGAGGTTCTCGAGACTCACGAGCGCCTTGAGGTGCGGAAGACCCTTGTCGGTCACGTCGGTGCCGTACAGGAACAAGCGACGAAGGTTGGGAAGCTTGGAGAGATGGACCAGTCCGGCATCGGTGATCTTGGTTTCCGAGAGATTGATCGACCGCACATCCTTGAGTACGGACAGGTGGATGGCAGACTTGTCGTCGAATTCGGCCCCCTTCAGATCGACGTCGATAATGCGATCGCGGAAATCGAGCTTCACTTCGGCTCCAACCGCCTCCAGCGCAACCATGGCCCCGGCCTGTTCAACGGGAATCATCGGCAATTCCTCGTCGAACCCCTCGTCCTTGCCCTTCTTGGGGACTTTCTTCTTGGGCGTCGCTTTCGGGACCACGACAGGAGGGACGACCGTCTCGCCACCGGCCGTCTCGCCACCCGGTGTGACGGGGTCAAATTGTGGAGCGGGATCCAGGTTGGCCGAATTGTCGACATCGGCCACCGGTTCGCTTGTCTCGCCACCGCAACCTGTCACCACGACCAGCAGGCCTGAGAACAGGACGGGCACCGCAGCGCGTGTCACATCGAATCGCATACCGAACCCTTCAGCAGCAGGAACTATTCCCAGACGGCCCCATCATACGACAATCCCCACCGCCCGCCATCCCCTCCTCACGCTCCGCACTTCACGACTCCGCACACCGTATTGCCGTGCCGTTTCCCGCTCGGTCACCTCGGCACAGTCCTGGAACCGACTGTCGCGTTTCAACAGGTGCAGGGCCTGGTACCAGGCTTCGCCGAGCGTTTCCCAGGCGAACCCCCCCAGTTCCAGTGACGCGCGATAGAAGGCGTGATTGGGGATTCCCGAGTTGATGTGGACGCCACCATTGTCGGCATCGCCCCGGTAACGATCGTCCCAGTGAGCCGGCTGGGGGTCGTCGCCCAGGAACGGATCGTCCCGGTAGGCGGTGCCCGGTGCCGACAGGTCGCGCAACGCGCGGCGGGTCGGCGCGCGAACCAACAGTTCGCTGCCAATCGTCCAGTCCGCCGAGGACACCTCCTGCTTCCGTTTCCACTGCCGGACCAGCACACCCAGGACATCGCCGAAGTGCTCGTTCAGCGCACCGGATTCACCGAAATACCTCAGGTCGCTGGAGAACGCGATGACCCCATGAGCCAACTCGTGAGCCACCACCTCGATCGACCTGGTGAATCGCCGAAACAATATTCCATCACCATCACCAAACCCCATCCGCGATCCATCCCAGAACGCATTGCTGTAGTTGCGACCAACGTGGACGCAGCAGGTGAGAGTCATTCCCCGATCGTCGAGCGAATTGCGGTTGTGGACCTTCTTGAAGTAGTCCCACACGCTGCCGGTGTACCGGTAGGCTTCCCGCACCGCCATGTCACCGGTGTCCGCGTCGCCCTCGGCCCGCACCAGGCGACCCGGCAAGTCGAACGAGCCACCGGCGTCAAACACCATCCGGTGCTTGCGCCCGCGTGGAGTGGCCCTGGCAGGCCAATCGGAATCCAGGCGGCTCGCCTCGCGAAACGCCCGCGTCCGGATCGATTGCAGCATCGATTCGCGGGCCGGCCCGGCCACGGCCGGATCACTCGATTCGGCCAGTCGCTCGAGCATGTGAGGAGGGATGATGCACTGCAGGGGATCGTGCAAACAGCGACGCTCGGTGACCACCATTGATGTGGTTCTCCCGGCCCGCGGCTGTCAAAGCGGCCACGAAATTTCGTGGCCAGGTCAACAGGCGGGATGGGGAGGAACGTGTCACGCGAATTCAAACCAGAATCTGGATCGTCACACAGACCCGGGCCGGTGCGAGATCATTTCCCCGCGAATTTCACCGTCACCATCCGGTCGATCGGTGTCTTGACGGTTTGCTTGCGATTGCCCGGCCAGAGAATCTCCAGCGTCACCTCGCCGGTGTGATCACCCAGTCCAAAATGCATCGCGGCATCCGCCTGGTTGCCCTGTCCGGTGCCCGAGGTCACCTGCCGGGTCACCACCCGTTTTCCGTCCTTGCCAACGCGGATCCGCACCGAGGCACCAATGGCCGTCGAGTTGACCGGCCCACCGCCAATCAATCGCACCTTGAGCCAGTGGCCCGCCGCACCGGGATTCTGGTACAGCCCGCCACCCACGATCAAATCCAGGGATCCATCGTTGTTCCAGTCGGCCCACGCGGCCTGGTAGGTCTGCGGCCGGTCCATTCCGGCCGCACCGGGCACCTCGGCGAACTTGAACCCGCCGCTGTTGCGATACAGCACGCTCTTGTCGCCGGGGTACACCGTGGTGAAGAACAAGTCGAGCAACCCGTCGTTGTCGAAGTCACCCAGGGTCGGCGAGGCGTACGATTCCTGCCACCGCAACCCGGCGGTGCTCGAGAGATCCTGGAAGTGGTACTTCTTGGCCTTGCCCAGGTTGCGGAGGAACTTGGGCCGATCCTGGTAGGCAGGTGGGTGAGAGAAGTTGCCGACAAAAATGTCGATGCGACCGTCACTGTCGAGGTCACCGAAGCAACTTCCGATCGTGTGGCCCCACGCACCCAGTCCCCCATCGCCGGCCGTCCCGAACGGGGTCGAAACATTCGACAGGTTCCCCTTGCCGTCGTTCTGCCACAGGAAGTTGGGAACCAGGCGGTAATTGCTGACATAGATGTCCAGGTCGCCGTCTTCATCAAAGTCGGCGGTCGTCAGTCCACGGGCCGGATTGGGCGCACCCTTGGTCCGCCAGACCTCCTTGAATGTCCCATCGCCGTTGTTTCGATAGCGAACGTCAATCTGGTAAGCCGGGGCCTCGTAACCACCGACATACAGGTCCAGCAGCCCGTCACCACTGAAGTCGCCCCAGACAGCACACATCGGCGCGGCCATCGGCAACTTCGGAACGGCTCCCTCGAGGTGCTTGAACTTGCCGCCGCCGGTGTTCTTGAACAGTCGCCCACCGCCACCGGGTGTGTAAAAGTCGATTTTCCCGTCGCCATCGAAATCGCCCCAGGTCCCCCCGCCACTCACCCCCGGGGACTCCACCTTCTTGAAACTTTTTCCCTGCTGGTTGTGCCACAGGCTGCCGCCGTCGAACAGGTCCGTCCAGCCATCAGCGTCGAAGTCGATCCAGTGAACCACACCACCACCCAGGCCCTTCAGGCCAACCGACTCGGTGATGTTTTTCCACGGCTTGACCTCCTGGGAACGGGCTTGTCCACACAGGGCCAACACCGCAACCAGGCCGACAACCAACACTCTCGAAAAACCATTCATCCCGAACCCTCTTTTGTTGTGATGTGCGAATCAGTTCTCCTGCGGAACCAATCCCAGCTCGTCGGCAATCCCCTGCATCGCCTCGATACAGAAATTGATGTGGTCGTTCAATTCGACCCCGAAATCCTCGGCCCCGCTGGTGATGTCATCGCGATTGACCGCGGCGGCAAACGAGACCTGTTTCAGCTTCTTGCGAACGCTCTTGGACTTCAATCCCTCCAGCCGTGTCGGACGGACCAGGGCACACGCGGTGAGAAACCCGCAGAGTTCATCACAGGCGTACAGGGCCTTGTCCATCACGGACACGCGGGGACAGTCGTCCAGGTAATCCGCGTGCGATTTGATCGCGTAAATCACCTCCTCGGAATACCCCCGCTCGGCCAAGATCTTCGAACCCTGCAGCGGGTGATCGGGCGGATCGGGCCATCGCTCGTAGTCGAAATCGTGCAACAGCCCCACGCGGCCCCACGTCTCCTCGTCCTCGCCCAGCTTCCGCGCGTAGGCACGCATCGCCGATTCGACGGCCAGCATATGCTTCCGCAGGCTGTCGCCCTGGGTGTACTCACACAACAGCGCCCAGTCATCGTCCCGGTTCATTCGGTTCCCAATTCTCTTGACCGTCGAGTCGCCGCTTCCACGGCATTGATAAACGTCCCGCGCAGGCCCGCCCGCTCGAGTTCGGCCAGGCCGGCAATCGTGGTGCCACCGGGGCTGGCCACGGCGTCCTTGAGAACGCCGGGATGTTCCCCGGTGACCAGCACCATTTCGGCAGCTCCCTTGACCGTCTGGGCGGCCAGCTGCAGGGCAACGTCGCGGGGCAGCCCGCACAACACGCCACCATCAGACAGCGCCTCGATCACCTCGTACACGTAGGCCGGTCCGCTGCCCGACAAGCCGGTGACGGCATCGATGAGCGGTTCCTTGACCGGCACGGCGACACCGACAGTCGCCAGCAACTTCGCGACCAGTTCCGCATCGTCACCGGTGGCTGCCGCCCCGACGGCAAATGCCGAGGCCGAGATGCCCACCAGGCAGGGCGTGTTGGGCATCACCCGGATCAGCCGGGTGGTTTCGCCCAGCCCTTCGGCCAGGGTCTGCAGCGTGATGCCCGCGGCGATCGAAACGACCAGGTGATCATCGGTGATCGCGGGTGCCAGGCCGGCCAGGACCTCCGACATCTGCTGGGGCTTGACTGCCAGCACGATCACGTCGGCCCGCGCAGCCACCTCGGCGTTGCTGTCCACGACCGAGCCACCGGTCGCCTCGGCAAATGCCTCGGACGCCGCCGGCACCACGTCGCTGCCAACAATCGCATCGGCTGCACAGAACTCCGACGAGACCAGTCCCCCGGCCAGCGCGGTGGCCATTCGGCCGGTTCCCACGAATCCCACACGCAACGCTTCGCTCATCTGTTGCCTCTCCCACGGGAGTTGAATCACCTATTCTGGAGAAGGACGCACGCGAACTCAATCACGCAACGACCCCTGCTTCTTTGCAACACCATCTGGGCAGAAGTACAATCACCCGTCTCGTGCCGACATGATGAGGTCCCCCCCGATGAGTTCTCACGACACCGCCGCCACCAATTCCACGACGACGGCCCTGCGTCACACTCGCGTGTTTCTCAACTCGCGCCGCGAGGCAATCGTGATCTTCGGAGCCTGGTTCGTCGCGATGTGCTGGAGTGTCCCCTACTGCTACATCAACGGGTACGGCCACCAGCTCGACCCCGAGACATTCAGCACGACGATGGGCATTCCCAGCTGGCTGTTTGGCGGCATCCTGTTGCCGTGGATCGCCGCCGACGTGTTCACGACCTGGGTCTGCTTCTTCTTCATGCAGGACGACGAGCTGGGGACGGCCGGTGACGAGGAGACACACATCAATCCGCCGGCGGAAGTGGCCGCTGCGGAAGGAGGTGCCGCATGAACGGATTGCACCTGTCACTGCTGGCCCAGGCCGATTCTGGCAACTCCGTTCTCTGGACCTTCCTGATCTACATGGTCGGAGTGTTCGTGATCGCGGGTCTCTCGAACCGACTACTCAAAAATCGGGATTTTCTCAGCGAGTACTTCCTGGGCAGCCGTGGGCTGGGAGTCTGGGCATTCGCCCTGACACTGGCCGCCACCAGTTCCTCGGGTGGCAGCTTCATGGGTTTCCCCAGCAAGATCTATACGCACGGCTGGAGCCTGGGACTGTGGATTGGCAGCTACATGGTGGTGCCGATCTGCGTGATGGGACTGCTGGGCAAGCGGATCAACGAGGTGGCTCGCACCGCCCAGGCGATCACCATTCCCGATGTGCTCCGTGATCGCTTCCGCAGCGTCGCCTTCGGCCTGATCTCGGTCTCGCTGATCGTCTTCTTCATGACCTTCAACCT
>CAWVUS010000261.1:0-7735 GCA_963933195.1 uncultured Planctomycetaceae bacterium
ATGCCCTGGCACGATTTCCATGCCACACTGCTACACCTGCTGGGCATCGACCACACGCGTCTGACCTACTACCACAATGGGATTCAACGACGCCTGACCAACGTACACGGCGAGATCCACACGGGCGTCCTGGCCTAATCCACACACTCACTACCTTTCGACAAGGCTGACGCCATGCTCACCCGGCTGAGTTTTCGATTCCAATTGACCATCCTGACATTCGGCGTTGTCACGGCATCATGTAGCTTTCTTGCGGCAGCCGTCCCCACCGACGCCGTCGATGTCATCCACCAATCCGGAGTCCAGGGCGGCCTGGTGATTCACCTTGGCTGCGGGAAAGGCGAACTCACCGGTGCTTTGCGAATCAACCCGCGATACCAGGTACACGGCCTGGACCGCGACGCCACCGGAGTCGATGCCGCCAGAAAACACTTGCTCGACCGCGGTGTCTATGGGCATGTGACCGCAAGTCGACTGGCCGGCAGTGAACTGCCACTTGTTGATGGACTGGCAAACCTGTTGATCGTCGACGACGCCCAGGGGATCCCTCGCTCCGAGATGCTCCGGATTCTCGCCCCCCAAGGCGTCCTGATGACCCGCTCGGCTGCCGGATGGACGCGTCACCAAAAACCTCGCCCCGGCGACATCGACGACTGGACCCATTACTTGCATGACTCCAGTGGCAATGCGGTGGCCCACGACACCCAGGTCGGCCCGCCGCGCCACATGCAGTGGGTCGGCAGCCCCCGCTGGTCGCGGCACCACGATCGCATGGCAAGCATGAGCGCCATGGTCTCCGGCGGTGGCCGACTGTTCTACATCATGGACGAGGGTTCTCGCGTCTCGATCCAATTGCCTCCCGACTGGAAACTTGTCGCCCGCGACGCCTTCAACGGGACCATCCTCTGGAAACAACCATTCAAAAACTGGCACAGCCACCTCTGGCCCCTCAAGAGTGGCCCGACTCAACTCGCCAGACGACTCGTCACCGACGGAAACCGAATTTACGTCACGCTTGGGCTCAAGGCTCCATTGAGCGTGATCGACGCTGCCACTGGCCGTCGCCTGCACGACCTTCCGGACAGTGCTGGAACCGAAGAAATCCTGGTCAACAACGATTCGGTGTTCGCCATGGTCAACGATGGCGACTCGGCGTTGGTGAAATACAACGTGGAATTGAACCTCGGCGACCAGGGGCGGGTCGCACGACAATTCGAATGGAACCGGCAACCACGTCGACTGGTCGCCTGGAACGCCACCACCGCAGAGAAGTCGTGGCAGGTTAGCTCACGCATTGCTCCGTTGACACTGGTCGTCGGGCCGAAGCGGGTCTATTACCACGACGGCGAAAACATCGTGGCCAGGAACCGTGACACCGGCAAAACCGCCTGGTCGGAAGTCGGCCCGGTCAAAACAAAAATCAATTTCAATTTCGGGCCCAAGCTCGTTCTTTACAAGGACGTCATCCTGTTCGCCGGCGGTGACCGCACCATGCGGTCCCTCGACGCCGAAACGGGAAAACTGCTCTGGTCCGCTCCCCATGACCAATCGGGTTACCAGTCTCCCGAGGACCTGCTGGTGATGCAGAATCTCGTGTGGTCGGCGCCAACCACTCGCACCAAGGACACGGGCGTTTACACCGGCCGCAACCCACGCACGGGAAAGATCGTCAAATCTTTCTCTCCGAATGTCGAGACATACTGGTTCCACCACCGCTGTTACATCGCCAAGGCCACCGACCGTTTCCTGCTTCCCTCACGGACCGGCATCGAGTTTGTTGATCCACAGAAACAGGCCTGGGACATCCACCACTGGGTCCGCGGGGGCTGCCTGTACGGCATCATGCCGTGCAACGGCCTGCTCTATGCTCCGCCACACAACTGCGCGTGCTACCCCGAAGCCAAGCTGTACGGACTCAATGTACTCGCCCCACAAACTGCCACCCGCCGTCGCCCCAAGCCACTCTCCGACGAGGAGAGATTGCGACGAGGGCCGGCGTTCGACGAGTTGCGGAAGATCGACTCCACCAAGGCCAATCCCGCTGACTGGCCCACCTATCGTCATGATCGCGGGCGAAGTGGCACCACACCTTCGGCTGTCCCCGCCAACCTTGCGCCGACATGGCAAGCCAAACTCTCAGGACGCCTCACCAGCGTCGTCGTCGCTGACGGCCGACTCTACGTCGCCGAGACCGACCGACACACGCTTCACGCGCTGGACGCCCGTTCCGGCAAAACGTTGTGGTCCCACACGGTCGGTGGCCGGATTGACTCTCCCCCCACGATCTCGGGACCTCGCGTCCTGTTCGGTTCCGCAGACGGACAAGTCCACTGCCTCCGGGCTAGTGACGGCGAACTCGGCTGGAGTTTTCAAGCGGCTCCAGCCGATCGTCGGATGATGGCGTTCGAACAACTCGAATCGACATGGCCTGTCCACGGAAATGTTCTCTTGCGAGATGGTGTCGTCTACACCGTTTCGGGTCGATCGACCTACCTGGATGGTGGCCTGCGGATGTTGCGCCTCGACGCACGCACCGGCTACAAACTCTCCGAAACAGTGATGGACGACAAGGACCCCCGCACCGGCAAGAACCTGCAGACCACGCTCCAGACTCTTCAGATGCCCGTCGGCCTCCCCGACATTCTCTCCTGTTCTGACGATCGGGTTTTCATGCGAAGCCAGGCGTTCTCGTTCGATGGAGAACGTTTGGCCATGGGACCGCACTCGGGCAATCCCGCAGTGCAAGGCTCCGTTCAAAAAGGAAAAAATGCGCACCTCTTCGCCCCGATGGGCTTTCTGGACGGGACCTACTTTCACCGAGCGTACTGGGTCTTCGGACGAAGTTTTGCAGGCGGGCACGCGGGTTATCATCAGGCTGGTAAATTCACCCCGTCCGGACGGATGCTCGTCACTGATGGCGAGACAATATTCGGATTCGGACGCAAGCCGCAGTACTACCGCTGGACCACGACAATCGAACACCAACTCTTTGCAGCTCCATCCACTCCGCCCCAGGAAGCTCGTTCGGCGGCCGACGAACAGACCGCGAAAAAAAATGCCCGCCGTGGCAATACATCGATGGTCCATGTCCCCAAGACACCCATCCTCAACCCCAAGGGAACGCCCCTCACAATCCAGGCCTGGGTCCGCATCCAGCGACAAAACGGAGTGGTCGTCGCCCGGGGCGGACCGGCCGCCGGCTTTGCCCTGATCGTCGTCAACGGCAAACCCCGCTTCCTGGTCCGCAACGCGGGCACTTTGGCAATCGCCACCAGCTCAACCACGATCACCGGTCGCTGGGTCCACCTGGCCGGCCGCCTCAAAACCGACGGATCCATGCAGCTCTTCCTCAATGGTAAACCCAATGCCACGGCCAAGTCCGCCGGACTCCTCAAAACCGATCCAATCCAGTCCATGGAAATTGGTGGAGACGACCAGGGTGCTGTCGGCACCTACAAGAGCCCCTTTTCACTAACAGGCCAAGTGGACGACGTGCGATTGTTCTTCGGTTTGGTGACTGACGCCGAGATTGCCGCTCACCATGACGACCCCACGAGTTCGAAGACTGCAGCCGCCCGGCTCGTCCTGGATTACAATTTTGACGACGGAAAAGCTCGCGACCAAACCAAGCATGGTCACGACGGCCAACTCTCGGGCGTCAAGACGGTCAAATCTCAACGCGGCTTGGCGCTTCGGTTCACCGGAAAACCCGGCCGACAGGCTGGCTCGTTCGTCAAACCTCGCTGGACCAGTGATATCCCACTCATTGTCCGGGCGATGACCAAGGCTGGCTCCACGCTGTTCGTCATGGGACCGCCGGACCTGGTCGACGAAGAGGAATCATTTCGACTGCTTGTCGGAAAGGCCAAGACCATCCAGGACAAATTGGCAAAACAGGACGCCGCCCTGAAAGGCAGCCAGGGAGCAGTGCTGCTGGCCGTATCGGCCAGCGATGGAAAAACGCTGGCCCGCACAACCGTGGACGCATTACCCACCTGGGACGGCCTCGTGGCCGCTCGCGGACGCCTCTACCTCTCCACCACCGACGGACGAGTGATTTGCCTCGGCCCGAAAGCCGCCACCCCCTAGGCGGCTTCCACTCACTTCGCCGGTTCAGGTTTCGGTGCCGGAAGAGTCCTGATCCACTCTTCAACCAACGACACGGCCCGGCGATCGGCCAACTTCGTCGCCAACTGGGGCATTTGTCCGCGACCGCGAATTTCAAGCCGCTTCAACAACACGGACCGTTTCGGGTTGCCCGGAACCACCAGCCGAGGGTCCTTCAGCTTGAAATTGTCGTGCAGGGGCTTCACATCAACCAGCTTGGCTTTGGCGATTGGTGTCGAAAAATTCAGCTCGATCTGGGCATTCCCTCCGCCTGCGGCAACATGGCACTGTGCACAATTGGCATGCAGGTACGAACGGACTCTCAACTCCAGGCTTTCGCCCACAACGTAAGGATCGACCAGGGCCCCCTTGGTCAGCAGCCGACCTGCCAGCATGTGGCCCGACGGCAACTCCGGCTTGTACTTGGCCACGTCCCGCTTCACCGTTGCGGCGTCCGCCCCATCATCCTCCAGGCGTTTCTTGAACCTCGCCTTCATTTCGTCGGCCGTCGCCACCGAAGATACTCCCAATTCCGCAAGTAAACTCAGTTGATTGACTGCGACGCCTCCATGAACGTGGTCCCGATTCATCTGGACCGTCGACAGTCCCAACACGTATTCCGCGGCACGACTGTGGCACACCATGCATTCTGAACGTGACGGGTAATGCCAGGTCTGTTTCCTCATCTCGCCGTCCTCGCCGAGCACGTCGAACACCTGGTCCTTTCCGCCACTCTTCACCAGGACCGCCTCAGTCTGTTCGGCATTCCAACGGTACGAATACCCGACCCATTCTCCCTGTTGTCGATGCAGCAAACGCGTCTCCACCCAGCGTTTCAAACCAGCCCCGCGGTCGGCCTTGGTCGGATCCGCGACACTCAGCCCAAACGACTTGACCACGACCGTCCCATTGGGGAAAGACCATCCACGAGTCTCGTTGCCCGTGTTGACCTTCTGTACAGAACGAAGCCCCTCCTTGTCCTGGACGACGGCCAGCGCGATGTACCGCTGCTTGTGCGCGCCATCGGACCACAGGGGGGAATTGACACTGTAGGGAATCAACGCCGAATGGACCTTGTGTCCTTTCACCGACTCGAACAAACCGGTGCGACTGAGTCGACGGGGGAATTCCTGGCCAGGCGACTTCGCGACTGGAGCACGCCGCAACGCATAAAACGTCGCCGGTTTGCGGTAATCGACCAGCAACATGTTCCCCTTCGCGTCGTGACCAAATCCCACGAGTTGGAGTGTCGTGTCGGCAATTTCTTTGTGCCAGGCCACCTTGTCGCCATCCATCTTCCCGGCCCAGATCTTTCCGGTGGAATAATCTCCGTAGATATAGGCTCCGTACAGATCCTTGAACGATTTGGCCGTGTACACCACACCACCGGTCATTGACCTGGCTTCAGAATGCGGATGTTCGAAAGTTGGCTTCACATGGGGTGCCGGCCCCAATTGTCTTTGCAAATAAAAGGGATGAGATCCCTCGTAAACGCTCCAGCCAAAATTGTCACCCTTCTGAACACGGTAAATCTGTTCCCATAGGTCCTGCCCATTGTTGCCCACCCAGATGTCACCGGTGAGCGGATCAACCGACAACCGCCACGGGTTCCTCAACCCAAAGGCCCATGTCTCCGGCCGCACACCTTTCTTTCCCACGAAGGGATTGTCCCTGGGAACCGAATATGTCTTCCCCTTCGCCGGCTTGTCGACATCGATTCGCAACACTTTTGCCAGGAGCAAGTCCATCTTCTGGCCGGTGACATTCGTGTCCGAGTCGGAGGTCCCGTCGCCTGAGGTGATGTAGAGCATTCCATCATGGCCAAAGCCAATGGCCGCGCCGTTATGGCCGTTCGAGTCCCAACTGAGGATGACCCGCTCCGCTTTATCAACCAACGCGAACCCCTTCTTCGGATCGAGCGTCAATTCGATGACCGTGCACTCCTTGCCACTTGGCGTTTTTGATTTGCGGTCTCCCCCCAGGTAAATCAGGCCGTTTTTCAAAAACTCCGGATGAGTGCAAAGGCTGTATTGGATGCCCTCACAGGTGTGCAACACCTCGTACTTTCCCGTTGCGGGATCGTCAAACGTTCTACACAAACGCTTTCCACCGCGGTCGATGAACAGGAGCCGAGTCGACCCGGGTTGCAGCATCACGAACATCGGATTGTCCAAGCTCAACTTCGGGTAAATTGGCTCGACGGTGTAGGGCAGGGGGGGATCCGGTCGGCCGACGACATGACTATCGAGTGTCGACAGGCTCTTTTTGAGCGTCTTGACGGCCTCCGGGACCTCAACGGTTTTCGCAACGTCACCTGCCCGTGCGGTGACCGCAATCACACCAAACACCGTGGACAACAGAACACTTCGACACAGGCGGTTCATATCTTGTTCCGAATGATGACACTTGGGGTCCGGCCATTTCCCGCGGATGCCGGGACGCCCCATCCTACGGTGACACCCGGTTGCTGCCCACCCGGCCCGTGTTATCCTTGCCATCGTGAGCATCTCACTGGTTTCAATTCGGATTCTTCCACATGCCCTGTCGACCAAGGCCCCCCCGACAACTCAACCTCATCCTGTCCGTAGCCGCCTTTGTGGCGGTGATATCGAGCACAGTCAACGCCACGGCAGCGGACGCTTTCCCCCCGGCCAAACCGCTCAACGTTTTACTGATAACCGTTGACGATATGAACTGTGATTCGGTGGGAGTCTATGGTTGTCCGATCAAAGGCATCACCCCCAACATAGACAGGCTGGCATCCCAGGGGCTGAGGTTCGAACACGGGCACGTAACGATCGCCATTTGCCAGCCCACCCGCGCGGTCTGGATGACGGGACGTTACCCCCACCGTAACGGAGCACTGGGGTTTGACCCCATCAGGGCTGGAGTCCCCACGCTACTGGAAACACTCAAGCGAGCAGGCTACCACACAGGCATTCTCGCCAAAGTGCCTCATGTCATCCCCACCCGAGGCCAGCACTGGGACGTCGTCATCCCCGCCAAGCAACTCGGGACCGGCCGCGACCCCGATCGTTATTACAAACACACGAAGGCTTTCCTGAAACAGACCGCCGCTGGGGGAAAGCCCTTCTTCCTGATGGCCAACTCGCAGGACCCGCATCGCCCCTTTGCCGGAAGTCAGCAGGAACGCAACAAGGTCCGAAAGGCACGTAAAAACAAAAAGGCGAAGAACAAGACCATTCCACACAAAGAACTCACGCTGGCGCCCATCCCTCGCCGCTATCACCCCGACCAGGTCCCTGTCCCCGGCTTCCTCCCCGACCTTCCGGAAATCCGACAGGAGTTGTCACAGTACTACGCTTCCGTGCACCGGGCCGACAAGATTGTCGGCGCAGTGCTGAAGGCCCTCGATGAAGCCAATCTCAGCAAATCGACGCTTGTCATGTTTCTCTCCGACCATGGCATGCCACTGCCATTTGCGAAAACAAACTGCTGGCGTCACTCGACTCGAACCCCATGGATCATCAGGTGGCCCGGTGTGGTCCGTCCTGGACAACACGATCAGCGGCACATGGTTGCCGGCATAGATCTCGCACCAACGATCCTCGACGCCGTTGGGCTTCCTCAACTGCCACAGTCCGACGGACGTTCGTTCCGTCCCGTG
>CAWVUS010000262.1:0-7672 GCA_963933195.1 uncultured Planctomycetaceae bacterium
CCTGCAACGTCACGAAACCGCCGATCGACAGGTCGTTGCCGTCGTTGTAGGTCGGTGTGCCGTCGAGATCCCAGGTACTCGCCGCGTTGCGACCCAACAGTGTGCCCCCGTTGCCCGTCAGCGTATTGATCCCGTCAAAACCACCGGTCAAGTCCACCTCGTTACCCCTCGCACCGTCAGCGTCGGAGGCGCCCGACAAGTCCACAGAGTCAATCACGTCGCCCTGGAGGGTGTCGGCTCCGGACTCGCCGTCGATCGCACCGGTCAGCGTCGCATCGACGTCAAAGACATCATCCCCGGCACCACCGTTGAGGTTGAAACTGCTGGCGACGGTGACGTTAAACGTGTCCTGGTCGGTGCCACCGTTGAGGTTTTCGACTCCGCTGAAGGTTCCGATGTCCGTGACGTCACCGGCGTTGGTGGCAGTGATATCCCAGGTGTTGGTCCCGTCGGCTTGGGTGATCGTATCGTCGCCGGTTCCGCCGGTGATGTCGCCGGTCAGTGTCGCTCCGCTGGCGATATTAAAGGTGTCGTCGCCTGTGCCCCCTGCGAGATTCTCGGTCCCGCTGAAATCGATGGTTCCCGCACCACCCACGTTCCCCGAATCGCTGCCGGTGATGTTGAACGTGTTGGCTCCACCGACGTGGGTGAGCGTGTCGTCTCCGCCTTCACCGTCAAAATCGAGCGGATCGTTGACCCCTGTCACGGTCAACGTGTCGTCCAGGTCGCCGAGGGCGACGTTGATCTCCGTCACATCACCCGCCACAGCCCCGATCGTGACCGTGATGGTACCGTCGCCTGTTGCAGTGCCCGTGTCATCGGTGACGCTGATCACTTCGCTGGATTCAAAGGTGTACACCTCTCCAGCCACTGACACGGAGAGGCTCTCGGCCGCACTCGCCGACCCGTTGAATGTCAAGACACCTGCCGTGAGATCAATCGACGACAGCAGCGTCCGGTCTTCCAGCAACTCGACCGCCGGTGCCGTTCTGTCATGCTGAATCCGGTGACGACGTCCGCGAAAAACTCGTCTCCTGGAGGACATCACCTTCAGTCGATCAAGCCAATGATTCAGATACATTCTTTACTCACTCGGCGAAAAGCCTGCAAAAAATACCGTCACGGGTCGGAGGGCAACGGGTGAACAACAACTCGAACGAATGAAAACCAGCCACCAATCGCGACTGAAATATTTGCCCATCTTGCCTAACCGCACCATCCCGTTTCATTTATCGACCTAAAAGAGACTCCACGATGAACAAAACGTACCGGTTTTTATCGTGTGAAACGGGTTTCTTGACCCAATAGCGATTCCATAAAATTGGCTTCGAAGCAGAATTGCTGCACGAACAGTTTGACCGACGCACAGACTCCATTCGGTCAGGGCATTGGTGGCTGCATTGGCATACCCGTCTGTACGACAAACCCTTGCAAAACCCGGTATTTCGGGTCATTCTCACCAACTCGGGCAACGATTGAGTGACGCCCGTGAGAGCCGATGGCGAGAGAAGGATCTCGGTTCCGAATCGGTCACGGCAACTCCGCCGACACGTGGAAGCAAGTTACATGTCCAACCCGAGTGAAGAGACGGGTAGTTGGAAGACGCTTCCGCCGGATTCCCAGGTGACATATCCCTCGCGGCCCGCCCAGGAATGGCGTCGAACCAGCGAATCAGACAACTCGATGCTCGCACAGATCCCGTTGTGGGCACGACGATTCCTGGGAGGATTGGCCACAGCAGGCCTGGCCGGTGCCATCATTTTGCTGTTGCTGCTTCGGCTGAGTGATCCGGCCACCGAACCCGAGTTTCACGTGATCGGGATCTCTCCCTACAACGCCCCGGGGATCCCGCCCAATGCGTTTGGCCAGGAAGACGCCGAAGCGTTCGTTACCGCCTACAACGCCGAGTACATCCCCGATCAATTGACCGGTGAAGGCTTGCGTCTGACGCTCGACAATTTTTCCAACAGCGACAGTGGCAAGGACAGCAACCTGATCGTGTTGCTCAGCCTGCACGGCATCGTCGCAATGCGTGACGACGATCAGCCCCAGGCCCTCTTCCTGGCCCTGGACGCCACTCCCGACAGTCCGTTCCTGTCAGTTCCCGGCACCCAGGACAGCACGAGCCCTGTGATCGGCCTGGAGGAAATCCTCGGCTCGCTGAAAAGCACTCCCGCCGAGAATGTCCTGCTACTGATCGATGTCGGCCGACTCGCCCCCAACTGGCGACTCGGACACCTCGGCAATGACCTGCCCACACAGCTCAGGACCGAGATCGAGAAACTGGCTCCCGAGAACCTGCATGTCATCCTCTCGACCGATGACGGCGAGACCAGTTGGACCATGGACGCGGCGCGACAGTCGGTGTTTTCTCATTTCGTACTCCAGGGGCTGGCCGGGGCCGCCGACGGCTGGCACACGCCGGAATCGAACATCGCGCGAGGCGACGCAACCACAAACCACCGGGTGAGTTGCAGCGAATTGGCCAGTTACGTGCAACATCACGTTCAGCAATGGGCCCAGCAGAATCGTGGCGTGACTCAGACGGTGTCCTGGATACCCGCCCGGTCCAAAACTCCGGACTTCGATCTGGTCGCTGTCGGCGATGTGAGTCCGACGGAATCCGACACGGCGACCGACGAGTCTTCAGAACCCGACGAGGATGGCAGCCAGAAAGACGCCGATGACACGGCCGCCCCGGAATCCGATGACGTCGACCCGAAGTCAAAGCCCAAGAAGACTGACGGCAAGAAAGCAGCTCCGGCCGACGCACCGCCCGAATCGAAATCCGAGCAGACAGCCGAATCGGATCCAACTGCTCCAGGATCCGGAGACCCGCCCGACGCCACACCATCGGCAGCGGAGATCGCCGCTGCCCTGGGTCGTCTCGACGAACTCTGGCAACAGCGAGACGCGCTCCGGCAGACCCAACGGGCGGCACTGTTCAGCCCCCGATCGTGGCGGGCCCTGCAGACCCGACTGTTGCGTTCCGAGCAACTGATCCGATGCCAGTCGGATGCCACGACTGAACTGCAACGGGCCTCGGACCTTTTGGCTGCCATCACCGCCCAGGTCTCCGGAGGGCCGGTGTATTCGAAGCTCGAACGCTCGACTCGATCCTCGCTCCCAATCCTGAAATTGACGGTGTCACCCACCGACCGATTGGACGACACCAAAAAGACCGCGATCCGAACACTTGTCGAGGCCGCCTGGACACTGCCCGAAACACGTCCTGCTCAGCCGGCCGTCAAGACACCCGCCGCCAAACCGGCCGAAAAGGCAGCCACCAACGCCCCCCCCCTGCCCCCCGCCAAGCCCCCCGCCAACGACGAGACGCCAAAGATTCAGACACGGCAGGAGGCGATCGCGGGACTGGTTGCCCAATTTCCCGAAACCGGGCCGGGTCGCCGTGCTGCCCGGATAGAACTTGCTGGCCAACTCATCAGGCAATTGGCTTCCAACACGCAGTTCACCGAACAGGACCTGGGAAAATCCCGACCGCTCTTGGAACTCATCGGCGAACCGGCACTCCCGTCGGAACTCGTTTCTTTGAAACGACTTGCGGACCTCGCACTGCGTTCTGGCGAACTGGGAATCCGGTGGAACAAGAGCTTTGCGACACTGTGCCACGCGGTGTTCACGCTACGGGTTGGCCTCGAAGAATTCGCTGCCAGCAACTCCGATCTGCTGCCACGACTCGGTGATGATCTGGACAAGGCTCTGCAACACACCACCGCAGCCGAGAGATGGCTGGAACAAGGGGCTGGCAATCATGCCCGAACACAATTCCAGTTGGCCGAAACTTTCCACAAGGCGTTGGCCACCAACGCGACCCTGATTCGCCACGCCGTCCTACTCCGTGCCAGGCTGATGATCGAGCTTCCGGACCTCGCCAGGTGGGTGGCTCACCGCATGGAAGCCGACCCCACACGGTGCCAGCAGGCCGCGCTCCCCCAACCGGCCAAGGAACTCCTCAACAGCCGAGGCCGATTCGCGAATCTCGACCGCAGCCCATTGAAGGAGCAGGAAGAGAAGAACCTGCTGCGGATGATCCTGGCCGCTCGAGAATTGAACCAGTTGCTCGGCGACACCTCCCACGACGTGAAGACCCGCACGGCCCTGGCCGAGGTCTGCCGGAAACTCGACGGAGAATACGAGGCCTTCCAGGCCACGTTCAACAGGCACGTTGATGAACTCAACCAGGTGCCACCCGGCGACATCACCCCATTTCAGTGGCGCGACATCGACCTGCTGATGATGGTCCCGTGGATTTCCGGGACCAGTCGCAGCGAACTCCGCACGCGGCTGCTCACCATCCGCCCCTCGACGGTTGCCAGCGACGCGGAAACCAGGCAGCGCGAGTTGGCCGGTGTCTGGCAGGCATTCTGGGCCATCCAGACTCTCTCCCTGGCCGTCCCGGCCACCACCGACTCGACCGACAAGAAGCGGACGGCTGAAGGCCCCGTCGAACTGGAAACGCTCTGGACCCTGTGGGACGAATTCATCAACGCCAGCGCGGTTGGCCAGGAACGCAGCGGTCATCCCACGATGGTTGCACGCCTTCGTCTCGGCCGAGAAATCAATCGTGCCTGGCGACGGATTGCCGACGATCTGGATGACCCGTCCAGGACCTCACCGACCCAGGTGCGACAACAGGCACTGCTGGTCCGGTCCCTGGACGGTGCCGACGCTCCCGATCCTCGACTGGATCGTGTCGATTCGATCGTCCAGGTGAACCGCACCAGGACCACACAGAACCTGCTGAAGCAACGCAAGGACTGGTCCCTGCGACAACAGCCCCCCGAGTGGCTCAAGACCTGGCTGCCGCAGAGAATCGAATGCGCGCTGAAGACGGCTCGCGCCGATTCCAGCCATGACATCCGGCTTTCGATACCCGACCAGGGCCTGGACGGGTCCTGGAAACTGGCATTCGAGGGCAGCAGCAAGATCCACCCGACTCTCAACGGCCAGAACATCACTGCCCCGCTGAGTGTCACTCGCGAGACAATCGACGGCCTGCGGATCCAACTCGACAAGGATGTCGGCCACTCGCGGAAATGGCTGGCCATCGCACTGCTGGACAAGTCCGGTTTCCCGGTGGCACTGGAGAGGGTCCCGGTGATTCCGCCGTTCGACCCGACCAAGTGGCGGATCGTTTTCTTGGCCGATGGTGAGAGCAAAGACTTTCGGATCGATCAACAAAGTGGCCGCAACGAACTGGTGACCACCGCCTCGGGCACACCGGTTGCCATCCTGCGGCTGCCCCCATCAGCCGACGCCCCTGTTGAACCCATGCCAGCTACCGCCCCGGGCAAGGCGGCCGGGGACAAGGCCCCCGCCCCGAAAAAGCCGGACCCGTCGGTGCTGCAACTGACCCCATTCCTGGTGCGACCAGAGAACGATGACAGCAAGAGTGTCTCGGTCAAAGTGTTGCGACGGACCAGCGACGGCAAACGCCAGCAGTTCCTCCAGGGTGAATTCCCCCTGGAACAGTCCGACCGACTGCTGCCGCTCACATTCCAGTCACCCGGCGAGAAGCCGTTCTCCCAGGCAGAACTCTCGCACGGGTTCATCTTCGAACTGGAACTGCGAGGAAATTCGGAATCCAAGACCGTCGCCTACCGGATTCAGCCCGACTTCTGGCATCCCCGCGACTTCCTGCGTGTCGGCAACCCGCAATTCCAGGACTTCCGACTGTCGCTGGAACTGGGGCAACAGTTTGGCATCGACTCGCAGGTGCCACGGATGCTGGACGTCGAATTGTGCCTGCCGAGCGAGTTGCAGGCATTGGCCAGGGATTCGTTCTTGAAAACCCGGGTCGGTTCCCAGGGCGAGACGCTCTACGTGGAGTTCGACGAATCCGACCTCGACCGCCTGGCGGGGCCGTGGCCCATCGGGCTGAAGGTGGCCGGATACCCCCGCGCATTCAGTTGGACGCTCGAACACGGTTTCCCGGCCGCGACCAGGCCCGCGGGACTCCGGGTGATTGCCCCGCAAAAAGGGCCCATTTTCGAAAAGGGTTCCAGGGACAAGCCGGGCCGTCTGCTGTTCGACATCAACTCGCCCGAACTCGATCGGCAAAACCGTCGCGATCCCTGGAAACTCGACACCGGACGAATCATTCGATACCGGTTTGCGGCCAGGGATCCGAAACTGGTCAGCCCCTCCGGGCTGTTCGCATTGCGGTACCCGGTCCACAAGAGATTCGACCTGGTCGGCCTGTCCAAGACCGGGGCCTGGGAAATCCGTCGGCGTGTCGACGACCACCATATTGTCGCAGCCGGCGACGTCCGGTTCCCCGCCCGTCCGGGCAGGTACTCGCTCGAGGCTGTCCTGGAGACTGGTGACCGCATCACGTTCCAGGCGCCGCCGATGGAAATCGGGATCGACACCGCCCGCAGCAAGCCCCGCGTCGCCATCACCGGCGTCGCGGGCCGTTTCGAACTCGGTCCGGACCTCAAGGTCGAGGTGACCGCCAACGACGCCGAGTCGGGAATTCGGCAGTTGGCTGTTGGCTTCGACACCGACAAGGACGGCAAACTCGCCGAGAAGGAAACCCTGGCCACCAGGCAACTGGCCGGAACCGACATCCTCACAACCTCCCGCGTCACCCTCACCCTGCCCGCGGCCAAGATTCCCCAGGCCGTTGGAAAACATGAACTGCTGGCCAGTGCCACCAACGGCATCAATGTCTCCAGTGAACACGCCAATCGCACGATCACCTTCGTCCTGGCCAAGGCGATCGTGGTGGTGACGGGCAAACGACTGGGCCTTCGCAGCGCCAAGTTGACACTACAGAGGACTGGCGGCAATCCCCAGGAATTCATCGTGGGCCGTCGGGCAAACGCCAAGAAAAATCGCACCGAAGTCATGGCCGGTGAGTACACGGTCACTGACATCGCAACCGGCAAGAAATGGAAGATCACGGTCAAGCCACGCGTGAACCTGGCCGTCACTGTCGACTATTCCAATCCCAAGGACCCACAGTTGACCGAACCCGCCCCGTAGTCACAGCCGGCGGTTTTGCTTGATTCCCCATTCCGATCTCTGCCCCTGTCAAATGAACTTCACGCCACACCCCTGCCACCTCACCGACAACACGGCAGTGAATTCTCGGCTGGACCACAACTGGAAAGAACGAGTGACCTAGATGATCGTCTGGAACTGGATCAAGACAATCTGGCGATGGGTGATGGCCGGTGTACGACTGGTGTTTGGCCTGGGTCTTCGCACGACCCGGATGCCTCGCTGGGTCTACCGACTGCTGCATTTTCTGATCATCACCACGATCACCGTCGTGCTGGCGATTTACAGTCGCGACATCGTCACACCCTCGAACATCGCCACGGAACTGCCCCAGGTCCAGGACTGGTGGTGTGGAATCCTCTTCCTGGCTCTTTACGCGTTTGTGCGGACGATCCACTACTTCTATTGCCTGCTGTTGATGGAGGAGAGTTCGGCCTATCCCGACATCGACCGGGCCTGGGCGGCGGGCATGGACGCGCTCGCCCGCAATGGGCTCGACATCCGTTCGATCCCGATTTTCCCGATCATTGGGCTGACAGAAGAGGAGGAGACCCAGTTCTTTTCCGGGGCGAGATTTCACGCGCGTGTCGTGGCTCCCGGCATCGATGAGTCACCGATGCCGTTGCGTTTCTTTGCCAACCGGGAA
>CAWVUS010000263.1:0-7632 GCA_963933195.1 uncultured Planctomycetaceae bacterium
GTCTCGAGCGAATCATCGGGCATTTCCTGCGGAAACAGCTGTGCCAACGACATCGTGTGTCGCACACCGTCGTTGAGGCGAATCTGTTCCTCGATGTGTCGCACCTTGTCAAGTTTGCCCACGAACGCCATCGGCTGCGTGCCGAAATCGACGACAGCCTCGAGTGTGGTTGCACTGGTCAGATTCTGTTCGATCTGGCGAGCATCCTGACGAACACGCCCAGTTGCGGGAAGAAAATCGATGGGGTCAATCCGGGTTTGCAACCGTGGAACGCCAATACCGGCGACGACAATCAGCACCAGCGTCGCGACGGTCAGCAAACGACTGTTCCCCACGATCCTGGCAGCGAGCGAATTGCCTCGAGAACTCTGCAACCGGTTAGCGGCCGAACCGAGAGGTTTCGGCGGAAACAGTGTCAACAGCGCCGGAACAACTCCCAGCCCGGCGACCAAGGCGACGATCGCCCCCAGTGCCCCGGCCATCCCGAACTGGCGAACCGGCCCAATATCACTGACCCGCAACGACGCCAGTCCGATCGAGGTTGTCAACGTGGCCAGGCAGCACGGCTTCCATGCCAGGCCCAGTGCAGTCCCCAGGGGATCGGGGCTGTGCATCGCGTGACGGTAGTAGTGGACCAGGTGAACGGAGATGGCCAGGGTGAAGACCATCACCATCACTGGCAAGGCCCCCAGGATGAAGTTCATCTCGGTGCCGCTCCAGGACAGCACCGCCAGTGTCAGGTTGATCGACCAGATGGTCAGTCCCAGAATACCACCGGTCAATTTCCAATCACGCAACGTCCAGTAGAGCAGCACCAGGCAGACGGCCAGCGTGACCAGGAAGAACTTCTTGTTGTTCTCGCGACTGCCAAGACGATCGAGTTCCGAGACGATCACCGGAGCTCCGGCCAATCGAGATTCCTCGAGTTGACAGTAAGCCAGTTCCTCCCGGACCGCGTTGACCGTGCCAACCCGATCGGCGAGTCCATCGGAGGACAGCAACGCGGCGATTCCGATCAGGCCGTCGGGACCACGCGTGGCCGATAGACCCTCGAGCCGATCACGGGCCTCGTCTCGATCGACTCCCAGGTCCTCCATGATCGACATCAGCCGGTAGGGGCTCCAGCAAACCCGAACCTCCGGCAACGCCTCGATCCGCTCACAAACCGCTTCGACCAGTTGCTCGTCGACGGCCGAATCGGACTCCTCACCGGGCAGCCCGACCAGAATGAGTTCCTCGGCGCCGAAACGCTCCTTGAACCCATCGTAGATCTGTCGCGCCGGAGCCTCGCCGGGCAACCAGGTCTCGATGTCATTGTTCGACGTCAACGACTCGGCGGTGACGAACAGAAAGGGAAACGTCAGGACCAAAAATCCCAACACCACACGGCTGTGTCGACGAAAAAATTCGGGCAGCATATGAAAGTCGTCCCGGAAAGCAGTCATTAGTTGTCTATTTTTTGGGCAAGCACCGCTGGAACGGTGGCCGCTGGGCGAAAACGAAACCGCGCAGACCAGCACCAACGGCTTCTACTGACTATCGAATCAACGGCAGAAAACCGTGACTGGAAACACAGCCGTGGTACCGGACACGGCGACACCACGTCGGCTGGGACGGACGACCGCTACCAGTGCCAAAACCCGATTCGGGTTGGAGCGTGTGGGGGTCGGATTATTCCAGCGGTGAAACCGATGGCCACCCGAAACGCCGGGACAACCCGATTAACCCGACCATCCCGACGAGCCCGATCACGGTGAGCCACCACGGGACATGGCGACGCACCTCGCTGGTGGCCGGAGTCCTGGAAACGCTGGTTTGAGGTGAGACGACGGCGGGACGACTTTCGTCTCTCGACCAGTCGATGACATCAGGCAAACGCACCACGGCAGCCGTCGCCAGGCCAGGCTTCAGAGCCCCGGGCGTTTCCGACGTTTCGGGCAACTCGTTGGGCACGGTCGATTCGACAACGATCTGTGGAATGGGAACGACGGCCGGACGGACCACTGAACCACCACCGACCGGCTCAATGAGCCCGGGGGTCTCTGCTTCCGAGTTTTCCGACGACCTGGTCAGCCGGGGAATGGGTGGAGCAGGAGGCGAATCGGTCTTCTCGAGCGCGGCCTCCAGGCGACTCAATGCCTGTCCGAATCCCACCGGACGACGGCTCTCCGGATCGACGAGTTTCGGCTCCGACGCCGCATTTCCCGGTGTTGCCGAAACGGGGGAATCTTTGACCACGGCCGTCCCGCCAATCGTCACTGGAGCATCGACGGGAACCAGGTCACCGGCTGCGTTGGCTCTGACCCTGGCGGTGACGTCGGTGACATTCACCGTCGCGGCGGGCTGTTCCGCTGGAGGAGCATCGTAGCCTGCCAGTGGCCACGCCGTGGCACACCCGGAAGAGACCAGCAATGTGGTCCCCACCAGCAAGCTCACCAGGGCTGCACCGGCCCGGGACTGTTTTGATTGAGAGCAGGTCTCCACGCGAGATCCTCTCGCCCGTCGCTCAATGGTCCACCATTCCCCCACCTCGTCCCTGATCGGCAACGAAACAGGTTGGACATGAGCCGGTTTTGCCGATTCTGCCGCTCGGATCGTTCCACGGTCCCTGGCAACCTACCGGGCGAGGGAACGGAGCGTTTCGAGATTGATCGCATCCAGCGTCCGATCGTCACGATCTCCCTTGGGCGTCTCGAGGTACATGGGGAGTTCGGCTGAGAGCGGATCATTGAGAATGTGCCGGAACGGCTCGAGCCCCAGATGCCCCTCGCCAATTGTTTCGTGCCGATCCACGCGGCTGCCAAATTCTCGCTTGCTGTCATTGAGGTGCCACGCCCGGAGTCGATCTCGACCAACCGTTTCGTCGAATTCCGTCATCGTCTGCGAGTACTCCTCGGGAGACTCCAACGCGTATCCGGCGGCAAACAGGTGACAACTGTCCAGGCAAATTCCGACCCGTGACGAATCCGGGAGCCGGCTGATGATCGCCTCGAGTTGTTCGAAACGGTGCCCGAGATTGGTGCCCTGCCCGGCAGTGTTCTCGAGCCAGACTTCGACCTCGAGTCCATCGGTCGACAACAACACCGTGTCCAGTGCCTCGGCAATCCGCTCGATCCCTTCCCCCTCGCTTGACGTCGTGAAACTCCCGGGATGCAACACGACACCGGCCAGGCCCAGCATCTCGGCGCGTTCCAACTCGATCGTCATGGCCTCGATCGATTTCTGCCAGAGATCCTGCTTGGGGCTGCCCAGGTTGATCAAGTAACTGGCGTGTGCACACGGCAGCCGGACCCCGGTTTCTTCAAGTCGACGACAGAACAACTCGACCGAATCGGGATCCATCGGCCGGGCCTGCCACTGGTTGTTGTTCTTGGTGAAGATCTGGACGCACTCCATCCCATGCTCGGCCGCGGCGTCAACCGCGTTGTGGAATCCACCTGCGACGGACATATGGGCACCCAGAAGCGGCATCGAACGTCTTCCTGGAAATCACGGGGCATCGGAGTCACGAAACAGCGAGGGTACCGGAGATACAACGCGATGCAACCTCGCCGCCGAAAGCCCCTTGTGTCGGCTCAACCGCCCTCCCTAGTATCGATTCACAGCCGCTGACGTCCCGATCTATCGAGGCCATTCCGTGTCGAACCTGATTCTGTTCGCGATCGCCGTCCCAGTGGCGCTGCTGCTGGGATTGCTCCTGGTGGCCCCCCAACTGGCTCGCCGCTTTCGTCGACGCCAGGAAGTCTCGGCGGTCGGCCTGTTCCGGATGCAACGTGAACAACTGGAAGCCAAGTTCTTTGACCTGGCACGGGGCCGCGGGATTCCCCGTGACCTGCGATGGGTCGACTGCGAGTGGCTTCCCGAAGTCACCTGGGGACGATCGATCGAGGACGGAATGCTGACGGCGTTTGTCGGTGTGAACATCCGCTTCGAGGCCATCGAGGGAGGCGACATGGAGGATGTCGAAGCCGTGGGCCTGGTGCGAGACGCGGCGGCGATTTTCCATTTCCAGGACGGTCGCTGGGGAACCGGAGGACGGGCGATGTTCAACATGGATCCCGTCGATGCGATCGACCGCCTGTCCGGACAGTACGAGCCAGTGACAACCGGCTGAGACCAGGGCTCCCCCGCAGAGCAACTCGGCTAGAGCAATTCCAGTTGCCGGTCATCGGGCCGCGACTTGGCCGCCCTGTCACTGAGCCTGACGCCCGCTGATGTTCTCGGGGCGCTGGTCAATGGATTCTCGGTTCCCTCGAGAGGATCACCCGGAGCGATTGACGCCAGCCGCTTGCTGGCAAGTTCGCTGTACTCCTCGGACAGTTCGAACCCGATCGGCAGCCGCTCCAACTTCCGGGCAACCGCCAGCGTGGTGCCGCTGCCGGCGAATGGGTCCAGAACCACGTCGCCGGGATTTGAACACGCACGGACAATCCGACCCAGCAACTGCTCGGGCATCTGGCACCCGTGCCAACCGGCACGTTCCTTGAAGGTGCCGTTGACCCGCGGAAAGTACCAGGTGTCCTCATCGGCCCCGAAGGACTCGGGGATGTCCTGGGGCCGCAACACCCAGGTGTCGTCGGGCAACCGTCCGCGAGGATTGGCCCGCTTGTCGCCGTAGACCAATTGTCGCGCCGAGGGAACCCGGATCTCAGGATCGTCGGCGTTGAACGTGAACGACGACTCGTCCTTGACGAAGTAAAACAGGTGCGCATGCGAACGGCTGAACTTCTTCGTGCAATTGACCCCAAAGGTGTAGTACCAGATGACCCAGTTGCGAAGTGCGAGCGAATGATCCTGCTTTTGCATCACCGACAACTCGGCGGCGTACTCGTCACCGATCGCCAGCCAGAAGGTTCCACCCGGCTTCAGTACCCGCACCACCTCGGCGGTCCATCGCCGGCTCCACGCGAGGTAGTCATCGGCATCCCGCCGGTCGTCGTACTCGTCGTACTCGTATCCGATATTGAACGGTGGATCGGCAAACGCGAGATCCACGCACCCGTCGGGCAATTCGGCGAGACCCTCCAGGCAATCCCGGTTGTGGATCTGTCCGAGCAGTGCGTCGGGGATCACCGGAACATCCATAACGGAATGGGCCTCGTGCCGATTCACAACACGGAAAACATGACGTCTCAGGCGGGGTCCTTGACCACCGGATTGGTCAGGTTACCGATGCCAGTGACCGAAATCGAGACCGTGTCGCCATCTTCCAGGGTGAACTCGTCAGGCGGGACAATCCCGGTGCCGGTCATCAACACCACGCCGTCAGGAAAAACGTTCTCACGGCTGAGCCAGCCGATGAGATCTTCAAAGGTCCGGGCCATTCGATCCAGGTTCGTGGTGCCATCAAAGACCGTCTCTCCAGCCCGCTGGATCTCGATCGCGATCTCGGTGCCAGGACGATCAAGTGACCCATCGGCCAGGAGGACGCATGGGCCCAGGCCAGCCGCGTCCCGGTAACATTTCGCCTGGGGCAGGTAGAGAGGATTCTCACCCTCGATGTCTCGCGCCGACACGTCATTGCCGATCGTGTAGCCCACCAGCCTCAGATCGGGACTGATCACCAGGACAAACTCGGGTTCGGGAACAGTCCAGTCACTGTCGGCTCGAACTCGTACCGGGTCCCCCGGGCCGGCGACACGATGGGGGGTGGCCTTGAGAAACAATTCCGGGCGATCAGCCGTGTAGACCTTGTCGTAGTGAGTCGCGGCGCTCTCGGACTCTTCCATCCGAGCCACCTGGCTCCGCTTGTAGGTCACACCTGCGGCCCACACCTCCTGGCTGTCAACCGGAGCCAGGCACGAGTAGCCTCCGGCCGCCAGTTCGGTGGTCCCGGCATCGACCAACCGTTGGACGGCAGCACGAGGATCTGCCGAGTGAAGCAGATCGGCCAGCGAACTGATGCTCTCGGAGCCCGAAAGATCCAGCAATGATGCCGAACCATCCTCGGACAACACGGCCACTCCGATTGAACCCTCAACGGTACGAACCCTGGCTAACCTCATCGCTCAATCCACCCTGGCAATCTGCAAAAATGTTTCCACGCGTCGGACAACCACCCCGTGATGGCAACGTGTCACGATCCTACCGGACCCTCGCCGGTACGCAAGCACTCGAGAGTCTGCTGGAAATCCTCCGGCAACGGCGCCTCGAACCGGATCGACCGACCGGTGACCGGATGGGTCACTTCCAGCGAATGGGCATGCAACGTCTGGCGACGAGCCGGAAACACCCGGCCCTCTGGACGATCACCACCGTACAGCCTGTCGGCAAGCACGGGATGGCCCAGGTGGGCCAGGTGGACGCGGAGTTGATGAGTGCGACCGGTCCGGGGAGACAGCCTCACGTAGGACAGCCGCTCGAATCGCTCAAGCACCTCGTAGAACGTTTCAGCATGCCGGGCCTTGCCACCGGCTGGCACCACCCGCATCTTCTCGCGATTGCGACGACTGGGACCCAGGTACGTCTCGATGTAATCGCTGTCCAGTTCGGGGCGGCCCCAGCAGATGGCGAGGTAACGCTTGGTCACCTCGCGATGTTCAAATTGCCGCGAAAGCTTGTGGTGGACCTGGTTGTTCTTGGCCACCAGGATCACGCCGGTGGTGTCCCGGTCGAGACGATGAACGATGCCCGGTCGCAACATGCCACCAACGTCACTCAACGAATCAAAGTGAAACTGCAGGGCGGCAACCAACGTTCCTGTCGTTTGGCCACGTCCCGGATGAACGATCATGTCAGCTGCCTTGTTGATCGCCACCAGGTGCTCGTCCTCGTACAACACCGACAACGGCAGATCCTCGGGTTCGACCCGTGGCGACGATTCCTCGGGCAAACTCAACTCGATCACGTCGTTGACCCGCAAACGACGCGACGACTTGGCCGCCAACCCATTGACCGTCACCGCCCCCGAAGCAATCGAGGACTGGAACTGCGCCCGACTGAAATTGGGGTAAAGCCGGACAAGATAGTGGTCCAGTCGCCACCCATGGGCCCGGGACTCGACGGTCACCCGGATCGGCGACCCTCCACCCGCCTGGCTCATTCGTCCGACTTCTTCGCGTCCGGCTTCTTCGCGTCCGGCTTCTTCGCGTCCGGCTTCTTCGCGTCCGGCTTCTTCGCGGCAGGCTTCTTCGCGGCAGGCTTCTTCGCGGCCGGTTTCGCCCCTGGCAACGGCACGCTCCCGGGAATCTTTCGAGTGTCTTTGCCCGAGGAGTCCGGCTCTGGTTGATGCGGAGACGACTTGCCGTTCTGCTCTGTCAGCTCTTTCAGCAAACTGCTGGGATCGAACGGACGACCGTTGGCACCAGAACCAAATACGGGTGTCACCGGGTCGGGCGGGGGAGTTTCAGCAACTTCGGCGAACCACTTGTAGAAGTCCGTGGCTGCCCCCTTTTCGAGCGACTCAACACGACTATTGGCCAGGGCCTGGTACGGCCCATTTATCTCTGCGAGTAGCTTGTAGGCCGCAACAGCTTTATCAACCGACTTGTCTTTTCCCGAACACTTCGCCTCGGCGACAATTGCCAACCCATAGAGGGCGCGTTGCCGCATATCCGACCCATCATCGAGCGAGTCGTTACCAAGAACTTCTTTGAAGCGCTTTTCGGCCTTGCGGATGTCGTCATTCGAACC